>CAZZCP010000134.1:0-2427 GCA_964653235.1 uncultured Pseudobdellovibrionaceae bacterium | reverse complement strand
CATGGGGGCTTATAAAGCAAGAACAGGACCAATTTTGAGTACTTACAAAAACGAGGGAATTAAAAAAAGTGAAGTAAAAGGGAGCGGTTTAAGAAAAGAATATGAAATTCTCGAGCTTTGAAACCAAATCACTACTCATCAGTGGCGGAATGATAAACCATTTGATTTTATCTTTGTAGGTATTGTGAAACTCTTTTGAGCCAGAGGAGCAGATAAGTGCTATCGGCGTATTTGAGTTTTGATTGCCATTTTTTTGTTGCAGAAATTCGATCAAATGTAAGCCTTTTGTTTTTTCAAGCAAGGGGTCAATCAATATGGCATCAAAATGGATAGTTTCTAAAAAATGTTCTGCTTTAGAATAGGTTTTTGCAACCGATACACCGTAGTTTCTTTTTTGCAAGCACTGGATGATACTCTCAGAGAATTGATTCTCAGGAGTAGCGATCAATACGACCGGCTTTTTGTTTCTAGTTTTGATTTTTTCTAAATGCAAACGGTGAATATGTCTAGCATTCACATGGTGATCTACTTTGGCTTTGAGTGTTTTCTTTCGAATGGGTTTTACTATGGCCTCATCAATATGCGCTGCTTGATCTTTAATAAAATCAATTTCTAAGTTGCCGCTGCAAAGTAAAATTGGGGTGCTTGAATTGAGTCTGACAAGTCAAAACGCAAGCTTTGAATGATGGGTGCACTCAATTGATCTCCAATATGTAAATCTAAAAGTATGCAGTGGTAATAAGTTGTTTGAAGTGCATTGAGTGCCGTAGGAATGTCAAAGCAAGAATCAAGGATGTATTCTGTGCCGAGAAAATCTTGGTAGAGTTCCTGCAACTCTGCGTCGTCTTCAATGATTAGAATTCTTTTAGATTCTGTCATGCTTTCTGTATCGGAATTTAGTTTTGATAGCACTATAAATTAAAAGTCTGGTTCTGTGTTTGTAGTTGAATTGAGAGTACCATAAGATTTTTAAATGCTAGACTTAAGCAAGCTTACCTATAAGAACTACAAAGTCGCAGGGATTTCTTTTAGTTTACTGCAAACAGTCAAGCTCTCTTATCATCTTCAAGGCTTTCTAAACTTGGCATGTGATTCGCTATAATAATTACGAAGTTTGAGGGAACTTTAATAAAGAGAGTAAAACATCAACTATTACAAGCTAGAGGGGGCCTCTAATGAAAACTGCCGCTGTATTTTCTGGAATCGAGTCATTGGACTATCTGCCTATTCGCGAGTCACTTCTGCGAATTCCCCAAGTTATGAAATTTTTGCGGCATTCTCAGTCAATTTTTGATTCTGTTTCAGAAAAAAACCAAGACTTAGTTTTGCAAATGTTAAAAGAAGATGCTGAGTTTTGCCAAGACACGAGAATGCGCCGACTGCTGACAATGATCACTCAAGTAGCCTTATTGGCTAGACACAATTCAAAAAGTATTATTTTCGATTGTCTGGTTGGTGGAGTGGATCCGAAATCGACTTTGCATGTAGTGGCAGGCAATATGAGTTTTGCAGATTACATACATCATGTAATGACTAGTTCGAATGAAGAAAACAAAGATCCCTTTTCGGGGGAGATACTCTTAAGTCGTGGTGCGCGGCTATCTGAGTACGGAATTTTTCACTTTCAAGATGGTGACTATAACTTTGATGCAGAAAATAATAGCTCTGAGATTGAAGATTTAATTCCCGTTTTGCTCGATAAATATAGAATTCATCAATTTGTAAATATTGGACCTTCCAATAGCTTGGTGGAAAGAAATATGTCAGCATTGCAAATGAGCGATGTTCAAATCATTGATTCTGTAAGTTGTGATCCTATGTTGCAGTGGTTTTGGAAGGCAATTCAAGAGCAAGAGATGAAAGTTGCCAACTAAGAGAATAGGATAAGAGTCCCTAAATTAATTCAAGTTGAAAACCTTTTGTAACCAGCTTACTTTTTGATTTTTATGATTTGAACACTCTGATATCGAGCTTGTTCCTTCACTAAAGTATTTTAGAGCGCATTCGAGTTCTTTTTTGCTTTGCACTTGTGAGCAGTCTTTGACTTCGCTAGCGATGCTTCTATTTTGTGGAAACAAAATCGCAACCTTAGCACAACTTAAAGAGTAGTTTGAGTTAATTTGCGAGCAGTACACATTGGCTTGATCAAAACTCCAACCAGCTCGAGCACGAGCAAAGTTTTTGCAGTTTTGTTGAACTTCGGCAATATCGACTTCTTGCTTTTTAGAGCAAGAGAAAAGAACAAATAGGCTGAGACATAACAAAAAACGCATTAAAGCCTCCAAGTATAATAGACTTATGCACTATTGGGGCCAAATAGAACTTGCACCAGATGCGACTCAGTGGCTGTAAACTGGCATATTTCTCATTTTCTTTGTAAAACTCTCTATCAGTGACAATTTTTTATACAGATTTTACTGTTTTTGA
>CAZZCP010000133.1:0-2497 GCA_964653235.1 uncultured Pseudobdellovibrionaceae bacterium | reverse complement strand
ATAAGGCAAGTATTGCTCATAGGAGAGACTAGCCGTTAGGGTGTTGTCGTATTTAGGGTTGGGACTAAGTAGTATATGATCGTTCTTGACTTTGCTTAAATCAAAATCCTCTTCAAAGAAATCTGCGGTACTCAATGAAGGAATTTCATCAATTTTATGCCAATGCCGACCATCAAAACGCCAAAAGCTGTTGCTGATGGGCTCATCGGGTTTTCTACCATTTTCATAAACGTACTTTTGCCCAACAAAGACCACATTATAGTCTTCCTCGCTATGCCGAAAAATGGCCATTTCGACTACTATAGTACGTTCATTCTCATCATCTTCATTTTGAAAACGTTCTTTAATGACAAGATAATGGTCTTTAACTTCCGCCTCGAAGGGATCTAAGCTGCCTTTGGATAGTAGTTCTCGGCGTTCTTTGGGGCTTAGGTTGTTCCAGCCTTCTGAGGGGAAAGCTTCTTCGGGTAATTTGACAAAGATATTATTTAGACTGATTGCCCGAGCTTCAGAGGCTCTGGAGTTTAGTGGGGGATGTCCCTCACCCTCCTCTTTGGGAGGCATTTGGTCAGGCTGATCTCCGGCACAAGCAATAGTTACCCCGAAAAGAATCAGCACCGATAGCGCATGCAATAGAATTTTGTTGGACATAAGAGCAGTGTTTTGTTCATTGGAGATTCAAAAAGACAAAAATGATAGTAGTGCAAAAATACATAAAAAGCTTGACTTGAATGCCTTAATGCCCTTTGAAATTTATTTGACTAAACCCACTACTTTTTTTGTGAATCTGAATTTGCGTATCAATATTGTTCTTCAACTGCATCACATGAGAGATGATTCCAATGCGCTTGCCCTGATCTTGGAGGCTCTGGAGGGCTTTCAATGCAATAGCCAAGGTTTCGGGATCTAAAGTACCAAAACCCTCATCAATAAACAAGGATTCTATCTGCGAACGCCCAGAGGCTAAATCGGATAGTCCTAGGGCTAGTGCCAAGCTTGCAAGGAAGGTCTCTCCACCCGAGAGGGTACTCAGGGGTCGTTTATTATTGGCTTGAAAAGTGTCGATGATGTCAATTTCAAGTGAATCTTCGGCATGTTTTTCCAAGAGATAGCGCCCAGATACAAAGCGATACAAGTGCTTGTTGGCCAGTTGAATGAGTTTGTTTAGGGTAATGTTTTGCGCAAATTGTCTAAATTTTTTACCCTCGGCATGCCCAATGAGGTCATAGAGGTTTTTCCATCGGGCTAGTTCCTTTTTTTGTAGTTCTACTTGATTCAATAATTTTTTTTGAAGCTCAACTTTTTGAGTTTGTTCCTCAAGAATGCGCTCAAATTTACCGATTTCTCGTTGCAGTGCTTGAGCGGCTGCAACAACAGACTCATGCAACTGTATAAGCTCTGCTTTGGGGAGTGCTGCTGTACGCTTTGCTTCCCATGCCAACAACTGGCTCTCTAGCTGAATGATTTGCTCTTTCTTATGTTCTAGATTTTTATGAAGTTCTTGTCGACGTTTTTGGATCTTATTGGCAATTGCTTCTTCCAAGATCGCGGACTTGAGTGATTGTAGGTTTTCAAATCCAAGCGTAGCGATCTCTGCCTGCAACTTTTCTGTTTGGTTTTTTAGTTGTTCCTTCTTGCTAGTCCACTGCTGCGTTTTATCAATTTGGAGTTCTTGAAAAGTCTGTAGATCTGATTGATGTTGGTGGTGCATTTTTGTCAGCTCTTGGGCTTGCTTTTGGGCAGTAATTAGTGTATCTCGAAGTTTCTGTTGCTCAATTTTGGGATCTTTATTCCCAAAAACATTTTGCCGTTCTTCTTGAAGCTGAGTGAGGTTAGCCATCAGGCGATTTTTTCGATGGGTGGCTTTTTCTAATTCTTCCTCTTGGTTTTTTAAAAAGGTTTTTGCAGACTGTTGTTGAGCTTGGTACTTATCAAAATTAGCTGCAGCCTGTTGCAACTCTTTTTGTTTTTGCTCAAAGCTCTTTTTTTGCTGTTTCAACTGTTGAATCAACTGAGAGAGTTGTTGAAGTTCTTGGATCGATGTTGAAATAGGTTTCAGGACTTGATTTATACTAGAAATCAGTGCTTGATCTGCTTTTTGGCTATCGATCAATTCTTGTTTTAGGAGTGAATTTTCGGCCTCGGCTTCTTCATATCTACTTTTTAGATCTTTGAGTTGTGTTTTTAGGTTAAGGATTCCTTGTTCTTTTAGCTGTTGTGTTTGGTGGATTCGTCCAAGTTTTTTAGACAATTCCTGCATTCGTTTATACGTTTTTTCAGAAGTTTCCAGCGCATTTTGCATTTCCTCCTCATCATAATTGAGGTAGTCTTCGGATAGGTTTGGGAAACTATGGTAGAGCTGTTGGGTGTCATTTTGTAGTTCGTCCCAATCGTTACTATAAAACTGATTTTGCTGATCATAGTGTTTAATAGAATTGACGGCCGATAAAATATCGCTCATCAAGCCCTCTGCACGTTTTTCTAAAGCTTCTTCTCG
>CAZZCP010000132.1:0-2818 GCA_964653235.1 uncultured Pseudobdellovibrionaceae bacterium | reverse complement strand
ACAAGTCTCCCTTGCAAGCTATGTGCACCGAAATCACAATTCCACCAATCCAAGCTACATTCAATGTCAAGGATCTGTCGAGAATCCCTCGCAATGGCTAGATCCAACTCAAATAGAAACTTCTGAGTCATCAAGCATTGATTCTAAAACAATCGGTTACTATTTTAATTCACAGCAAGCTTGCCCTGAGAGAATTTTGATTTCCACATCTCAAGACTCCGAGGGCGATGAACAAGAAGTGATTTACTTATCAAAAAGCAAAATAGCACTTACTGATCACCACACTCACCTTTGTCTCTATCGAAAACTTTCAAGCAGTCGATCGAGCTATCAGTGTAGAGTTCGAGATCACTCTTTATAGGATATAAAATGAAAAACTGTTTATTAATGATTATTCTCTTCTGCTCGAGCTTGGCTTATGCGCAATTAGGGTCTTGTCTAAACTCGCACGGTGAAAGTTTTCAAATCTTTGAAGGGTCTTTAAGTTAACCGAAGAAAACTTCACCCGGCATCAATTGGCGGGATTTTCTCCTGATTGCTATTCTGTCTATTTGACTTTTGCTAATGATAATCCAAGAGTGAATGAAAGAGCCATTTCTATTGATATGATTGCTAAAGATAAGCAATGCACTGACACTCCGAATCCTATTTGCATAGGGGACAAAGTAAAAAGATACAAAGAGAGTCTAGCCTATAAGCAAAAATTAACAGGCTATGATCTTGTAAAAGATGTGCATACTGTCACAGGTATTTTTCGAAGAGGAGATCTAGACTACGTACAAGTTTATTACCAAATGACATTAGAATCTTCTCATAAAAAAATAGATACCTATCTCGTCTTTGCAGCTGATGATCTCGCCAAGACCTGTCTTTCTACAGATGAAATGCTGGTTCTTTTACCTGGTGAACGCTGTATATCGAAATACCAAAAAGTCTTTGCGCGAGAAGTTTTGAATGCCAATTCTGTTTCAGTTCCAGTAGTTCAGTTTGAATATGAAGGTCATTTGTATTCTTGGACGATTCAAGAATTTGAGAATCAGTTCAATCCATCTGAAGCTGAGTCCTACTGCCAATCATTAGGGATGAGACTACCAACGGCCGAAAGAAGTGAAGAGGCAGGTCCAAGTAATGAATATGGACTTGCTCATAAAATGGGTTTGATGGATGTGCTCGACTTTGACAAACAAAAGATGTACGCCACTTCGACCCAAGTAAATGAGGGCTATATGGTTTATCGTGACTATGAGTATTCGTGGAGGAGACTTTTTAAAAAGGAGCCCTCAGAATTAAATCAACTTACGGTTCGTTGTGTATACCGAGAAGCAATTTGAGTTTACAGATTTCTTCGGTACTGACCGCCCACTTCGTAAAGAGCCTGAGACATCTGCCCTAAACTGCAACTGCGAGCAGCAAGCATTAAAGCCTCAAAGGTATTTTCGCCTCGAAGAGCAGCTGTTTTGAGTGCTGCCAAATCTTTTTCGGCCTGGCTTTGATTCTGTTTTTTAAAGCTTTCTACATTTTCAAGCTGCTCTTTCTTTTCTTCTTGGCTGGCGCGAGCCATTTCAATCTTCGGAGGAACATAGCCTTCTTTTAATGTCTCTGGATTTTGATAGGTATTGACCCCAATGATGGGCAAGTCCCCCGAATGTTTCAAGTGCTCGTAATACATCGACTCATCTTGAATCTTAGAGCGCTGGTACTGAGTCTCCATAGCACCAAGTACACCTCCGCGATCTGAAATACGTTGAAATTCATCGATCACGGCTTCTTCGACAAGATCGGTTAGCTCATCGATAATAAAACTACCCTGCAGGTTGTTTTCGCATTTGCTGAGTCCGAACTCTTTGTTGATAATCATTTGAATGGCCATTGCACGTCTTACCGACTCTTCGGTAGGAGTGGTAATGGCCTCATCATAAGCATTGGTGTGCAATGAATTGCAATTGTCATTCAGAGCGAGAAGGGCTTGCAATGTCGTTCGTATATCGTTGAAGTCAATCTCTTGAGCATGCAATGAGCGACCACTGGTTTGAATGTGGTATTTGAGTTTTTGTGATCTTTCGTTGCCTTTGTAGAGATCGCGAATCACTACCGACCAAATTCTTCGCGCCACTCGGCCGATGACGGAATACTCTGGGTCTAAACCATTGCTAAAAAAGAAACTTAAATTGGCAGCGATCTCATCGACCTTCATGCCGCGAGAGAGATAGTACTCTAAATAGGTAAAGCCATTGGCCAAGGTAAAGGCAAGTTGCGAAATTGGATTGGCTCCGGCCTCGGCAATATGATAGCCCGAAATACTCACCGAATAAAAATTACGAACTTTATTTTTAACAAAAAACTCTTGGATATCTCCCATCATTCTCAAAGCAAAATCGAGTGAGAAAATACAGGTGTTTTGCGCTTGGTCTTCTTTTAGAATATCGGCTTGCACGGTTCCGCGTACATTTTGCAAAGCAAAAGTTTTGGCCTCGGCAAATTCAGCTTCATTGAGTTTTCGGCCCAATTCTTTTTCTTTGCTTTCAACAACTTGATCGATCGCAGTATTGAAAAAATATGCCAATATCATTGGAGCGGGGCCATTGATGGTCATACTTACTGATGTAGAAGGAGCACAAAGATCAAAGCCTGAGTACAAAGTCTTCATATCATTGAGAGTGCAAATACTCACACCCGACTCACCGACTTTGCCGTAAATATCAGGTCTTTGATGTGGGTCTTCTCCGTAGAGAGTGACCGAATCAAAAGCCGTTGAGAGTCTCTTTGCAGAATCAGATTTAGATAAATAATGAAAGCGTTTGTTAGTGCGCTTGGGACC
>CAZZCP010000131.1:0-3069 GCA_964653235.1 uncultured Pseudobdellovibrionaceae bacterium | reverse complement strand
GACAAATGGCTGCGGTTTCAAAAATTAAAAAAGTGAAACAAAAGGGAGCAGCTTTGAATCTATTGCTATCGAACCCACTTCTTAAGCAGCAACTGCAGAGGATAGTAGCTGAGCAAGACAATCAGAGGAAAACTGATCAACCACAAGAGTCCGCCGTACAAAAGAAGCCAACCAAAACTCTTAAGCAGAAATGACAATCCCTGGGCGTAGGCAGCCTCAATTTGAGCGAGCGAGATTGCCTGTTGATTCTCTGAAAATAACAATTGTCCGCCTTGAAGATAGGGTAGAATCAAAATCAACTGTAGGGGATAGGCCAGGTAGTTTCCGACCTGAAGTAGGATTTGGTTAAGACCAAAGCCGAGCCCCACCAAAACACAAAGACTGGTGGTTAGGCCCCAAATCGGGCACAGGCCAATGGCAAAGCCAAGTGAAGCAGCAAGGGCCATTTGCATTGGGCTTGCGCCTTGTTTTGCCACTGCCTTAAGAGGCTCGATGATCTTTCTTTGAAAAAAACTAGAATTCGGCATTCTTAGGCGTTCGTGGAAAAGGAATCACATCGCGAATGTTTTGCACCCCGGTGACGAACATAATAAATCTCTCAAAGCCCATACCAAATCCAGAATGGGGAACCGAGCCATACTTTCTGGTGTCAAGATACCACCAATATTCTTCTTCGGGCAGATTGTGTTCCTCAAGATTTTTCTTTAAAACATCCAAGCGCTCTTCTCTTTGCGAGCCGCCAATCAACTCTCCCACTTGAGGTACAAGCACATCCATCGCGGCAACAGTTTTGCCGTCATCATTTTTTCGCATATAAAAGGGCTTTATCTCTTGCGGATAATTGTAGAGAATCACCGGCTTTTTAAAATGCTCTTCGGTCAAAAACCTCTCGTGCTCGGTCTGCAAGTCGACACCGTATTTGACATCAAACTCAAATTTCTTGCCCGACTTTTCTAAAAGCTCAACCGCTTCGGCATAGGGCAAGCGCACAAATTCATTGTTTAAAACAAACTGCAAGCGATCCATGAGGTTTTTATCGACAAACTTTTTAAAGATCTCTAAATCATCGGCTGAATTTTCAAGAACATCTTGAATCAGGTATTTAATAAAATCTTCTGCCAGCTGCATATTGTCTTCTAAATCATAAAAGGCCATCTCAGGTTCAATCATCCAAAACTCAGCCGCATGCCTGGGAGTATTTGAATTTTCGGCCCGAAAGGTGGGACCAAATGTGTAGATATTCGATAGAGCTGTGGCAAAAAGCTCCCCCTCAAGCTGACCACTTACGGTAAGATAGGTTGCTTTGCCAAAAAAATCTTTTTTGAAATTGATCTTGCCATTGTTTGAGGCGGGGCGACCCAATTCAAAGGTGGTAATTTTAAACAGCTCTCCTGCGCCCTCACAATCACTGGCCGTAATAATGGGCGTGTGAATATAATGAAACTTTCTTTCTTGATAAAACTTGTGAACCGCATAGGCAATGCGCGAGCGAATGCGAAAGACGGCGCCAAAAAGATTGGATCTTGGCCGAAGATGCGCAATCTCTCTTAAAAACTCTTTGCTGTGTCCTTTTTTTTGTAGAGGATAGTCACTCTCAGCCCTACCTATAAGATCAATCTTTGTGGCTTTGAGTTCATAAGTTTGGCCCTTACCAGGGGATTCAATCAAATCGGCCGTAATATTAAGACTTGCACCAGTTGAGATTTCTGGCATCAAATCAAAGCCTGGCACTCCTTCATCGACCACGCACTGAATATTTTGAAGGCTCGAGCCATCATTGAGCTCTAAAAAACTAAAGCCTTTGTTGTCTCGTTTGGTTCGAACCCAAGCCTTTACATTCACATTGCTTTTTGTCTGGGTCTCTTTTAAAAGATCTTGAATCAATACGCGGTCACCGAGATAGGCCACAAAATCCTCCTTAGGAATGCCATGCAAGACATGAGTGAAAACTATTTTTTAGAACAATTCAAGCAGCTTAGCTTAAAATGGCCGAAATTGCTTGAATATCCTATCGAGGATATTAGTCGCTATGTGTCGATGCTCTGGCAGGCCAATCAAAGAATGAATCTCTTCTCTCGAAAAATCCCTGTGGATGAGCTTCTTAAGAACCATATCATCGATTGCATGATTGGCTTTGAGTACTTTCAAGACTTTCACAGCATTGCCGATTTGGGTACAGGGGGAGGTTTGCCAGGGGTGCTGCTCGCTATTTGTTTTGCTGAAAAAGAAATACACCTCTATGAAAAGAGCGAGAAGAAAAAAAGTTTTCTCAAAGAATGCGCTTTGATTTGGAAAAATATAAAACTGCACTCTCAAGTAGAAACACCCGCTACAGAATGCATTACCGCAAGAGCCTTTAAGCCCTTTTTAGTCATTCAGAGCCTTACAATAAACTTTCAAGGCAGCTATCTTCTTTACAAAGCAAGAGCTGAATCTATTGCTGATGAGATGGGAGTGATTCCCTATAAACTGATCAAGCTTGAGAATCCCTTTTTAGATACTGAAAGGCATTTAGTCCGAACAGCTGGAAAACTCATCATAGCCTGATTTTTTCGCATATCTAGACCAAGAGCGATTGCGAAACTTCTTCATTTCAGGATCTTCAAATTGAAAAGAACAAGATAGATGAAAGATTTGTCGAATTTGATCAAGGGCAAAAGGGAGAGTGCTTAGCTTTTCACCAATATAGAGAGACTTTGGTGGTTTTTCTTTGAGATCTTTTATTATTTGCTCGGTAATTGCAGGCAGCAAACTGGTATCATAGGCATAAAGATTTTGCAGGTAGTTGAGTTTAAATGGCACTTCAAAGTGTGATGAGAAAGGAATTAATTCTTTAGCATCTACTCCAGATCGAAGCAGTATATCGGTGGCTAAAAATTGAATATTCGGGTTTAGGAGTTTAAGGCAGTTTTTTAGTGATTGAGCCGGTATCTCTAGATAAGGATCGCTGCTTAGTCTTTGCGAGAGTTTCTGCAATTCATATTCTAATTCACGATGCTTTGGACTCTCAACTGCAGAAACGTAGAGAGACTTTCTGTCTTTGGCCTCTTGCACTTGGCCGCAAAGATC
>CAZZCP010000130.1:0-3137 GCA_964653235.1 uncultured Pseudobdellovibrionaceae bacterium | reverse complement strand
TAAGATACTTAAGCTATTCTGTCCGAGAATCTTGAAATTTTGAGGCATTTTCGGACAAGTTTTCTAAATCATCGAATCGACAAAGAAAGTTGGAAGATAAAGAGAAATAAAAGGGAGCAGCTAATATCAAATATTTATTTGAAAAAATCCTAATAATAATTTAAATTTCAATTCTATGGCAAAAGCGAGAGGTCGCGGTCGACCCATAAAAACCGAGCATGTGGGAGCCTCTGAGCGAACCAAGGACTTGTTGACGAAAAGTGCGAAAAAGCTTTTTTCAAGATATGGTTTTGACGGTACTACAGTAAAAGACATTGCTGATGAGGCAGGTGTAAATATTAGTTTGATTAGCTACCACTTTGACGGCAAAGAAGGCCTGTATCAATCTTGTGTTGCAAATCACGGCCAAGATCGCCTCGATATGGCTAAAAAGATTTTAAAAGAACCCAAAAACAAGGATGAATTTCGCTTGCGTCTAGAGATGTTTTTAGACGAAGCTTTTCGTGGCTATGTAAGCGAACCTGAACTTGATTTGATGGCCTTTCGTGAAGCTGAGGTGATGAGTAGCGTAGTTACAAAAAAGTTTCGAAAGACCTATGTTGAGTTTTTTGACCAAATCATGAAGTTTATGGAGCTTGCGCAGAAGAATTCTATTCTTCGCGATGATCTTAAGCCGCAGCTTGCTGCCGCCTGTTTTTTTGGCATCATAATGCACTTTATTCGAATGGATGAGATTCGTAAAACTTATTACGATGTCAGTATTCGGGATGAAGAATACAGAGAATATTCGATACAGCAAATTATTGATCTTCTGCTTTTAGGGATTTTAAAGAAGCCTTCTTAGGTCAAGAAATAATTCGAAAATTACTACGGCAAAGCTTGTCATTTTCTAAGTGCTCTAATTTTCTTGATAAATAGTCCTAGCATTTTTTTTACAAAATTGGCCTAGAAGACAAGTATTAGGTTCATTATCCTAATTCTACTTTGCTTCATACCGGGAGGCAGGACTCTACAGGGTGACATAGGATTTGTTTGACTCCAAGAAGGAGACGCCGTGTAGTCAGTCCGATATTTTTGACTGAGGAGAAAATGCAGCTCAATCCTGAACAACTGGTTGCCGTAAGACATGAAATTGGACCGATGTTAATTTTAGCAGGAGCAGGATCGGGGAAAACCCGTGTCTTGGTTGAGAGAACCAAGCACTTAATGCGAAAAGAACTGGCCACTCCCGATAGAATTTGTGTTTTAACCTTTACCAACAAGGCGGCTCGAGAGTTGAAAGAGCGGTTGAGTGACCCGAAAGCAAAAAAGATATGGGCAGGTACTTTTCATTCCTTCGGCTTGCAGATTTTAAAGAAATATCATGAACAAGTTGATCTACCAAAGCACTTCAGTATTCTTAGTCCTGGTGATAGCAAAGCGATTTTAAAAGAGCTTTTACAGAATGCTCGTCTGGGTAAAGACAATTTTGATCTCGATAAAGTTTTAGCCATAATGAGTCGTTGGCGCGAGCGAGGACAAACTCGAGCAAAAACAGATGATGAGTATGAAGTTGCTTGTGAATTTCTGTTGCCCAAATATTTGCAAAGAATGAAATCACTGGGAGCTGTCGATTTTGATAGTCTATTGCAGATGCCAGTTTTATTGTGCGAGACGAATTCAAAGATTAAAAAAGACATGGCATCTATGTTTGATCAGATTATGGTTGATGAGTTTCAAGACACGAATCCTCTACAAATGAAGATGCTAGATTGTTTGATGAACAAAGAGCAAAATATTACGGTAGTGGGTGATGATGACCAAAGTATTTACGGTTGGCGGGGAGCGGAGATTCAAAATATTTTACGCTTTCCAAAGCTTTTTAAAAGCTGCAAGGTCGTTCGCTTAGAGAGAAATTATCGCTCTACTCCTTCGATATTAAACATTGCGAATTCGATTATTTCAAAGAATCAGAACCGACATAAGAAAGTGCTGATCTCAGAGGCAAAGTCTTTAGTTGACCGAATTCCTGAACTTTTTGTTTTTGAAGAGGAGTACAAAGAGGCAGAGGCCATCATAGGTGAAATTCAAAAGCTTCACTCAGAAGGTCTCACTTACAAAGATATGTCGATTTTGTATCGTTCCAACTCACAGAGCATACCTGTAGAGACTCTTTTGAAACAAAATAATATCCCTTACAAAGTCACTGGGGGAATGGCCTTTTTTGATCGAAAAGAGTGTAAAGATATTCTCGCTTATTTGCGCTGCTGTGTTTTGCCCAATGAGGTCAGTTTAAGAAGAGCATTGCATGCTCCTCCTCGAGGAATCGGCGATCAGAGTCTTGAGAAAGTTGCCGAGTACCAGAAACAACAAAAACTCAGTTTCTCCAAAGCTTTAAAGGCATGGAGGCAGATTGGAATTCAAGAAAGAATAGGCGAGAAGATTCAAGAATTCTTTGAGGAGCTTTTTCAACTACGTAGAGATCTTCTCGATTTGCGCAGTAAAAATCCTTCTCAGGTTTTAATTGAGTACTTGCAAAAAAATCACTATCGAGAATATTTAGAGAAACAATCTAAAGATCTACAAAAAAAGCAAGCTCAGTGGAATTTGGTCGAAAATTTTTGCCAAATTCTCGATCGATACATGGCTCCAGATCGGCGCAACCTAGATTCTTTAATTGCTTTTTTAGAAGCTTTAGAGCTTCGCGATCAGCTGCAAGATAAAGAAGATGATAGTTCTTCTGTACAGTTGATGACTCTTCATTCGGCAAAGGGCCTAGAGTTTCCTGCGGTGTTTTTAATTGGTGTTGAAGAAGATATTTTACCTCATAAAAATCTGGGAGAGGATATTTCTGAAGAAAGGCGACTCTTCTATGTTGGGGTCACTCGTGCTAAAGAGTATTTGATGATGAGCTATTGTCGCCAGCGAAAACGCTATGGGAAGCTCCAAGATGTTGCGCCCTCTCGTTTTTTGCTTGAAATTCCTGAGGGTATGTATCGAAAGTATCTCAATGGTTTTCGCCCTATCAATTCACAAGAAAGAAAGAGCATGCTCGATGATCTTTTCAAAAAAATTGATGCAACCTCAGAAAAGAGATCTATATAAACTGCTCCCTTTTGCTTCACTTTTTTAATTTTTGAAACCGCAGCCATTTGTCC
>CAZZCP010000129.1:0-3227 GCA_964653235.1 uncultured Pseudobdellovibrionaceae bacterium | reverse complement strand
GTATCAAAAATCATATATTTCATATTTTTTCTTAGCACCATGCGTCCGGTAAATTTTTCGGGGTCGTTTGACTTTTTGTTTTTCTGTATCATTTATCAAAGTATCGTAAGCTTTGGTCATTCGAGAAAAAATCTTTTCAGTAATTTGCTGTAAATCCACTGAAGCAGATGCATCTAATCGATCAGGGTGAAAGTGTCTTGCAAGGTCATGAAAGGCCTTTTTGATATCATTTGCTCTGGTTTTGCGACTTACGCCTAAGATTTGAAAATGATCTTGCTTGCTCATCTGTGCATCTAACTTTTTAAGTCTCTGTAGTTTTACCGCATTACTCTGTTGGCTATTCTCACGGTCAAAATACAAATTGCCAGTTGTCAGCAGAAGATGGATGAAGGGTAAAAGCTGAACTTCATCAATATTAGTGTTTTGTAGTATTTGTTCTATGCTGATTCCATTTTGCAGATGTGGCCAGACTTCTCGGCACGTGATTGCGAGTGAGAGCATAAATATAGGATCTTTTATTGAAAAATGAGGTCCTAAAACCAATGCTTTATCGGCCCATGGTACATAGTTCTTTTGCAGCCAATGAAAATGAATTTTCGACTGAAGCCAATCGTTTAAATAATTATGAAAAAGATTGATTTCAACTTTACTCCCAGAGTTACTATTTCTTTCAGTATCTAGTCTGATTTCGTATTCTGTATCTGCAATGAGTCTCGATAGGCGAAGAGCCATTTGTTCAGCGTTGATTTTCGGAATCATATGGGGGCTAATGAGATTGGCATCAATCAGTTTTTCTCCAATTCTTTTTTTGCTTGGAACCTGAAGAGCCGCTTCCAGTTCTTCATGAGTCAAAAGATCTTTTTCTACTAAAAGATTACCAAAATAACTTTTTGGATCTTTGGCTTGAACAGCAACCAGTGACGAATCACTAACTGATATCGAACCAAGAACTTGATTATCAAGAATTAGACTCAGTTCACAGGTTGCCTTGGTTTGCATCAATTTTAACAACAACAAGGGGAGGTGAAAAGAGTGGATAATATTCTTTTGTTTTAAGCCCTCTATAATTTCATTTGAACTCATATTTTTGTTGACCATAAGAGCATCAAGTAGATCAGGTGGAGCTTCAATTTCTTCACCAAAAGCTTCGAGTATCTTATCTACAAGAACTTTATTGTCGAAGGGCTTGGTTATAAAACCAATGGCTTTGGTTTTTAACAGAGCATCTTTAATAAAAGTTTTGTCAGTATAGATGCCGCTGATAAGAATTGTCTTAAGATCCATTTCTTGAGCTTGTGCTGCCATGGCAAGATCTACTCCTGACATTTGCGGAAGCATGCAATCTGTGATCAACAAGTCAGGAGCAAACAAGGGAATATTAGTGAGTGCATCTTTCGGCATAGCATATGCTTGCACTTGAAAGCCTTCTCCTTTTAATGTTTCTGCAAGTAGATTTTTTAGTTCAGTATCATCCTCAACAAGCATGATTTTGATTTCTTGGCGCTCCATATTATCATTCTACAAAACCTACTTAACTTAAACAATATACATAGAAATTTCAGGTGTTTAGCATAGCTAGACTTTAGCAAAAAAGAAGCCTATTATTATTCTATTGCTTTGTTTAGGAGGTAAAATGTCAACAAAAGCGGTGAGTGATGACAGTTTTGAAAGTGATGTAGAAAAGTCTAGTGTTCCAGTTCTTGTCGATTTTTGGGCTGAGTGGTGTGGTCCTTGTCGTGCCCTTGGACCTAAGTTAGAGGAGGTCGCCAGCGAAATGACAGGTCAAGTGACTGTTGCCAAGTTGGATGTCGACAAAAACCCTGGGACCGCAAGTAAGTTTGGAGTTCGATCTATCCCAACGATGATGCTGTTTAAAGATGGTCAAGTCGTTGATCAACTGATTGGCAATGTTCCCAAAGAAGATATTGTTTCAACGATCAACAAGCACCTATAAGTTTTGGGCCCAAATCTATGGGCCTTTCTTAGTTTTTCCACTTTCGAATCAAATCAGAGACAATACCTGAGTGGCTACAACCAGAGCTATCGTGTACGTGCTCGTCCTGTATATAAGAATCAAAGTCTTCATCCAATCCTCTGTTTCTGGGATTAACTGGTGAAAGATAACTTGCCGCCTCTTGCTTGATGTCTTCAATCTTATCAAGAACTTCTTGCAATTCATTTTTTAACTGGTTCGATAGATCCCGAGGATCTATTTTCTGCAATGGAGAAAGGAATTCTGAAGCAATACTTAAGCCCTCATCATAGCTAGAGCGAATATAGGCCCTTGAATTCAAAATAGCTGAATCTTCGACAAAGTTTAGGGACCCCTCTCTTTCTTTTTCTTGAAGGATACGTTCGATCGCAATTTCTTCAAAAGCAAATTGCAAAACTAGATTTTGAATCTCTTTTGCAAAGGGAATACCTTGGTTTGCCAGAAGCTCTGCATTTTTCTGGCTTGGATTGTTTTCATAATTCTGAGCGGCTTCTTTGTAAGATTTAAGTTTTTGGTTTAAAAAGTCGAGTACTTGTTGAGAATTTTTACCCGTTACTCTAAATCGATATTCATCAAAAAGGTGATGCAGAATTTCGTGAATCAATGTCCACTTTCCTGTATCTTGTCGAATCATCAAAGAGGGCTTTGACTGATTCACTTGATAGATCGGAAACTCTTGAGATCCATATTCATAGCCAAAATAAACTCCAAGAATACGGCCTCGATCAAGCTCACGATGCCGCTCTGACCAAAATTGATTGGCAAGGTCAGGAGCAGAAGGCAAGTTGGCAAATTTATTGTACTCTGGGATAGTACACTGCCCTGGTTCATAGCTTTTATAGAGATCAAGATTCAGAACTTTTTTTGAAAATTCGAGAATAGAATCGGTGGAGGCAGAGAGCATGGAATTTAATAGAGCACTGTCATAGATCTTTTGAAAAGGGCCTAGCTCATATTCGGCACCAGTATACTCGGAGACTTCATCTCCAGATGAACCGCTATACCAACAAGATGGATTGTTGTTGAGAGCAACCAATAAATCTGGTTTCGGCTCAGTAAAGCTTACTTCTTCACGAGAACAGGCTGCACACAAAAGCAGCAAGAATAGAATTTTTAACATGATTCCCCCCCAGGAATGTGCAAATCTTAAAGAGTGCTTTCATAGATTTCAACTATAAACTGCTCCCTTTTGCTTCACTTTTTACTTCTTACCCCCACTGAATATTTGTCCGAG
>CAZZCP010000128.1:0-3228 GCA_964653235.1 uncultured Pseudobdellovibrionaceae bacterium | reverse complement strand
AATTCATCACCACCCAGAGTAGTAGCATTGGTGGTGGCTTGAACAAATTGGGCATTGGGAGATATGTGAGGCTCCCCAGGCAGGTCTCGACGAACAAAGTGAATTCCAGTATTTTCGGGAGCTGGACAAAAGTTCAACTTTGCCGGCTTACCTGTATGAAGGCCTATACCCTCAACACTGCTGCGCTTGCGAATCGTTCTCTGTAAGTACATAAAACCGGTATAGCACTGCTGTGAGCAAAAACGAAGCCAAAAGCCACTGGTCCTAGCCTTTTGCAGAATGCCTCCAAGGATTACACTGAATAAGAATGAAAAAGTCTACCCTGTGGCTACTCAATTTATTGCTTGTGGCATGCGCCACTACGGATGAAGATCTCCCTCGCGTGCATCCGGCAGCATATGGCTATGAGATGATCTACAATGCCACTCCCCCGGAGCATCCTCCCCCTGAACCCAATTCGGTTTTCTTTCATCGAGATTGTTTTCCAACCGAAGGAAAAGATTTTTATTCGGCAACTTCATATTTTTGTGATGACTTAGGGATGTAAATACCTCTATAAGCTCGTTTCATTTTCACTCTGCAATGCTACACCTAAGTGACGGTAGGCAGCCATTGTTACCACTCTTCCGCGCGGAGTTTTTTGTATGAGCCCCTCTTGCAAAAGATAGGGCTCATAGACTTCTTCAAGGGTGTCTACTTCTTCACTGAGTGAGGCCGAAAGAGTATCGATGCCCACAGGACCACCTTGAAACTTATCGATGATCAAACTTAAAATTCTACGGTCCATGGCATCTAAGCCTTTTTGATCGACTTCAAGTTGGTCAAGAGCATAGTCAGCAATATCGTCAGTGATCTTACCTTCGCCTTTGATCTCGGCATAGTCGCGAACTCTGCGCAAAAGGCGATTGGCAACCCTGGGAGTTCCACGAGAGCGCTTGGCAATTTCGAGTGCACCTTCTAAGTGCATGCTCACATTGAGAATCTTTGCTGATCTTTGAAGAATTTGAACCAAGTCAGCTTCATTGTAAAAACTGAGCCTTTCAACAATTCCAAAGCGATCTAAAAATGGCTTGTCCATCAAACCCGCACGAGTGGTTGCTCCAATCAGTGTGAAAGGTGCCAATTGAAACTTCATACTGCGTGCGCCAATTCCTTCGCCGGTAATGATGTCGATCGAAAAATCTTCCATTGCCGAGTAAAGATATTCTTCGACCGTCTTGTTGAGGCGGTGAATTTCATCAATAAATAAAATAGAATTGGGAGTAAGACTGGTTAAAAGAGCCGCAAGTTCGCCTTTGCGATCGAGTGCCGGCCCAGAGCTGCATTTTAAATCCCCACCCATTGCCTTAGCCATAATGTGAGCCAAAGTTGTCTTTCCCAAACCGGGAGGACCACAAAGCAGAGCATGATCAAGACTTTCTTTTCTTTTCTTTGCTGCCTCGACAAAAATCAAAAGCTTCTCTTTAATCTTCTTTTGCCCTGGAAACTCAGAAAAATCTTGGGGTCGCAGTCCAGTTTCCCACTTTTGTTCTTGCTGTTCTGCTTTGCCGCTAATCATTCGAGACATGCCCTTCCCCCTAAAGCTGACCCAATACCTGGAGGGATTTACGCACCCCTTCTTCAACTTCGGTATTAGAGTCTAACTCACTCACAACCTTTTGTACATCTGCAGGTTTAAAACCCAAATTGACCAATGCAGAGTGAATTTCTTCTATGTTCTTTGCTTTCGGTTTTTCTAAGAAGTCGAGTTTTCCACGAAGACCAATTACGATCTGTTCTGCCTTTTTTTTACCCACTTTCGGCAAAGTCGATAAAGACCGAACATCACCTTCGTGAACCCACTTTCGAATTTGCTCAACGCTAGCACCAGACATAAAGCCAATTGCCATTTTGGCCCCAACCCCGCTGATTTTGATGAATTCTAAAAAAATCTGTTTTTCTGTTCTTTTTAGAAAACCAAAAAGCTGCAAGTGATCTTCTCGCACATAAGTGTAGACAAAAAACTCTCTTTCTTGAGCTATTTGCAAATTTGCTAAGCTTCTTTGGCTGCAAAATAGCTCGTAACCAACGCCAGAAACCTCTAATATAAGGCTCTCTTGCTCTATATGTAGTACTTTGCCTTTTAAATAAGAAATCATAAAATTAGCCTAATCTGTTTTCCTTTGCACTTCTATGGGCATTTAGAGTTTTTGCGCCGCAAAAGTTAAAAGATCTTTTTTTCTGTTTTTTGTATAGACAGGGTTTTTATCTCTACCTATGCTTTTTATGTTCAACAAGCAAAAACGCCAAACAGAAAAAGGAGATTTTTATGGCTGCAAAAAGAACTACTCGAAAAACAACTACTCGTACAACTGCTAAAAAAGCGACTCGCAAGAGCACTGGCACGCGCAAGACTGCCAACACTGGTGAGATGCTTTTGGTTGGCAGCAAAGTAAAAGCTGCTTTAAAAGCTCACAATGTAAACGTATCTAGTGACGCCCTTGATGGTTTGAACAGCTGGGTTTACTGGTTGATTGAGCAAGCGACTCGTCGTGCTGATGCCAACGGCAGAAAAACAGTTCGCGCTCACGACTTTATGATTTAATTTTGCTTGCCCAAGACGCTCTGTCTTGGGCATCCTAACTCTTCGCAGTATTAATTCTTACAATCTAGTCACAAAAGCTTCTTCGTATTGCCATCTTGTTAGGAATGAGCAAGACTTTCTTTAAAAGTAAAATATAAGAAGGAGATAGCATGGACCCGATTTGGCACAAGAACTACCCGCCTGGTGTTGATACTACGATTGATTACAAAGGTTTTGAATCTATTCTCGATGTTTTTCACGAGGGAATGCGAAAATTTTCGAATCGACCATGTTATTCTAATTTTGGTGTCACCAAATCCTATCAAGACATTGACCGTGCCACTCGTAACTTTGCCTCTTTCTTGCAAAATCGATTAGGGCTTAAAAAAGGCGATCGCATCGCAATTCAAATGCCCAATTTGATTCAGTTTCCTGTAGCTATGTTTGGTGCTTTTCGGGCTGGTTTGATTGTTACCAATATCAACCCGCTTTATTCCGAAAGAGAGATGGAACACCAGCTCAATGACTCAGGTGCAGAGACCATTGTGATTTTGGCCAACTTTTCCTCAAAACTTGAAGAGATTTTACCTCGCACGAACGTTAAGAATGTAATCATCACTGAACTTGCCGATGAAGTGCCCATTCCCAAGAGATTTTTAATCAAT
>CAZZCP010000127.1:0-3301 GCA_964653235.1 uncultured Pseudobdellovibrionaceae bacterium | reverse complement strand
AGCAATGGAAACTGGAGTAGCTCGTAAGCCGATTGAAGATATGGGAGCCTATCGTGATCAACTAGAGGCTTTTTTAGGAACATCAAAAAGTTTTATTCGTTCTGCCATCAATCGTGTTAAAGCCAATTGTCCTAAGAAATCAGATTTACCTAGAATCATTTATCCAGAAGGGCATAGCAACCGAATTTTAAGTGCAATTCAAATGGTGATTGATGAGAAAATAGCCCAGCCGGTTTTATTGGGCTATCCTGATTTGATCATAGCAAAATTGAAAGAGCATCAAATCAACCCCGATAATGTTGAAATCATTCATCCCTCACAAAGCGATCGCTATGATATCTACGCCAAAAGATTTTATGAACAAAAGAATCGCCGCGGAGTTACCTACAATGAGAGTTTAAGACTTATGACTGATCCAAGTTACTTTGGTGCGATGGCAGTTGAATGTGGTGATGCTGATGCATATATTTCTGGCGCAACTCAAAATTATGCCGACGCCATTCGACCCGTACTGAGAACCATTGGTAGCTCTGCAAATGGAATAGTTGGTGGTTTGATCATTATGGTGTTCAAAGAAAAAGTTTTGTTCTTTGCCGATACCACCGTCAATATAGATCCTACTGCAGAGGAAGTTGCCCAAATAGCAATCTATGCCGCAGAAGTTTGTCACTATTTTGACATCAAACCCAAAATTGCGATGCTCTCTTTTTCTAATTTTACTGCTGCTTACTCCACGCCTCGTAAAATGAGAAGAGCTGCCGAAATTGTAAAAGAAAAATATCCCAACTTAATTGCTGATGGTGAAATGCAAGCTGATACCGCCTTGAACCCTGCAATTAAAGATCGAATTTTTCCTTTTATGGAGATTCCAGATGGAGCGAATATATTAATGTTTCCCAATCTCGACTCGGGCAATATTGCCTACAAGATGGTACAACAGCTTTCTGAAGGTGCAGTACTTGGCCCTTTTTTGATGGGAGTTCGAAAACCGGCACATATTTTACAACGTTCATGCAGTGTTCAAGAAGTATTCAATATGTCAGCTTTAACATCGCTTCATGTTCAAGCTTTAAAAAAGAGAAAAGAGCCCTTTGATTACATCCAAAGATCGCCACAACTTTAATAGTATGGGCAAAAAAAATGACCAAGAAGAGCAATTGATTCGCGATCGTCTCGCTCTGGAAAGAAAAAAAGAAGAACCTGAAAAAGCAATTTTGGTTGGCGTTGGACTCAAAGGCGAAAATTCTGATGACTATCTTGAATCATTGAGTGAACTCTATGAACTTGCCGAAACCGCTGGAGCCAAAGTTCTTGGATCAACTTCACAGCTTTTAGAAAAGTTAAAATCAGCAACTCTCATTGGCAAAGGCAAAGCTGCTGAAATTGCCCAATTGGTTCAAGAGACAAATGCCAATTTAGTGATTGTCGATCATCAACTTACGGGTTCACAAGTGGCTAATCTTGAAAAGATTTTTTTGGTGCCGGTGATTGATCGCACGCAGCTGATTTTAGATATTTTCGCGCAAAGAGCGCAAACTCATGAAGGAAAACTCCAGGTCGAACTGGCCCAACACTTAGATCAACTGCCTCGAATGGTTGGAGCTTGGATGGGCTCTCTGTCCCGTTTAGGTGGAGGTATCGGAACTCGAGGGCCTGGGGAGACAGCGCTTGAGATGGATCGGCGCCGTATCAATGAGAAAATTGACAACATTCGAAAAAAGCTTCGAGTGGTTCAAAAGCGAAGAGCCCAGCACCGAGACCTGCGCAGTCGCCAGCAGATTCCAAGCTTTGCTCTGATCGGTTATACCAATGCCGGCAAAAGCAGTCTTTTAAATCGCCTAACCTCATCGAGCATTTACGCCAAAGATCAGCTCTTTGCCACTCTCGACCCAACCACTCGAAAACTCTACCTTCCCGAGGGTCCCGAAGCTGTTATTACTGATACAGTTGGTTTTATTCGTCGACTGCCGACAAAATTGATTGAAGCTTTTAAAGCCACTCTCGAAGAGTCAGAGCATGCTGACATCTTGGTGCATGTGATTGATATCTCGAGCCCGCAAAGAAACCAACAAATGAAAGTCGTCAACGATTTGGTCTATGAACTTGGCTGGCAACACAAACCCATGATCTTTGTTTACAATAAAGTCGATCAAGCGACAGAAAAACAAAAGTTTCAGATCGATGCTTTTCCAAGGGTTTTGGTGAGCGCTACCACAGGAGAAGGCATCGATAAATTGCGATCACTCATGATTGAAGGTATTCAATCTCTACAGAGAGAGTACGAATTGTTTATTCCGCTGGAAGAGCAAGAAAAACTTTTTTTACTGGCTCGGGAAGCTAAGATCGAGTCTCAAGAAATAGGCAGTCGAGGTACTCTTTGTAAAGTTCGATTGAGCAATAAGCAATTGCACAAGTGGCGAAGCTACTTGGTTTAAAATAGGTGACTGTAGGTTCTTTTACAGATTACATCTTTTCAAGGTGCAAACAATCAACATCATACTCTCGAAACATTTTTAATACATGAATGCGGGCTGAAACCAAATCTTTGCTCTGCGGGCTCAAATTAAGATAGTGATGAAACTCCGTTGATCCTTCTTGGTAGAGACCATGAAAAAAAGGTGTATAAAGAATACTGGTCTGAGAAAGACTGTAGATTTCATCACCAAAACTCGTGCCGTTCACATTCATCGCGCAAGTGATTTTTTCTGGATACTCGACTCTATGCTCATTGGTAATTGCAGTTTCTCCTTTGAAAAAGACTTTGGGAATATCATCTCGGCTGCTAGCATAGCGCCACTCGATATCTTGGCAATGTATTCTTCCTTCACGTGCTTTCAGACGCGAAACACTCACGTAACAAATTTGTCCAGTTCTACGTTGATTGACATATTCTTCACCTTTGTAGGTTGAAGAAGAAGTGAGTGCATTTACATTCGCAAATAAAGTAGCTGAAAAAAACAGAATAGTGAATAAAAAGACCTTCATATCCCCCCCATGAAATTGATCTTTAGCTGAACAACAAAATCTAAAAAAGTCATCTTAAAACTATTTATCTAGAACCATGCGAAATTAAGGCCAAAGGTGGTTTATTAGCTGCTCCCTTTTATTTCACTTTTTCGTGCAAATAAAAACGCAATTACAATGGCCTAGGATTTTTGTCCGAGAATGCACCAGATTTTTCAACAAGCTCGGACAGAATACAACTATCATTTTAAATACTTATATGCTCTCGGACGGACGTCCGAAGTGAAATAAAAGGGAGCAGTTTATACTGAAACTAAGGCACCGGATAACGAGGAAT
>CAZZCP010000126.1:0-3394 GCA_964653235.1 uncultured Pseudobdellovibrionaceae bacterium | reverse complement strand
CTAGAACTGCTCCCTTTTGTTTCACTTCGGACGTCCGTCCGAAAGCAAATAAGTACCTAAAATCTTAAGTGTATTTTGTCCGATTTTTTTGAAATTATGAGGCATTTTCGGACAAGCATCCTAGGTCATTGAAAGTACAAAATGATCGGGCAAAAAAAGTGAAACAAAAGGGAGCAGCTATTAAAGCTCCACTCCACAAATGTGGCAATAGCGAGAGTCGTCTGAAATGACATCTGCATGACACACGCTACATTGCTTGTTAAATCGATGTTGCCTCTCTGCATTAAAAAGCTCTGCAGTGACGATCCCCGTTGGTACGGCCAAAATAGCATAGCCCATAATCATCACTGCTGAAGCTAAGAACTTACCTAGAGGGGTGTGTGGTACTGCATCGCCGTAACCAACTGTAGTCATGGTCACTATGGCCCAATACATTGATTTAAAGATACTGGTAAAGCCAGGGTTTCCGGTTTCGATAATATACATCAGAGTACCCATAATTAAAACCAAAGTGAGAACTGCACCTAAAAAAACAGTAATCTTGGCTCGGGAGGCTTGCATAGTTGAGAGCAAAACTTGCGACTCTTTAAGGTAGCGAAAGAGTTTGAGAACACGAAACACCCTAAGAAGTCGAATGGCTCGAATCACCACCAAATAGGTTGATCCACCGACAATAAAACTAATATAAGTTGGCAAGATTGCCATCAAGTCAATTAAACCAAAAAAACTAAGAGCATATTTGTGCGGTTTCTTCACCACAGCCAAACGCAAGATATACTCAAGTGTAAATAAGAAGGTAAAACTGATTTCAAATAGATCAATAGTCCCACCATAAACAGATCGTATGTCAGGGTCAGAGCCGAGTAGTACACCAAGTACACTAAGTAAGATTGCCCAAAGCAGAAGAACATCAAACTTTTTGCCAAGTGGTGTATCGGTTTCAAAGATAATGATATAGAGTTTTCGCCGCCAACCTGAGTCGGGAATCATATCTTTCATAACTTAAGAATATGCCAGAATTGAATAAGAATCGAAGATCTTCTCATTTTGTATAAAGCTTAAGTCTAGCTGTTTTTTTCGGCTCGTTTTTTGATCTCGCGGAGCTGCTTTCTTTGCATGATCTCATGACCAACACCTAAAGTGGCGGCAAGCAGCCATTTAGGTCCTTGCACCCAAATGCGAGCTTCAAGGATACAAGAATTGTCTCTTGGGTGAATCAACAAAGAATATCTTGCTTTTTCACCCATAGAGAGAACCAGTTTTTCATTCTCAAGCAATTCACTGACTATAAAGGCAGAGACTCTGTCGCCTTCATTGAGCTTTTGAAAATTAGGATCGATGCGTTTGATACTTTGTTTGCCCCAATTGTCGATCCAATCATAGCTATACCAGCCAGCTCGGCCTGAACCAATTTGTTTGATCCATGGCCAAAGCTCCTCGGCACTACAGTTGATATCGATTTGGTGAGATCGTTCAAACGGCATTTGGAAGTCAACTTAAGATTCTGTTGGGTAGAAGAATTCTTCTTCATGAATTTTTCCATCAAGAATTTTGTATATAGCAATCTCTTCCATATTCTCTGGCTTGCCAGTTTCTTTATTTTTAATTTTTGAACGAAAGACAATAGCCACTCTCTCTTTGTCTCCACTTGGAAAGGGGCCAATAGCCTCGTGTTCAATCACTTCAAAATTGGAGTTCCACCAAGCATGTTTTTCTTTGATCTTTTCAATTCCCTGGATACTTCTGCCTGTACCAGGCATTTCAGCAGCTTCGATACTCACAATTTCAGGATGAAAAAAGCTATTGATAATCTCTTCATCTTTTCCAGCACGGCTGAGTTCTACAATCTTTTTTCCAACTTCAAACGCAGTCATAATCTCCTTTTGAAAGATTCTATTCTCGATCACTGAAATACGGCAAGAAAGACTTGATGCATGGAATCTGTTTTAATTCGAGTTAAAGTAACATAATACTTAAAAGACTGAGATTTACTAAGGCTTCATGCAAGAGACACCGATTTAAGTCTAGATGAAGGGGTGTGTATGGATCTTTTAAGTGGTCTTGAAAAAACAAATCATAGGATGAAATTTCATGGAAGCGGAGGAGAGTATTTCAAGATCTGGATCAAAAATATCGCGCTCAGTATTTTGACTTTGGGAATCTATTCAGCTTGGGCAAAAGTGGAAGATCAAAAATACTTTCTTCGCTCTACTGAGCTTGCCGGCGAGAGATTTGACTATCATGCAGACCCGATTAAAATCTTAATTTCAAGGCTGATTGTAATTGGACTTTTGATATTCTTGCAATTGGCTCCTGTAGTTGGTGCAATGCTAGGGCCTGCAGGAGTGGTTCTTTCTGTTTTCATGGTTCTTCTTTTTGTGCTTTTGGTTCCTTTCTTTTTTGTTAAGAGCATGCAATTTAAAGCCAAATACACAAGCTACAGAAATATTCGCTTTGCTTTTCGAGGAAAAATGAAAGAATCCTACACAATTTTCTTTCTCTATTATCTGGTTCCTTTATTTGCCATCATGAGTCCATTTGCTCTATTATTGATTGACAAAAGTTTAATGCCAGTTGCTTTTGGGGTTTTTATTCTAGGTTTTTTGGCTCTAAGTTTCATTGTCGGTCCAAAATTTTTAGATAGGATGTTGAAGTTCATTTTCAATAACCTCTACTATGGTGGCAGCCGAGTACATATCAAATCAAGTTTTCAAGATGTCTTAATTGATATCATTGTAAAATTCATGATCTTTATGATGGCTGGCGGAATCTTTGTAGGACTCTTTTTTGTTGTTGGTATATTTATGGGCGAGGCAGTGGGTGGATTGGTATTGAGTCTGGGTATATTGATTTTTTATTTTACGGTCCCGCAGTTTCAAGTTTATCTTCTGCATAACTACGTATGGAATCGTTTGAGTTGTGAGGGAAATTCCTCTCGCTTTAAGTTAAAGTTTCAAGATCTGTTGTTTGTTTCTTTTACCAATATGCTTTTAGTCGTTTTTAGTTTAGGCTTACTTTTTCCATTTGCACGGGTTAATTTATATTCTCTGATGATTGATTCTAGAAGTTTTGATGTTGAGAATTTAGATCAATTTGTTCAAGCATCCGAGCAAAAAGCTTCTACATTAGCAGAAGAGCTTGGAGATGCTTTGGATTTTGATTTTGACTTTGGAGTCTAAATGCTTCTCGAAGCCAAGTATCTCTCTGGAAAAACCTCAAAGGTTTTCTTGGTAGAAGTAAGATTTTCAGAGTCTTACCTTTATTTTGATCTTGTAAATAAAAAAAATTCTTACGCACTCTCGGATTGCAAGATGCAAGATAGTTATAAGAGTGCACCTGATTCAATTGTTTTACCAAGCCCTACTTCATCAGCAATTAATATCCCATTAATTGG
>CAZZCP010000125.1:0-3572 GCA_964653235.1 uncultured Pseudobdellovibrionaceae bacterium | reverse complement strand
CATTGAAGTTGCGATGCAATCTCTTGAAAAAAGTGAAACAAAAGGGAGCAGCTAAAAATTGAAACATCTATATGCATATAAATACACAGCTTTCCTGATCTATAACAGGATATTGTAGCTTTTCTGCTCCTAGAGTGAAAAAGAATTACACACATAATTCACATCTTTTCAAGCCATACGATTTTGTTATGGAAAAAAGCATTTTTCTCATACAATGCAAAAACTTTCTAAGCAGTACGTTTTCGAACGGAAAGTATTGAGCCTGCGAAATGTTCTCAAAGCACGCAGTTGTTAAGGCTCTGTTAAATCAGTCCCCCCCCAAGAGGCGGCCGGTTCCCCCCCTTATACCGGCCGCTTCGATTTAGTTCCCACAAAATTTCGACAAAGACCGCCAAATCACTGGTATTCTTGCTTTATATTGAAATCACTCCTATGCTCAGCCAGTTATTTTCAAAAAAGGAGTTTCAATTGAGTGATATAAGACCCGCACTTACAAATCTTAGCGAAGACGAACAAGCCTTTAAAGAGGCCGTACGCCAATTTGCCGAGGGGGAAATTCTTCCTCGTCGTTTGCATATGGACGAAAAAGCAGCCACAGATCCTGAATTGATTCCACAATTGTTTGAAATGGGACTGATGGGGATTGAAATTCCCGAAGAATTTGGTGGAGCCGATAGCTCATTTACCAATGCCTGTTTGGCAGTAGAAGAAATTTCTCGCATTGACGGCTCGATTGGAGTTTTGGTCGATGTACAGAACACATTGGTGGCCAATGCCCTTTTAAAGCATTGTACAGAGGAACAAAAAGCAAAGTACTTGCCCAAAATGGCCAGCGAATGGGTTGGCGCCTATGCCCTATCAGAAAGCTCAAGCGGATCAGATGCTTTTGCTTTGAAACTCAAGGCAGAAGACAAGGGAGATCATTATGTTTTGAACGGTCACAAACTCTGGATCACCAATGCTTCCTACGCCAATCTCTTCTTGGTTTTTGCCACCATTGATTCAGGACTTGGCTACAAAGGCATCACTGGATTTTTGGTCGAAAAAGACTTTGAAGGTTTTCAAGTCGGTAAAAAAGAAGACAAACTCGGCATTCGCGCCTCGAGCACTTGCGAAATTACTTTTGAAAACTGCAAAGTACCAAAAGAAAATGTCGTTGGCGAAATTGGTAAGGGCTACAGGATCGCAATTGAAACTCTCAATGAAGGCCGCATTGGCATTGGCGCGCAAATGCTTGGAATCGCCCAAGGCGCCTATGAAGCTACCCTTGAATATATCAAAGGACGTGAACAGTTCGGCAAAAGCATTTCGCAGTTTCAAGGAGTTCAGTTTCAGTTGGCAGAAATGCGCATTGAGCTCGAAGCCACTCGCTTGATGGTTTACAATGCTGCTCGCTTAAAAGATGCCGGCGAAGACTTTGTGCAAGAAGCCGCTATGGCCAAGTACTACTCCTCGCAAGCCGCAGAAAAAATCACCTCGATGGCGATTGATCTTTTTGGCGGAAATGGCTTTACCAAAGAATATCCAGTAGAAAAATTCTGGCGCGACTCAAAGATTGGTCAAATCTATGAGGGCACCAGCAATATGCAACTGCAAACCATCGCCAAATCTGAATTGGCAAGATAGTCTTTCTGGCCGCTTCTTTCACCGGAGCGGCTGATTAAAAAATTTTATTTTTTATTTAAAACTTGATCCGACCATTTCAAAACGGCAGCAAGCATTTCTAAACAGGCGTTGATTTCTTCTTTTTTAAGCTCGGCGTTTGGCTCCTCATAACGAAGAGCCGATGCATAGGGATTGAGTACAGAAAGATCAAAAGATCCGGGAGGCAGCAATTCATCTGGAAAGAGTGCAACCAAAGTTCCAAGCTCATGAACAAATGGAAAAGAAATGCGCAAATGATTGAGAGCAGCTTTAATAGACTTTTCTGCAGCTTGCTGAGCAAGATATACTACATTTTCTGGACGGCCTTTTTGCGTTACTGCGTAAATCTCTTTTGCGGACTCATAAAAGCGAGGCTCCTTTATGAAAGGCTTCAAAACAAACGCCACCAATTTCTTTTCGCTCTTGAAAATCTGCATCGAGTTTTAAAACCCAGTCAATCGGCCAAGAGTGAATACTGCTGCCCAAAAGTCTTTTTTGGGCATCTTGAATTTCAGCCAGAGTATCAAAACTCAGTAAAATATCGATATCTGACTGGGGATTCATTTCTCCCCTTAGAGCAGAACCAAAAAGATAAGCCGACCTAGGTTGAAAACTTAGATTCTGAACAAATTTTTTAGCTTAATGAGTGGATCAAAACCTAAATCATGAATTTTTTGAAATTTTTTAAGAGACATATCTTAAGCTTATTCAATATCCCTTCATTACACAAGGTTCATCCGTTCACTATTGCTGCTTCCACACCAAAATTATACTTAGCTTTGTATCTGCAGCAATAGAAGATCTATGAACAACCCCTTGCCGACTGTGTCCCCCTAAGAAATGGGTAATACTCATGGTGGGGGCATAAGTGACACTTATGCTATTCTCGTTTCGATGGAATAATTCTGTGCCGCGACCTAATAAAGAAAGACTTGTAGTGAAACTAGCATCATTATCAATGTGCAACTGATCAACAACACTTTTTCCTGCTTCTTTTTGTTTCCAGCGAATATTCATGCCTATCAATTGCAGAGCTTCGCTACCATTAGCCCGATAGGCTGAAGCAATCATTTCATATACAATCAACTCAAGATAGCTTCTTTTCTCCTGATTCAGACCTTCTCGAAACTGTAGTGAGTTTAAATAGTCTTTTACGTATTCATGAATTGGCACTTTTGCATAGGCATCCTTTGGATCTTTGCGAATCCCAAGTCGATGGAGCATATTGTAATCGTAAGCCCAAACAAATCTGTCACCTCTTGCTGATAAACTCTGAAACAAATCTTCCGTTCGCTCTCGATTGATCTTCGGACTGCTTTGTTCAATCACCACACCCTGATTTCGCGGTAGCCACAAAACACCTGGCTCGACGTGTTCTGGTCTTTGCGGCACGGCCTCGGCAAGCTCTAGGCGATGAGGCCGATTCCAGTCTAGGCCTAAAAATTCTCCCTCTTGGGCTGTGATCAATCTTCGATTGCCAGTGCCAAGAGTCTTAAGGTTTTCATTAAAATCTGCCAACAAGACATCTTCGTAGATGACCCTTTGCCCAGATTGAAAAGTGTGAATTTTCTCGAAGAGAGAATTACAAAGGCTTTCGGCCCAAGCGCATGAATAACAAAGGAAGAAGCTTAAAAATGCTCCTTGCCAAGTCAGTGTCTTATGCATGCGAGAATTGATCGCTCATTTTTGCGATCAAAACAAAAATTTGATTTAGATTTGAAAAAAGGAGTATGTTTGATTTCAAAATCAAATAGCTAATATAAGAAGTTCAAATTCTTGCCTTTTATATATGAATCCCTAGCAATTTTTTCATCATTACTGATTTGAACTAGATCTGAAGAAATGCAATGCGTAAATAGTAATACATATTAAAATTTTATTTTAAACACCCTCATCTGCTTCTTTTCGCAAGCTGGATGTATGAATTG
>CAZZCP010000124.1:0-4001 GCA_964653235.1 uncultured Pseudobdellovibrionaceae bacterium | reverse complement strand
TTTTGCAGATTGATCACATCAAACCGGTTCGAGAGGGCGGAAGAGCAAGCCCCGAAAACCTACAGGTCTTATGTCAGGCGCATAATTTGAGAAAAGGCTAGCGTAAGGTCTAGAAAGTAAAGTCCTTTATAAAGTCTTTGGTCGAGTCCTCCGAACTGCAATTGTCTGAGGGAGGAGTATGAACCGGAGAGCCTATCGATTTGAATTTCTAGATCGTAAATTAGTGCCAGTAAAATTGCTTGTGCCGGGAAGTGATCAGCAAATGGCTTTTTTACGCAATATTTCTGCCACGGGTTTGTGTGTAAGTGTGCCCAAGTCATGCAGTCGTGAAGTAATCTCTGATCTTTTGCTCTACCATGAAGGACAGTTTCTTTGCAGTAAGCTTCCCATTGACCTGAATGAAATTGGTGAGTCCGAAAAATTACGACGGAGTCAGAGTCTCTCTGTAGAAATGGCGCCTTTTCGTTTTGGCCCGGAGACTTTTCATGCGCGCATTGTTCATTGTCATGAGACCGAAGCAGACTATGTTTATGGAATGGCATTTGAGGACAATAATCCACATCAGCTTGAGACTTTAGAAAAAGAAATACAAGGCGCCGTAAAACGCTCTCAACAAAAAAACAAAAGGCACTCTTTGTCAGAGCGCCTTTTATTTTTAGCCGGATTGATTGGCTTATTTTTCTTAATGACGATCGCCTTTTAGTTTGATCTGCATTTTTGAGAGCAAACTTACAGCCATTCTCTCGTGCATTTCATACATCTTAAGCTCATCTTTACGATATGATCTTTGCGACGGAGTTAGAGTGTCCATCTCAAGTTCCATTTCGTAATCCATTTTACTTGCGCGAATCCCTTCTAGTTCTTTACTTTGCTGTTTAAAGAGTTTTTTCAGTCCGCTCATTGGTGCAACTTCAAGCCAGTCTTGTTTTTGTTTATACCAGTTCACCATTCTTAAGAAGCGTGCTTTATTTTTTGCCAGAGTAAACTCAGGGTAAGTCGCCTCATCCATCGATAGGATGTCTTCGTAATTTTTACCGTATTTGCTATATTTAGCGAAACGTTCCGTTTCCCGGTTGTTCTTGTTCTTCTTTGTTTCGCTAATTGCAGTTCTGCGCAGGGTATTTGATTCCACTTAACGTACCTCCAGGAATCATTAAGGTATAACACAGATTTAAAAAAACTCAAATTTATCACTAAGATATGCACCTTATCTGGGTTTGTACTGTAATACATATAATGCAGAAGGGCTTTTTTGTTGCTTTTATTGACAGTTGAAATCAAACTCTTTTGATTTGAGGGGCAAATCACTTTGATAATCATTGTGCGTCGCATAAAAGATCAGTTATTTCAAGTATTTCAAAAATAGGCAAATTTTTCCTAATTTTCTCAGTTGGGTACACCGATAGGTTTATTGTGAGTCAGGATATGACTCAAAATTTAAAAGGGAGGTACATTCATGGCACGTTCGTTGTTTATTATCGTTTCAGACGATTACAACTTAGTCCAACGTGCAAGAGCTTGGGGGCAAGAAAACGGTATAACTGTTAACGCCTATGCTAGTTCACAGTGGACTAACGGATTGGAAGATCCAAATTTTCGCCAACAGATTCATACAGAAGAAGTGAAGGTGCAGAGCCAACAAGGCGCTACCATTCTTCCTTTTCCTGGAACAAGTACTGCTGTTGATGGAAAAAAAGTAAGTACGATCAATGAAGTTGAAAAAGTAGCAATTGAAAATGCTATTTTGGAATTCAAGGGCAATTTGACCGAAGCGGCAAAAGCTCTAGGTATTGGTCGCGCTACTTTATATCGTAAGGTTAAGCAATACGGGATCGACCCATCGATTGCTAGAAGAAAGGCCAAAGCGGCTTAATATGATGGGGGGCAGTAATAGCCCCTTCTTTGTTGAGACAGATGCGGGAAAAGCTAGAATAGAACAATGAAATTGCTTCGCCTCTTGCTTTTCTTCTTTGTTTCAATCGCATGTCTTATCGTTTCATACAAATGGACCAATAAGAAGCAAATGTCGCAATTTTTTCGTGCCTCATGTGATCAGGTTTTAGATAGAATCTACTTGCGCGAGAGTGAACTTCGAGAATGGCACGAGGCATGTCTGCTTCGATCGAATCAAATTGGTTTCAACTGGAGCTTAGAAAATAGCATTCAGTTGTTTCAGTCTCAACTTAATGTTTTACATATGTCACACCTTCAAATTTGGTCGCCCGCAGAAATGAAACAAGTGTGGGAAAGCGAATCCAAAGAGACAGGTTTACGTATTCGAAATATAGAATATCGATTCTTTGTTTATGAAATTCTTCCCGAGAGTCCAGCTTCAAAATTAGATATACGAGTAGGAGATGAAATTCTATCGATCAATAACATTCAGCCTACAGATGAATGGGAGCCGCAAACCAAGAGAGGGAACTATCGAATTGCACGTGGAGATAAGACCTTCGAGGTAAGAATCATTCCCGAAGTTCTAAAAATTGATGAATCTCCTAAACTGGTGGAGCTCAATAATCCTTGGCGTAAAAATGCGATTTGGTTGCGACTACCTAGTTTGATGGCTTCTTATTTTGAGAAAGAAGAGTGGCAAAGAATTTCAAAAGATTTTCAAAGTTATGATTTTATGGTTCTTGATCTGCGAGGCAATACAGGCGGTGACTTTGTTGCTATGCTGCGCGTGTTGAGCAGTTTTTTGTGTGAGAAAGAATCTATCGGTAAACTGCAGAAAACCACAGACCAAGTCTATGCTGAACAGACACAGTACTTGCCCGATAATATCGAAAGTGAGATGCAAATTGAAATGGTTCAAAATCACAGAGTTGTTGGTCTTAGAGCTTTTGCGGGCTATGCATGTTTTGAAGGCGACCTAAGAGTTCTGGTCGATCAAAAAACCGCCTCAACGGCAGAAATTTTAGCTCATTCACTAAAGCAAAGATTGGGAACTCGGGTTTATGGCGAGCAGACAGCTGGAGATGTGCTTTTGGCCATTTGGTACCCAAGTCTTTTTGGCAAAGATTACTCGATTTCGATACCCAGTTCGATTTTTTTGGATATGGAAGGAGAGATCCTAGAAGGAGAGGGAGTTGAGGTACAGAGGCTCTTTCTATACGAGGCACAAAGTGCTTCGCAAGGTATCGACAACTGGCTTCAAAATTCATTGCGTTTCTAGGGCGCTGTCATTATGATCTCGGTAAAAGGAGAATTATGGCTGGCGCAGAAACATCAGAGCTTTTTGATTGCAGTATAGAACAGTTTTACAAGATTATCACAGACTACAAGTCTTATCCGCTATTCTTAGACGAAGTCAAAGATACCAATATGATTGATGATCAAGGTGATAAAAAGTTGGTACAATTTAAAGTCAATGTAATCAAAAATTTTCAGTACAGCCTATGGATGGATGAGAGTAAGAAAAATGAATTGCATTGGGCTTTTCATGAAGGTGATCTTTTTAAAAAAAGTACGGGCAGTTGGATTCTAGAGGAAGAGGCTGGTAAAACTCGTGCTCATTACAAAATTGAGAGCAAATTCAAAATGCTTGTTCCTGGCCCTATAACGAAAACTCTGATTTCGGTCAATTTACCCAATATGATGAGTTCTTATAAAAAAAGAATCAAAGAGGTTTATGGAAATGGATGACGGAAAAGAAGAAAAAAAAGTTTTACTAGAAACTGCTAAGAAACTTTTTTCTACAGGACTTACAGCAGCCTTTATGACCGAAGAAACTCTTAGACATTACCTACATGATATGAAGCTTCCTAAAGAGGTTTTGAATAAAATGGTTGAAAGTGCCAACAAATCGAAAGGCGAACTTTTAGATCGGGTTGGTGATGAAGTTGTTGGAATCATCAAAAAGATTGATTTTGTCAAAGAGGCTTCACGTTTTGTAGAAGACCATAAGTTTAAAGTCTCGGCTGAGATAGAAGTCATTCGCACGAAAGATCGAGCCAAAGAATCTTAATGCCTCAAAAAGATACACTTCTAAATTTTTGACA
>CAZZCP010000123.1:0-4042 GCA_964653235.1 uncultured Pseudobdellovibrionaceae bacterium | reverse complement strand
GAACTTCAAATTTTGCGTGAAGCTTTGCTGGCGGATGATAATAAATTACTTGAGCTTTCGAAGGAATACCCAGAATATAAAGATTGGTTGAGTCAGTTCTTGTTTTATCGCTCGGGTGATTATTCTAAGTTTCAATATTCGTATCAAGATCGCTCCATTCCGAAATTATCTGAAGCGCACCAAAAGAAGCTTAAAAAAATATTTGATCGCAAACCTGAGCAACTGACAGAAGATAAAATCAAAGACATTGCTAAAGTTTTTTACCGACACCTTGAGGATGAAGTCTATAAGAAACAAGGTTTTGATGCCTTTTTTGATTTTGACAAAGATATTATCCGAGGAAACTCCAAATACCGAGAAGCAAAACAAGAGATCGATTCATTATGCAAAGAATATTGCACTGAAGAGGCCTATAAAAGTGCCAATATTGAGAATCTAAAACCTGAGAAATTAAAAGAGTATTTAGACAAAACACTTCGTTTTCAACGTCGATTGGATACTGTGAAGCGTTTTAACTCAGAATATTGCCCAGCTCATGCAAAACGCTTTGATGTACCCGAATCGAGCCGAGAACCTGCTAAAACTCCAGGCTCAGCTAAAGGTAATCAATAAGAGCTGCTCCCTTTTATTTCACTTCGGACGTCCGTCCGAGAGCAGTTAAGTAGATAAAATTCTTCATCAATTTTATCCGAGGGAGCTCTAAATTTGATACATTTTCGGACAAACATCCTAGGTCATTGAAAGTACAAAATGATTGAATAAAAAAAGTGAAATAAAAGGGAGCAGTTTATAGGTCTTGATCTTTTTTCGATCTAGTTCAATTCTTATACTATGAGATATGGAGCTCTCATTATTATGTTACCAATTCTTTGCTTTGCTGACTTGATTCTTGAATATGAGAATCGAATACAGGGCGAAAAATCAATATCGAAAGCCTATCTTGAGGGGAGAAATTTTCGTCTCGATAGTCTAGGTAAAGGCAATGCTAGTTCTTTGCTCTATAACGCGAAACGGCTTGAATTCTATCTGATAGATCACAAATCAAAAACAGCCTATCGCTACACTGTCGCTGATTTGATGCAAAACAAGAAAAAGACAGCAAACACACGTAAGAGACTAACTAAAAAAATTAAAGTAATTACCGAAGATCTTCCGCCGAAAGAAAAAGAGAAGATTCGATATCAGTTGAGCGAGCAATACAAGTCTTTAGGCATGAGTATGCTGAGTTCAAAATTAAAAATCCAAAAGAAAAAACCGCAAAAGATAATGGGTAAACTGGCTAAAGTTATAGAAGCAAAGCAAGAGGGAGATCTGATTAAAAGAATCTGGCTACTTTCGCCAAAGAATTTTAGAGTTGCCACTCAAGATGCCATTCAAATTCGTGAGATGAATAAGCAAATTTATCATTTTTTAAAAAGCATTGGCCAAGACTCAAAAGAAGATTCGATTGATCTATACTTACAAAGTACCAAACAAGCAGTTTTTTTACCTGCTTTGAGCCAGAGTTTTGTAGGGGGAGAGCTTGTTTCACAGAGTAAATTAAAGAGTGTAAAGAAATCGAAATTAAAAGCGAATTTTTTTCGGCCGAGTCCAAAGTATAAACTTAAGAGGTTTCAAATATGAAAAGCATACTCCTTTTATTGTTTTCAATTCCCCTTTACGCAGACTTACAAATGAAAGTGCAAGTAGGGCTTGAAAAGCCCTATCAAACGCATATGATCTATGCAAGTGATAGCCATTATCGAGTCGATTTAGAGCATCAAGGTGCTAAGATGAGTTTGATATATAATTATGATGAGAAAACCTATTTTATGATTCAACATAAAGACAAGGCCTATCAAGTTATAGATCAGAATAAGATGAAGTTACTAGCTCAGCAAGTTCGAGAATCTCAACAGCTTATGAAAGCAACCCAAGAAAGCATACTGTCTCAGCTTCCTCCCGAACAAAGAGCAAAGTATAAAAAACGCTTTGCCGAAGAAAAAAAGCCAGATGTACTTCAGTTTCAAAAACTAGATACTGAAAAAATAGGAAAATTCAAAGTTCAAAAATACAAAGCAGAGTTTGCAAAAAATAGCGAGCAGAATGTTTGGGTTCTTCCTTATCAAAAATTAGGACTCAAACCAAAAGATTTTAGCCTGTATCAAAAAATGATTCGTTCAATGAGTTCGATTTCTAAAGTGATGAATCCTGATCCGTCCCAGGATCCGCTTTCTTTTTTGGTTTCAGCAAAAGCTTTTGCAGGACAAATTCCCTTAAAGACAGAGGTCAAAGAATCGGGAGTAACCTCACTGAAAAGTGAAATTAAAGGTGCAAGAAGTAAAAAGCTAAAGAAGAGCCTCTTTCGTATGCCCAAAGACTATAATAAAGTAGAAGCTATTTAATTGCTTCTCGAATGTAAGCGCTTGCGGTATCCATCAACCAAACAGCGGCCACGATTAAAAGCGCTAGTGTTCCAACTTCATTCCACATTGCCTGCCCCTGGTACATGATCAGCATGGTTCCGATTCCACCCCCACCGACAAGACCGATAATCGTTGCCATTCGAACATTAATGTCCCAGCGATAGATAGTAAATGAAATATAAGGCAAGATAATCTGCGGCACTACTGCAAACCAGATCACCTGCAAGGAGTTGGCTCCCGTTGCTTTAATTCCCTCAATGGGTCCTTCTGAAATACATTCGATGATCTCAGAGTATTGTTTAGCAAGAGAAGATATTGAGTGCAGCATCAGTGCTAGCATACCGGCAAAAGGTCCAATGCCAACCCAAACCGAAAATATTATGGCCCATATCAATGGCTCAATAGAGCGCGTGACATTGAGATAGGTTCTGAGGAGCACATAAATTCCAAAGCCCACTTTACTGGAGCCCATAATATTTTTAGCGCATAGAAAGCTTAATAGAAAAGCAAATGGGATTGCGATGACGGTTGCCATAAAGGCAATGTAAATGGTTTCAAAAATCGCAAGCAGGCCTTCTTTGAAAATGCCAAAGTTCGGGCTTGCGAGAGCTGCAAAGATTCTTTTGGCACCGGCAAAACCATCTGCAGAAAGAACTTCTCTAAGATCAATGTCGGTGACAATATAACCTGTTATTAATGTTGCAATAAAAACGAGAGCGAGCTGTATTCCCCAAAAACTCTTGTACCAAGATTGAGTCTCAATGTTCTGCTTTTTAGACTCTGAAAAAAAGAGCTTACCGCCGAGCGTTTGAATTTGTTTTGCATTTAATAGTTTACTCAGGTTTGAGCTAAGAACAGCAAAAGCAAAAAACATCAAAGAACCATTGGTGATATTGGCCTTTACGAACTCCTCAGTGCCTGGTCCGAAGGCAATCACCAGAAGTGTAAACAGATAAGCAAATATTAAAGAGTCAAAAAGATAAGCTTTCATTAATTCACATGCACTTCGCGCGCACCCTCCCCGTAGATCTTTTCAAACCATTCTTCTGAAATCTCACTGGGAGAGCCATTAAATACAAGCTCGCCATCTTTAAGAGCAATCACTCTGTGTGCATACTGGCGCACTAGACTGAGAAAGTGTAAATTACAAATCACGGTAATTCCCAGCTCTTGATTGACCCTTTGCAAATGGTCCATAACTGTATGGCAAGTTGCAGGGTCAAGGCTCGCTACCGGTTCATCGGCCAATAGTATTTCGGGCTCTTGGGTAAGAGCTCTTGCAATGGCTACTCTTTGTTGTTGTCCGCCCGAAAGTTGATCGGCCCGAATTTTTGCTTTTTCAGCAATGCCTACAAGTTCTAAGTATTCGTGGGCTTTTTTTAGATCTTTTTTTGAAAAGCCACCAAAAAGACTTTTCAAAGTAGAGGTTCTTGAAAGACTGCCCATCAATACATTGCTCTCAACACTGTGCCTAGGTACTAGGTTAAAATGTTGAAAAATCATCGCCATTTTTTGGCGCAGTTGCCTGGCTTTAGAGCCTTCGGCACCAGCTATGTTTTCACCTTTAAAGAGAATTTTTCCAGAAGAGGGGGAATGAAGGTGATTCAAACATCTTAAAAGTGTAGACTTACCCGACC
>CAZZCP010000122.1:0-4447 GCA_964653235.1 uncultured Pseudobdellovibrionaceae bacterium | reverse complement strand
AAAAGACAACAGCGGCGATGAACTGGTCAGTTACTACGCTCAATGGTTTTCATGGGCCAATCACAATTTGGAAAAAGGAGTACGCGGAGATCTTAACGCTCAAGTATGGCAAAAATAAAAGACATCATCAAGCTAACCTCTTTGCCAGTTATATTTGCATCCTTGTGTTGTCTGTCTCCGATTTTTTCGTTTTACTCGGCCTTTCAACGGTAAGTTTTGCCTCGTCGCTGGCCGACACACTTTATGGAGATTACAAGTGGTACTTCAGAATTGCCGCATACATTATTTTTTTATACGTTATTGTCCATTATTTTGGAGTTTTTCTGAAACTATGGACATAGTATTTATTCCTTAAACCTCATCACTATGTAAACCATCGATATTTACACCACTCCTCAATGCGGCTTTTGCAAAGTTCTCAAAGCAAAACTGGATGAGAAACATTTCCTACACAAGCCACGATGTCACGGCAAATGAAAAAGAAAGCTAGGAAATCAATCAAAAAGATACCGCCCAACTGTTAGGCACTGATGACTACCCTGATTCCCGTGAATTTCCAGAAGTTAGTTTTGAATAAATCAAGGATCGGTGGGGTACAATTCACCCCCTAGCCCCCTCTTGCACCCCGCCAACATTGCCACAATATTTGTTTTATGAGCAATTTTCAGTCATAGGCAAAAATGTTAAAATATCAATAATTTAAAAACAAACTTATGGAAGTATTGATGGAAGTACTGATTCTGGTCATTTTTACCTTTATTGCTTCGGCTATCGGCACCACAACCAGTTTCGGGACTTCCACTTTCATGATTCCGGTGCTCGGTTTTTTCTACCCGCTTCCCCTCACATTACTCTTTAGCGGTATTATCCACTGGTTTGGCAATCTTTGGAAAATGCTCTTTTTTCGTTCCGGAGCGAGAGGAAAGCTAATCCTTTTATTCGGTATTCCCGGCATCATCGCCAGCTATTTTGGAGCACAGCTTGTGCCCGACATTCCGGAGGTATTACTATCGCGCTTACTCGGAATATTTTTCGTGCTCTATGTTATTTTTCTTTTCAAGAACAAAGACTGGAAAATTTCCGCAAATACTCCAAGCGCCTTAACCGGCGGAATTTTGTCAGGCTTCAGCTCCGGTATATTTGGAGTAGGGGGAGCAATCCGAGCTGCGTTTCTTTCCGCATATGACTTAAAGAAAGTGACGTTTATTTTTACTGCCGGAGCGATCGGAGTATTCATCGATACAGGAAGAATACTAAAATATGTGCTTGACGGAGTCACACTCGACAACAATTTGCTTATTGCTCTTTCATTGGCAATTCCAGCCTCATTCCTAGGTGGATATGCCGGCCGAAAAATCAGCGACAAAATTCCTGAGAAAAAATTCCGCTCAGTTATTGCCGTTGCGCTCCTGCTCATGGCTTTTAAGTACATCATCTGGCCATAAGAAGATCTTTCTCTTTCAAAAGCTGAAGAATCTTTTGCTCAAGCAAGTCCCGCACTTCGGTAAAAAATTCTTTATCCTTTCCTTTTGGATCGGGGATATTCCAATCAATCCTTTTCTCCAATGGGACATAGGGACATTGATCAACGCAGCCCATTGTTATACAATAATCAGCGCTATCAACCATCTCCGGCATCAGTTTTTTGCTGGACTGTGAAGAAATATCAATTCCTCTTTCTTGCATAACTTCAATTGCCATGGGGTTGATATGTCCCGATGACAAAACTCCGGCACTCTCAGCAATCGCTCTATCAGTCAAAAAATTAAACAAACCCTGAGCCATTTGGCTGCGACAGGAATTTTCAACACAGACGAAGAGATATAAAGGTTTTTTATTCATAATGCAGAAGCAGACAGCTTAATTTATTTAGTTATTTAAGACCAAACTCCCTCAACATACTACCGCATGTCATGACAAACGAAAAACCCTTTTTTAAATTAAAATTATTCCACTAAACATTTATAATTGGAGTCCTTTAAATATCAAATGGAAGACACAATAACATTCCCGAAATTTGAAGCAATTGCGGATGATTATCTTAAGAAAGCCTCAATCTTGACTAACCAAGAATCATGGCTAGAAAGACTTAAAAAAGCAAGGCCTAATATCCACGAACCAGCAGTAGAGTTTTTGTCGAAAATTGAAAAGATTGTCAAAATTATGCCAGAAGAAGATGAAAATATCCTTAGAAAAAAATTCAAAGATATTACGAATAGCGCAACAGAGTGGAAACCGGGATATCATGATAGATTCTTCGAACTGCTAATTGAGATTTTAGGGTACGGTTTTTTGAAAGAAAAACATTATCAGCCTTCAATAATTACCACTCCCGACTTAGAAGCAACGAAAAACAATGAAACAGTGATCATGGAATGTAAAAGCATAGGAAGATCTGAAGAAGAAAGAGAATACCTATCATTTGTTCGGGAATCACCTTCCAATATGCGAGCACGAGATGTCGAATACGGGTCGACATTGGAAGCGGATAATAATCCTTACCAAAAGAAAATAAAGTCCACAATTAAGACGGCAAAAGATCAATTGGGCGCTTATCCGAAAGAGGTTTCAAAGCGATTCATGTTCATTCACTTTAGTATCGATTCAGCATTGGTTCCTATCGAAAGAGACGCAGTTAAGTTGATTAAATTAGCAGCTAAAGACTTAAAAAAATCAGGGATAATCCCCATTTGGTTTAGAAACTATGATACAAGTCAAAGAATAGATTAAATAGGACGGCACGCTTTCAGTTCGCCCATATTCTGAGCTGCAATCACTTAGTGATATTTTAGCAGCACGAAACAACAGATATTCAAATGGCATAAAAATGATGCATACAACGTAGAAATAGTGATTATCATTACCCCACAATTAACATGGCTAAACCTTCAAACGCATTATATAAGCGCATATTGCACGGGTGTACGCTGTCAGCTTATTTACACCCGCACACACTTAGAAGAAATCACGATTGCTTATCAACTTCATCACTAGTTTTCGAGCCCTTCTCTTTGGCACCACCGACAAGATCCTTCACATCAATCCCCAGTGTCTTTCTCAAACCTTCGAGCATTCCGCCAAAGCGAGCTCCACTATCCGCTGAAGAAATAAAATCCATCAAGTTTTCCGGTTTTTGATCATCGGTTTGGATTACTTTCATTTCCGCATCTTCGTAAGCTTTAGCGATTGTTACCACTACATCCTTGTCTTTTTGAATGTATTTTTCTCCCAGTAGTGCGAGTAGGCCTTCTTCAGCAAACTTCGACAAAGCAATTGCCAGTTTTTCTTTTGCTTCCGCTTCCGCTAGACCTTTTTCTAAAATTGCTTTTGCCTCACCCTGACCGATCGCTGCTGACTTTTCACCAAGACCTTTACCGGCCAACGCCTCGGCCTCTCTCTGCCCTTCTGCTTCACGGATGTTCGATCGCTTAATCCCCTCAGCTTCTTCTACCAGAGCTTCGGCCTCAATTTTTTTCTGCTCAACTTCTCTCACCTTGATCACCGCCATTTCTTTCTCGGTCGTATTCCTCTTTTCTTCTTGGATACTCTGTAGCGCTTTTTATTCAGCAATACCTACTATTTTCTTTCTATCAGCATCTCTTGCTTGGTAGTTTCTTGGGCCATAATTTCCTCAATTTCCGCTTCTTTTTCCGATTTTCTTTTGATAAAAGAAGAATGCTTCTTCATGATCGCTGAAATTATCTGTTCATCACCATCATCATCAGAAATATCCATAAACTCAATATTCAAAACCTTCACCCCCCAAGCTGAAACCTGAGAACGTACTTCTTCCAAAAAAGACTGCCCCAAAACAGACCGCTCAGTCATGATTTGCTCAATTTCATTCGAAGCCAGAATCTTTCTCACCGCCCCACGCAAAACCTCTAAAAGTTCATTTTCCAAATCGGCAAAACTAGAAACCCTCTGTGCCGCCTTCGCAGACTCACTCGCGTCAATCTGAAAAAAAGCAGTCACATCAACCTGAAAAGGAGCTTTCTTGCTATCAAAGCATCGTCTCTACTAGAAAAGCCACAACCGAGCTACCGTCCTCACTCTTTTGAAGCTGGAGAAAAAAGAAAGAACAGCTAGTAAAAAATGTGGCAAGGCATTTTAGTATGCAAAAGTAAAAAGAGGTGAGAGAGTGAAATCGTCTAAAATAAACCATCTCTCACCATGAAAAAAATAGCACAAAAACTTTTAGGATTGATAGTGCCAAAAGAAATAATGTCGGAATATAAATTAGAATCAGTGGTAGATTCAGAGAATTATGTGGAGTTGATAATGAGAGAAACAAGCCTAAATTCTTTACTTACAGGCTTTCTCGATATATTACCTGATTTTCTCCTACTGGTTTTTGCCGTGAGCTGTCTTTGATCCAAACTATGGAACCGGACTCGGGTACTGTTAAGCAAACGAAACTGAGTTAATAGTTTTTGCTAGGAACGAA
>CAZZCP010000121.1:2340-4482 GCA_964653235.1 uncultured Pseudobdellovibrionaceae bacterium | reverse complement strand
CCAACATTAAAATTAAATATTCCCCTTCCGAAGCCGACAAAAAACTTTCCTGTTGCTTTAAAATTAATCTTAAATTCCTCGCCGCCCACATCAGCTGTTCCTATACCCGTTCCTCCTGAGATTTGCATACCCATTACAGTGCCTTTTTTGGCAATGGCAAAGTTGAGGCCAAATATTCCAGCACCAAGATTTTCTGTCTCAAGAGTGTGAATATTCGGTGATACATCTGTAATGTAAATCGTAGGCAGCAATTGATAGCCAAAAAAAACATCAATCATCTCATAACCGGCTCGAATTCCCGCACCATAATCAAGAAGATTGATCGCTGTCTCGGTGAGACTCTTATTCTCTTGAGTTTCAAAATCAAAAGCCTTGTATTCGGCCTGGGCATAGATATCAAATATTCCAAAAAAACTGATATTCATTTGTCCCCCAGCTTGGTAAGAAGAAGATGAAATCAGACTTACATTGTTAAAAGCATCATCGAGTTTTTCTAGCCTGGCGTAGCTATAGCCTCCCCACATCGATAGAGATAAAAAATTGTCACCTGCCTGAACAAGGCTTTGGTATAGCAATAAGATTGAGATGAGAGCTATTCTCATACTACTATTGTGCTAGATGTAGAGTGAATTCGATAATTTCTGATTAAAATTCAGAGCTTTAAGCTAGTCGCAAAATAGCTGCTCCCTTTTATTTCACTTTTTCTCTTAAATTCAATTCTACTTTCAATGACCTAGGATATCTGTCCGAAACTGCCCTAAATTTTCAGTATGCTCGGACAAAATAAATTAAAGATTTTAGATACTTAACCCTTGCGGACGGATGTCCGAAGTGAAGTAAAAGGGAGCAGCTTAGAGAGAAAGCCAGACTTAAGTTTTTCTCAAAAATCTCCGATTGATACATGAGGAGTTAGACATGTCAAAATACTCATTTTGGCTCATTGTATTTTCAGCCACGATCACTATATTTTCATTTCAAAACTGCTCCGTACACGAGTCAGAGGGTCGCAGTATACTTGAAGAACAAGGTGTACAGTTTGATTGTGCAGAAGGTGACACGGAATGTGAAGAGGCCAATGAACAAGTCAACTCAAAGAGCCTCTATAGCCCCGATGCCTGCCTTCCTTATCTAAGTTCTGAGTTCATTCAAAACGAGTTGCAGTCCGATCAAGTGCGCATTTGGGCACAGCTTGATGCAAGCAATCGATTCACTTGCATGAGCTCCAGTCTTGATAGGGATGCCAATGAGATGGACACCGTTGTCTGCCATATTGCAAAAGAATACCTACTCAACGACTACAATCGCTCGGCATTTTTTCCTGAAGGCGCTGAGAGTTTAACCAGTTATGAGAACAGCTTGGCATTTTACAAAAAACAAGAAAACGGAATCTATTTAGTTGGATTGCTTGCCTCGATTGCAGAACAATCACAGGGAGTTTACTGTAAAATCTCTTGGTCTGAAAATTCAGAGATCGAAGTTGCAGCGGCCTTAAAGAGGCTTGAGTCTTATACCAAAGAAATATTAAAGCATTTTTAGTTGCTCCCTTTAATTTCTTTTTTTTGCATCCATACAATCGCGTATTCAATGACTTAGGATATTGGTCCGAAAATGCACTCAAATTTCAAGATTTTCGGACAGAATGTACTCAAATTTTTAAGTACTTACTTGCCTTTGGACGGACGTCCGAAGTGAAACAAAAGAGAGCAGCTAACATGAGCTAGACTTTTAGAAAGACTCTTGCGGTTTGAATACTCATTTTTACATTTGAATGAGAACATGATTTATAACTTGGAGCAAACTTCATGAAATGCATCTTGTTTTTCTTTTTGATCTCTTTTACTGCGAGCACTGCTTTTTCGGCGGTCATCAGTGACAAAAAAGGAAAAAGAATCAAAATTGATCTTGAGGGCGATGAAATCGAAGAAGGAGAGAGACTCTTAATCTTAGATTTGCGTGGACGCAAAAAAGGCGTCGTCGATATTGAAAGGGTCAATAGCGAAGGTACTAAGGCTTTGGGCCGTATTCAAAAAGGAGAAGCACGCAAAGGCTGGAAGATTAAAACCAAGAGAAGAAGAGCCGGTAGATCAAACCGCCGTTTTAGTGCTTGGAATCTTGGCTTTGTTGTAGGCTTTGGCTTAGACA
>CAZZCP010000121.1:0-2330 GCA_964653235.1 uncultured Pseudobdellovibrionaceae bacterium | reverse complement strand
ACTTTAAATGTTGAAATTGAAAACTCTGGCACCACAGAAAGCCTTACCACCACAGGCACTGGATTTAGCTTTAAGGGAATGCTCGACTACAAGCTCAATCCTTCGTGGGTAATTCGCGCGATGGCTGGCCTAGAAAGCTTTAACGCCTCTGGTGAGGCAACAACAGCCATTTGTGTTGAAGCTGACGATACTACCCTGACCACAAGCTGTGAAACCAGCATTAGCTACCTTACGATTGAAGGCTTTATTCTCTATTATCTGACCAACTCAAAATACAGCTTCTGGTTGGGTGCAGGTGCTGGTTTTGGTCTCCCCAGCGGGGCCGAATCAACAGCCGTTGATGAAGACAGTATTAGCACTGCGAGTCTGGTTTCGGGCACGGTCGGCCTGGATATAGCCTTGAGCTCTAGCAGCTATATTCCGATTCAAGCCCAATATACAATACTGCCTTCATCATCAACGGTGTCGGGCAATCTTATCGCTTTTCGTATTGGCTATATGTTTTCTTTTTAGTTTGTTCGCTTTGCTGTTTCAATTGAACTTGCCTTTATTTTTGATCCTTAAAAACCACAATCCTAAGGAATAAGTGGAGCAGCTTACAGTTTTCACTGCAAAGTATACCAGCTATCTTGCGACCAAAATGAATACTCACTCTTTAAATGATTCGCTTCTAAAATAAAGTCTTGAAACATTCTTTTGTTTAAAGACACTTGGTTTTTGTAAACATATGACTGCAAATCAGGATGTCTTTCTTTGAGTTGTTTCAAATACTGCAAAAAGTAATACGGATCATAGTTCACCATGATTTTTTGAATTCCTGTCAATGGCTCCATCCGGTCAACCACAACTCGTCCATCTTGAAAGATCATTTTACCAGGAACAAAGCGGTACTGTTTGACTCTTAATAGCATCCTCCAAGAAAACCGATGGCCTTTTTCGTTCCAATTCGCATCTCCAGGCATTAAATAATGTCGAAAGGGTATCAATAAATGAATACTTAAAAAAATCCAGGCAAAAGCCTTTTGCCATACAATAGGCTTTGTTTGTTCTTTTGGGGCTTTTTGTAAAAAAATAAAACTCATAGAAAAAGCAATCAAGGGAAAGAGTCCGATTGGAAAGCTAAAGTAATTGATTGCATGAAAAAAAAATGAAACGACAAGGGCAATTTTAACCCGATACCAAAATAAAAAAGGAATGCCGAGGTCAAAAAACATTCCCATCCAACTGGCTATCCAGTGAATGCTTTCATTGCCCATATTGACGGCGTTTCCTGATAACCAATCACTGTTTATTTTGGCTATTCCTGCATAAAAATAAACTATGCTTAATAGAGCTTGAAACAGAAAAACATAGAAATAGGGAATCGTCTTAGACTTTACTGGAGTAATAGTAAAAACAAACAGCAAAAGTATATTCAAATAATGATGATTGAGGTAATACTCTGGCACCAATAGAAAAAAATAAGAATACAGAAACAGCAACAAGACCTGGCAAAGCTTTTGGCCATAAATAAAGCCCAATACGAGAAGCAATTGTATGGGATAAAAAAGAATAAGAAGTGTATCTGTGCTAAATTGTGGAATCCATTGAAACAAGGGGTAATAGAAAAAAAACTCTCTTGAGAGGTAAATTTCATAGAGCCAGGCATTGGAATAATATCTATACAGGTCTATACAAAGTAAAATTCCAAAGACAAGTCTAAGTCGTCTGAGCCAAATAGAAGAGACTGGAGAAGACAGATAGTTTTGCAAAAACATTAAAGAAATCCTATCTCAATCTTTAAAACAAAACACCTTTGCCATTGCTTTGCGGCAAGTCTCTCAATCTGCAGTATTCAAATCAGGGCAATCAATCCCACCCGTTTCGGGCGCTACATAACCATCAGCATTGTACATAAGGCAATAAGGAATTTTTTGATAGGTGCTACTGCTACTGTGCTCCTCAGGGCACTCACATGCTTTTTTTGATCCATCAATTTTTACTTCTCCAGTTTCATCTGGACAGTCACTATCACGGGTACATTGCTGCCCATGTTTAGAATAATTCAAGTCATCGTATTCGCAAAAACCTTGATTAAAAGCATAACTACCATCACACCTACCATCTATTTTACAAGACGAATCAGAAAGTCCAGTACAAGAAACACTATTATCCGCGTTACAAAAATACTCATTCACCTCGTCAGGATCTTCTACACAGCTATCTTGAATATCTGGACATTGATAGTGAGCCTCGACGGCGACGATGGCTTCGAGATTGTCGACCATGTCGCCGAGGCGCCGGGCCGCATGGCAGGCCATGGACACGTGGTCTTCCTGATTGGCGCTGGT
>CAZZCP010000120.1:1689-4486 GCA_964653235.1 uncultured Pseudobdellovibrionaceae bacterium | reverse complement strand
TTTTTTGTATATCTTTCTGTTTCTCAATGAGAAAACAGACACAGCTTGATCGACAAATTGAAGAAGTCGTTGATTTTGAACATTCAAAGTATCTAGACCTGAAAGAGGTTCGAATTCATTATCGACAATTTGGAAGCGGCCATGACCTTTTGATGCTGCATGGAATTGGAGCTTCAACTTATATATGGCGTTTTATGATTCCCGATTTAGAGAAGCATTTCCGTATAACAGTGATCGATTTACCCGGATTTGGATTGAGTTCTAAGAATCCCAAATACAATCATGGTCTCGATCAACAATGTGATAGTATTTTACAATTTTTAAATGCATTGAATATTCAAAAGACCTATCTGGTTGGATCCTCCATGGGCGGCGCCATTGCCTTATGGCTAGCCAGAAAAAGTCCGGAAAGATTTCCAAAAGTCGTGGGACTCTCTCCAGCAACCGATCCCAAGCTGACAAAAAAGCTAAAATTAACTCGTTTGCGTCGACTTGGTAAGGCTTTTCGCTACTTTATGAATGAAGTCACGATGTCACAACTTATGGGGCGTGTTGTTTACCACAAGGAGCTTGTGAATAAAGAGAGTATTAAAAACTATCTGCTTCCTTATCTGGATGATGGCTCAAGTATCTTGTGCTTTATGGATGCCTTTGACCAATGTCTTAAAGACAAAAGACTTCCCGATGGACTTAGAAGTCTTCGCAGTGAGGTCTTGCTACTATGGGGAGAGAAAGATCGTCTTACTCCAATAAAATATGCCAAAGAACTACAATCTGTATTGGGCAATCCTCCTCTTTATATACATCCTAATGCTGGTCATCATATGATGGAAGATGAACCCAACTGGACCTGTCAACATATCTACGGATTTCTAAAAGTCTTTGCCAACCAAAGTACTGTAACAAAATAAGAAAACCAAATTAAGGCAGAAAGAGCGATGAATCTGGTCGAAGTGCCTGTCAAGAATACTTGCTAAATCCCGAAAACTCTTACGTAAGTAGTACGTCGGTGAATTTCATCAAAGAAATTTTGAACATAAAATCATCAAGGGATCGGTGAAGTTCAAAGTTTCAAGCTTTGCAATTCACATGGGGTGTTTTGTGAGGAGGGCATAAGGCCCAAGGAAAAAAAATTTGGTACGGATGCCGCTAAATTCAAATGGATGAATTTAGATATCAAGGAGGGTAAACATGATCCAAGGAGGATAATGCAATGGGATTGCGTATATCTACGAATGTTGCGTCTATTAATGCGCAACGAAACTTGAGCTCAAGTCAGAGAATGGCACAATCACAGATGTCAAAATTGGCTTCAGGTTCAAGAATCAACATGGCTGCAGATGATGCTGCAGGTCTTGCCATCAGCGAATCATTTAAAGGTTATATTCGCTCTGCCCGTCAGGCTAATAGAAACGCCAACGACGGTATTTCACTTGTTCAAACTGCAGAAGGTGGTTTGAATGAAATCGGTAACATGATCATTCGTCTCAGAGAGCTTGGAATTCAAGCCGCATCTGATACGGTAAGTGAGCGTGAGAGAACATTTATAGACAAGGAAGTCCAACAGCTCAAAAATGAAATCCAACGTATCTCGAATACGACTACGTGGGGTGAAACTGGGCTTCTCGATGGAACGACCCCAACTTACGACTTTCAAATTGGTCTGTTTAACGATGAGTTTAATGACAGAATCAGTTTTGTAGCATCTGAAAATGTTGCTACTCTTGATGCTCTTGATTTGAGTGATATTACTTACTCTACAAAAGAAGGTGCTCAAGAGTCTTTAGCGAAGTTGGACACTGCTCAAAACAAAGTGAATGAAAGCAGATCGAATCTTGGTGCTCTTCAAAACCGTTTGCAGTCTACAGTGAACAACTTGGCTGTATTTGAAGAGAACATGAGCGCTGCGAACTCTCGAATCCGTGATACTGATATTGCTGACTCTACGTCTGAATTGGCGAAGAACAATATCTTATTACAGGCTTCGACTGCGACGCTTTCACAAGCGAACCAATTTGGCAGCTTAGCTCTTTCGCTTCTTTCTTAATAAATAGAAGCATACACCAAAACGTCAAAGAACCGACTTTGTTCTTAAGAGGAAAGTCGGTTCTTTCAAAATCAAAGTCTATCAGACTCGACGATGCGAAAGTCTAATTCCGCTTTTAAAGCGGTATTTTCGGCATAATTCACGTCTCAAGTCCCGTCAAGATCCCGTCTCTTGCGTCGATGTGGCTATTGTCATTGCGACATGTGTTGCAATAAAAAAATAGCAAGGCCCGGATGCCAATTTACAAACAAGGAGGTAAGCGAAAGAAAAAGGGGAATTCAATGGGATTGAGAATATCTACAAACATTGCGTCGATCAACGGCCAAAGAAATTTATTGAAAAGTCAAATCGAGACTGAAAACAGTATGGCTCGATTGGCTAGTGGAAGCAGAATTAACAAATCTGCAGACGATGCTGCAGGTCTAGCAGTTTCTGAAACCTTTCGAGGACATATTCGTTCTTACCAACAAGCAACTCGAAATGCGAATGATGGTATCTCTTTAGTTCAGACAGCTGAGGGTGGTTTGAATGAAATTGGTAATATCATCGTAAGACTTCGTGAGTTGGGAATCCAAGCTGCCAACGATACAGTTGGTGATCGTGAGCGTGGATTCATTGACAAAGAAGTTCAACAAATAGTGCACAAGGCGCACAAATTGGCTGAAAAAATTCTAAAATCACGGAAAAAGAAACTCGAAGAAATTTCTGAAAAACTTCTCAAACATGAGGTCATAGAGCGAGAAGAGTTTT
>CAZZCP010000120.1:0-1679 GCA_964653235.1 uncultured Pseudobdellovibrionaceae bacterium | reverse complement strand
AGAGATTCAACGTATTGCAACTACGACCAACTGGGGAGATACAACTCTTCTTGATGGAACAACTCCTACTTATGATTTTCAAGTGGGTATCTTTAATGATGAATTTGAAGACAGAATTTCATTTATTGCATCTGAAAACGTAGCGACATTGGATGCACTTGGATTAGATAGCATTGATTATTCGCAAAAAGAAGGTGCACAAGAATCACTCACTCTGTTAGACGAAGCGCAGATTCGTGTAAACGAATCAAGATCAAATCTTGGAGCTCTTCAAAATCGATTGATCTCTACTGTGACCAACCTAGGAGTTTTTGAAGAGAATTTAGCCGCCGCAAACTCACGAATTCGTGACACAGATATTGCTGCTGAGACTTCAACTTTGGCAAAAAATAGAGTCTTGTTACAAGCATCTACTGCCACTTTGGCGCAAGCCAATGCGAATCCTCAAGTAGCTCTTCAGTTATTAGGATAAGTTTAGAAAAATGTCGAAAAAGTCCCAGAGCATGTTTCTGGGTCTTCTTCGCCGCAGTTTGAAACACAATTCAGTTTTTTCTTGAAAAAATTGAATTCCCCACACCTTGAATAGGCCTTTTTTTGTAAAAGGCTTATTCATCTAAGACCAATAGATTCGATCTGAACTCCTTTTTGTTTTTTTGTCTAAATTTTATCCAATAAAATCAATACCTTAGCCTGGAAAAGGAAATTCTTTTCAGCGATACTAAGCTTAGGAGAATTTTTATGAAAATAATTAAATATTTTTTATTTCTATTTTTACTGGGCGCTTGTGCGCAAGAACTGGAACCCACTTCGATGAGATCTTTAGAATCGGCCAAACAGAATCCGATTGAAAATTTACCAGCTGATCCAATTGCACCTGAAATTCCTGAGGAGGTGATGCCGCAAGACGACTTGGTTGCCATTGCCCAAACTGGACCTTTTAAAAACTTTCAAGCCGTTGTCTTTGATATGACTTTGTTAGAACTTCAAATCTCTGCTCCTCTGATGCTTCCGGGTGGTCCTGTTATCGAAATTCCCATTCGTCAAATTCCTGGGGCATACTATAAATTGGGCTATAATCCCAATGGCGACTACCAGTTGTCCATACATATTCCCTTTCGTGAAATTCTCAAAGCCAGTAATGAAGTTGCTGATGAGCTCCCCAATGGCGAGCCTCTACCGAGTATTCCGGGCGGAGAAAAACCAAACTGGGCTTACTTTATAGATGACAACCCGATTGATTATTATGTTTACCTTGGAAGCAGTATTGCTGCTACATTTATTCCCACTCCCGATATCGATAGGCTTTTTTTGTTTCCAGTCACGCTTCCACTCAAAAACAAAAGCAAGACCAAGACTCTGGGCTATTTGAGTATCGTGCCCTCAAAGAATGGATATGATGGTGGAATATTTGTCTCCACCAAAATTCCGAATAGTTTGGCTAGGTTTTTGGATGATTTTCTAAAATAAAGCATAATTTCTTTGAAAAGCTTGCCTGTTAAGTTGTGATTCTTTAAATTTTAAGAGTGAAAACTGTTTTCAAAAGGATCATCGATATGGCAAAGAAAAAAAGCAGCAAGAAAGCTACTAAGAAAAAAGCATCTAAAGCAGCAAGTAAAAAAAAGAAGGTAGCCAAAAAGGCAACTAAGAAAAAAGCGAGCAAAAAAAAGCTAGCCAAAAAG
>CAZZCP010000119.1:0-4696 GCA_964653235.1 uncultured Pseudobdellovibrionaceae bacterium | reverse complement strand
TCTAGATACTTATTTGCGTTCGGACAGACGTCCGAAGTGAAATAAAAGGGAGCAGCTTTAATTGTTCAACACAGGAGCACTTATGGCATCATCCGGCATATCTGGCACCCTGCCTGTGCGACGATATTCGTGTAGAACATATTTTAACAATCGATAGTAGCGATCTGAATTTCGACTTGGCTCAAAGTCTCGATTGTACTCGGCTTTGTAGGCATCAACAAATATCGGATCTTGTGTTCCAGGAAAGAATTCCCATTCCGGATTCTGATCGCATTTGTCCAAACTTTGGTTTCTTTGCGGGTCAAAACAATATCTTTTCATAATCCACTCATTCCAGCCGGTAATTAGAAGAAATTTTAGATCGCGGTGTTGTTCAGCCGTCTTCATTTGCGCTAAAAACGTACGCCCCCTAAATTTTGGAACTGCTGTCCGCAAAAAACTCATTCTTGTCTCTTGATAGGCAACTGCCACCGAAAGCTGCTCGGCTCCTTGAGATGTTGTAAAGACTCTTTGTAAACAAGTACTTCGGCCCTCGCTCTCTCGAAAGCCTTGCTGGCAAGGGGATAAAAAACTCCAGCGTGTGTTTTCTCTGCCAAGCCCCCACATTTCTCTCACCGTAAGGTCTAGTTCAAGATTTGATTTTCTCGCTTGATTTATGTCTTGATTTGCAGAGATCAAAAATAAGGGTTTTCCTTGGTAGATGAGCTGCAATTCTGGATACTCTAGAAGCATATCTCTTAAGATCTCTGCCATAGAGTGTTCTTGCTGACTTACTTCATCAAAAGCAATGGGGCCTGAGACAGGTACCCAAGGTACTACTTTGGGTGCATAGTCTAAGCGAGACCAAACTTCTAACAGTCTACGCAAAGGATTTAAAATCGGTACACTCGAAATATCATTGCGACGGGTGCTCCCATCTGGGTTTTGGGTGTAAGTGTATTGTGTATTTTGATTGGTCGAATCAAAAACTATGTACTCGATCCCTGCTTCATACAACATTTTCGCGTGCAGCTCTAAAAGACTATCATCTTCAGACAAGCAATAATAGCCCTCACTGGGCTGCTCCCAATAGTGAAAGTCAGGAGTCGGCCCAAGCTCAGCCCTTCCAGCAATCCAATCAGCAACATTGTAAATCTCGGCACGATTGCTCGCCATACAATGCCAAAGGAAATAAAGAATTCCTATCTTGGTACCTGTAATGTTTCGCGGAGGATGTAGAATGTCATTCTGATCAAGGGGTGGGGGCAAATTAGGATCATCTGATGAAAGGCTACCTTGTGGCGATAGTTTGGTTCTCATATCGCAGTTTTGATAAACCAAAACTGTGGTTAAAAAAGCAAAAATCAGCACAAAAAGTCTCATAATGATATATCGACAAATTGCTGGATTAACTTAAGTCATATAAAAAGCAAGAAAGCAGTGTAAGCATTGAAATTAACTGATTTTTACTTGTTGACCTGCAATCGCAAGAATATTGAAATAGAGTTCATTGTGGCATCAAAGGATTCTCATGAAGTACTTTATCATTCTATTTTTTTTTCTTTTTCTAGGCTGCCATAGCCAACACAAAAAATCACCACACAAGTCTAAGCACAAGCATCACCTCCACCCTCAAGACGAAGACATGCAACACGACTTTAGTGATGCAGAGATGTGGTCGAAGCGCTTCGATAATAAAGAAAGAGATTCATGGCAAAAGCCGCAAGAAATTGTCGAAGTAATGCAAATTAATAAGACTGATAAGATTGCAGATATAGGTGCTGGTACCGGCTATCTGCTCGCCTACTTAAGTCAAGCTACCGGTCCCAAGGGCAAAGTCTATGCCTTGGATGTTGAAAAAAAATTGGTCGAGTTTATGAAGACAAGAATTCAAAAAGAAGGTCTTTTAAACACCAGTGCAGAACAAATCCCTTTTGATTCGGCAGGAAAGCGCATCAAAGAAGTCGATAAGATTGTTGTTCTCAATACCTGGCACCACATTGAAAATCGAGATAAGTATTCAAACAAGCTTATTAAAGATCTCAAACCGGGCGCAGAAATCTATATCGTTGACTTTGAGAAAGGAACCAAAGGTCCAGGGCCAAAAGAATCTCATCGAACACTCTATAAAGATACAGCAAAAGAGCTGCAATCAGCAGGTTTTAAATGTAAACAAGCCAAAGAGTCTTTAGATTATCATTATATAGCAGTTTGCCAAAAGCCCCTTTAATTCTTTGGCACATAAACCGAGTAGATGGCCCTTAAATCACCCACCGCAAAATCATAAGCTTTGTCTTTGGGGTATTTCTTCTTGATAAATAGAGGTCTTGAATCTTTTGGTCCATGGCAATTCAGGCAGGCGGCCTGCACATCAATGCGTCGAAAATAATAGCTAGCCTTTTCAACATTTTGCCAATACTGGATTAAATCTTTATCTTTCTGCATTTTCTCCAATGCCGCCTGTTCTACTTCATTGGGAATATGCTTGGGGTTACGGTATTTCACCGCAGCTTGCTTTAATTTAAAGCCATTCTTCTTAGCAAAAGCTTTAAGCTCTTTACCCACCGGCATGCAAACAGCTTTAAAAGTCTTGGCATCGACATCTCCTTGCACGCCAGAAACCAGTGTTTCTCTTAAGCTGTTGATTCGCTCGATTTCTTTTTCGACCATTTTTTGTTGATCTTCAGCCTTTAAAAATGATGTCGCTAGAAAAAGAACCCAAAAGACTTGCTTTCTCATTTTATCTCCAATGCCACGCTTCTTATAGAACTAAATCGTATCTAATGGATAGTCCGTCTGCCAATGAAAAATTCGATCCCCCTCATCTGTGGGGCAAACCAACAAGTGCTTTTGAGTGTCCTGATCTAAATCTAAAAGCAAAAAAGGAAGAGCCTCTCTTTGCGTATAAAAACCAGCGCAAGCGAATAAGAGCTCGCTCGAAAGAACAGGAGATTTCCAGGTCAAACTTCCAAGATAAATCGTTTGATGATGAAGGGCCAAATATCGATCTGTCTCTAAGGATTGGTAAAATTCTTGAGCATCCATCTCCTCACCTCTTTCACCAAGATAGCGAAAGTGAGTCACAAAGTATTCCCAAGCTAGATTTTTTGTCGACAAGCATAATGGACAACTTATTAGATTGAGAATTTGATCTTCACACTCTTCATTGTCTGGAGAGCATTGAATCGAAAGATACTCATGACCTGTGGGTCTTGATTGAGACTCAATGTCTGCCGAAAAAAGAATGGATAAAAAAAGAATAAACAAACAAACCCCTATTTAAAGCACTGCCCAAAGGCTTGAATTTTTCTCATTGCCCTTTTTTTAGAGTTCGTATTGATACATCCATTAGGACTGGCATCTAGTTCATAATAGCCTTTACAAGAACTCATGTGGATAATGCTTCTTCCAGAATACTTGTTAAAGTAAAAGTCTGTTACACGCCCGCCAAAGTTTTCTTCCATAAAATCGACCACCTTCTCTGCACAAGAGTAGCGGGTACAAGAGCGCTCTTTTCGAAGACCTTTTACACATCTTCTAGTGATACTGCCATTGATCTCATAACTACGAAAGATTTCATGCACATCATATTCATGCGACTTGGGAATGTCAGGATGGTTCCAGAATTGAAAAAACAATAGAAAACTTCTCAGTAAACCAAAGCCAAACTTTGCAGAACTAAAATCACTTTCTTGCAGTTGTTCGTACTGAAGATCTGTAACCGGCAAAAAATAGAGTTGGCAGCCCACTCCCCCGCCAAAGCTATTGGATCGCCCCAATTTTTCTCTAGTTTCGGGGCTCAACTGAGTTTGCATGCTTTCGAGAGTCGCAGGAAAGTGCTCACGATAATTATCATAAGATAGAGTAATGCCTGATAAGCCAAAGTAAGAGATCGGAAAGTACTGACCTGAAGGATAAAAACTACTGCCTATCACAACTTGGCAAGACAAGCCATTGAGCGGACCAAGTTGAGTGATCAAACTCATTTTGGTTTTGTCTTCTGCCACATTGGCAGAATATTGAAATTGACCAATTTCAATAGAAGAATCAAAAGAGAGAATTTCACCCTCTTGAATATCAAATGCCATCAAAAAGGGACTGGGGTTCCAAGAAAACAAGGCCACATTGAGCATTTCTAATCCGAGGTATTTTAAGGCATTTCGGGTTCTTTTCATCGGATCATAAGAACCACAAGCCGTTCTCTCTTTGTAGGGATTAAACAAAGGCAATGACAGAATCTCATCTCTAGTTTTAAAGAAGGCATCAGCATACTGAGACACAGAAAAAACTGTGATCCACGAGTCGATTAAGTCTCTAGAGCACTCCACCGCATCTTCGCAGCTATAGGAAAAATTAGAATTTCTCAAAGCTCCAGGCTTTCTTTGAAGCAGAGCCTGAGTTCTTAAATTCTGGCCCATCATTTTCGCTTCAGCCATCTCTAGAAAGTTTTCGGTATAATCCAAGAACCAAGTTCGATACTCTCTAAGATCTATATCTTGAGGATTTCCGTTCTGAACAAAAACCTTTTCGACGTCTGCACAGATTGGTTTCATCCACTTAGACCACTCTAAATAATAATCAATATATGACTGAATTTTTTCTTCAGACCATTCAGGATGCAATCGAGATAGGTTTTGAAGTTTTGCTAAATCAGGCAGCTTTTCATCCAAAGCAAGCAAATGATCGTTCTCACTGAGTAGCCACTCAGAGCATAGGT
>CAZZCP010000118.1:0-4969 GCA_964653235.1 uncultured Pseudobdellovibrionaceae bacterium | reverse complement strand
AAAACAAGGGCATTATAAAAAGTGAAGTAAAAGGGAGCAGTTTATGTTTTACAAATGCAACACCTTTACGGCGAAAGACCTTTACCCAGCCATCACTTTGTACTTCAACCCAAATTTTTCGGCGTAGGCTGAGTTCACCTACCGCTTTTGAAGTTTCAGATGTTTGCAGATGCATTATACATGCTTGGGTGGGTCGGTACATACCGTCTTGAAAGATCGGTACCGATGCCAAAGCTCGAACCGACACAGGCTCAGAGTCTTCTACATCATCTTCAAAAATTCCATCTTCAGATTTCAACCTGAATGGTCAGTGGCACAATTTTAGGTTCACAAACAGGGATAATATCTTAAATGACGACATAGATGGCGAACAAAATCTCTTCTTTTCTAACCTTGATCTCCGAATAGGATACAGGTTCTAGACGTTTGAACCAGTATTGAATTGCACCAGAAACTCCGATATAAAAAAGTGAACTTTTCTATTTTTAATACTCTCTTAGATGCTGCCATCGTGATCGATTCAAATCAATCGATCGTATATTGTAATGAAACAGTATCTACTCTAACCGAGACTCCCATGCGCCGTTTGCTAAAAGGTAAAAAAATTGGAGAAGCTTTTCTCTTTGATACAGACTTTTTACCAGAAAATATGACCGCAATACAAGATCCACAACCTTATGTAGAACTGCAATATACAACTCGTAAAGGAACAAGAGGAGCTGTACAAGCATCAGTTCAACCAGTGCCAGATCATGAAGGGCTTTGGCTTGTCTTTATGAAGGATGTCACGCTTGAAACCGATTTGCACAACCGATATAAAGTCGAAAGAAAAAACCGACTCGAAGCAATTGAAGAAAGCCGAATCGATCCTTTAACCAAGATTTATAACAAAAGAGCTTTTCTTGAAAAATTTGGGAAGATTTTTGAAAAGGCAAAAGAAATAGAATTTAATCTCTTTTTAATTGTTTTTGACCTTGATGACTTTAAGAAAGCTAATGATATGTATGGACACCAAGCGGGTGATTATATTCTTCATGAGCTAGCAAGCTTTTTGAGCGACAGCTCTATTCGAGATTCTGATTTCTTTGCAAGGTTTGGCGGCGAAGAATTTGTAGTGATTCTTCAAAGGTGCTCTTTTGAAGTTGCAAAAACTGTAGCTCAAAGAATACAAGAGAGCGTGGCGAATCATGATTTTGTTTATAAAGGGCAAAAGATGAAGGTTACTGTCTCAGTAGGATTAGCGCGTTTAACAAAAGATATAAAAACGGCAGAAGAGTTTTTCGAAAAAGCTGATAAAGCATCTTACCAATCAAAACAATCTGGCAAAAACCGATACTCCATTGCAAGCTGAGTTGAGCTTCCCCAAAAAAAGTATCAACTATTTTTGGGGAACTCCACTGTGACTAAAACTTGAAGCTGATGCCCAGCCCATTCTCCATAAAGATTATCTAGCAATCTTAAATTCAACTTTGGGATTGACCTTTTCATTATAAGAAAGCAGCCTATCTGTCGAAACCTTATCAATCCGATGATTCACTATCTCACTGACTCTTGCCTGGTCGATTTCTAAAAACTCTGCTAACTCCACCTGAGAAAGCTTGTTATCGACCATGTAGGCCACCAAGTTTTGACACAGATCCCAACGGAATTTTTCGGCAGGAGTTGAGCTGGGACCAACCATCCTTATTCCATCAACATTCTTCAGCTTCTCGTCCATCTCCTTAAGCTTTTTCTTGCTGGGATATTTCATTTTCTTCTCCTGTAGGCATTTACTATGCCTATGTAAATCTCATCATCATGCAGTAACCAAATCAGTTTATAGAATTTCCCGCCGAGCTCCATTTGGTCAGTTACAAAATATTGAAACCCGTCTTCATCGACACTTGTGGGCTTAAACTTCTTGCCATCAAGCTGCCTCACCAAATCGAGAATAGTCTCGTCCTTGACCGAATCTCTGTGCTTCTCCTCATAATGAGGATCAATAACCACCTTATTCAGCTTCCGACCATTGAATAAAACGAGAGTATATTTTCGACGGTTCACAAAAATAAGAATAACTAATCTTGCAAAATATTGCAAGATATTTGTTATTTAAAATACCAAGTGGATTAGAAGAGAAAAATTGAATATATAGAAGCTTGTAGCTTCAAGCCCTCCTCCCGCACCAATAAAAGTTCTTCTGCGAGCAGACCAGTCGCCGTGGTCATTCCAACGTCTCTGCAGGCAAAATCAACTCTTTCGTATTTATTTCTTGGTGCCCCAGGAGGATCGACCTAATATTTCACTCGTATCCTTCTCTCTCCTTGCTTAGGCTCCCCTCAATCATTTTTATTTTGAATCGATTTAATCTTTTTTAAATCAAGCAAGGCTTCTTTGTCTTTAGGGCGATTCATAGACTCTTTAATTCGAATCAAGTCATCAATGCTTATTACCTTGCATTGATACCCATACACAGAGAGTTCAATTGAGTTTTTTTCTATCTCTTTATAATCACCTACAGGAGGGAGCTTCGACATAACATCTAAAACCCCAAGATCTGTTTTAAGATAAATATTTTGTAAGCCTTCTAAATTTTTAGGGTGATCTAAAAATGAGGGCTGGAAACTAGGATTCATTCTATGAATTGGGTTATAGCTTTTTAAAGCCTTTCTAAGTTCACCAACACTTGCCTCTGTGATTGCCATGCAAATATCAATATCTTGTGTGACCTGACGAGTGCCATGAACTACACCCGCAAAACCACCAACCAATACAAAATCAATTTCGTTTTTTAATAAAATCTCAAAAAGTTTTTTTAGATCGCTCACGTAACTTTTCTCCTGCGGATTGCAGGTCCTGCATCAAAGTCCGAGCATTTTCATGAGATTCAATTCTATCTTCAATAGATTTTTCTAGATTGAGAATCAAATCTTCAATTTCTATTGTTTTCAGCTCTGAAGACTTAGGTTCTTCCATACATTTAAATCTAACACAAAATGAATGAATCTGTAAGTGCCCTCAGTATCTTTCATCTTTCAAAATCTGATCTTGGTGCCCCAGGAGGCGGCACGCGCGGTAAAATCATCCAGTGGATGATTTTATTGCGGCAGTGTTGAGTGAAACGAGCAAACTCCCCAGTTTGCGAAGTGAAACGAAAAAGCCTCGTGAGGCTTCAGAAATAAAAAAGGATGCAACCTGCATCCTTTTTATTTCTTTAGTGCCCCAGGAGGGACTCGAACCCCCACACCTCTCGGCACTAGATCCTAAGTTATAGCAATATATTGGGGTCCTGATATTGAAAATATCTGTATTTTCAACACCTTAACCAAAACACAAACCGCAAAACTAAGCCTCTGTCTTTTCTCTCTAGTCTTATTATTCTTATAGTTCAGGAGGTTTTCGCTCAAGTCTCACGCATGGATCACGCATGGATTAAACTACCTTATCTACTTTCCCCTCTAAAAAGGGGTTCAGAACAACAATCCATTATCGAATTGAAATAGCTAACTAGAACTAAGATCTTTGTACTTTACAAAATACTGCTTCTAGCAGTATAATTACGTATGAGCACGAAGGTTATCTGGGGTAAATCTGTAAATAAGCAACTTGATAGGATTCCCGATCATATTCTAGAAAAATTTCGAGCTTGGGTAATAGCAGTAGAAACAGATGGTTTGCGATCAACATGCAAACTGCCTGGCTTCAACGACGAAGTACTAAAAGGAAAACGAAAAGGTCAACGCTCTATCCGTTTAAGTCGAGCTTATCGAGCTATATATATTGAATCTAAAGATGGAAGTATTGAACTTGTCGAAGTAATTGAGGTGAATAAACATGAGTACTAAAAAATCTTATGGATTGAAAAGTCTAGAAAAGAAACTAGGCATATTGAGTGTTGGTGGCTTTCTGCGTTCTTGGAGAGAGTCTGAAGAGTATACCCAACAAGACTTTGCTAAGATGCTAAATATGTCCGCTGCGAATCTTTGCGATATTGAGAAGGGACGAAAAGGTGTGAGTCCTCAAAAGGCTGCCGAAATTGCTGAAGTTATCGGGTACTCGCCTACCGTGCTCATCGAGCTTGCTTTTAAGGAACAACTTATAGAAGCTGGACTGAATTACGATGTCGAAGTGAAACCTTCATCAAAAAAAGCCATTTAAATTTTTCTATAGTCTTATTATTCTTATAGTTCAGTAGGCTTTCGCTTAAGTCTCACGCAGGATTCACGCATAGAAGCTCTTTTGAACACTTGCACGAGTGTTCAATTTATTGTACACTGGTGATTGTGAACTTCAGCATCGTAAAGACAGATGATTTTGAAGTTTGGTATAAAAAACAGAGTTTTAAGGTACAGCTTCAAATAGATGGTAGACTCAGTCGAATTGTTGAACATACTTTGGAACGATCAAAAAATTAGATAAGTTAACTTCTGAGTTAAAGTTCAATAATGGAAATAGAATCTACTACACATTGATTGATAGTAAAGTTGTAATTCTCTTGGCTGGTGGAAATAAAAACACACAAGATAAAGATATTAAAAAAGCAAAGAGTTTAGCGAGGCAAATTCATGAGTAAACTAAAGTTAAAAAAACATGACCCAAGTAAAAGCTTTTCTGACAAAAAAAAGGTTTCTCTGGCACTTTCTGAAGCTATGCTTGAAGGCGATATAGAAGCCGTTCAAGATATTCTTTATGGCTTTTTAAGCCATCAAAACAAAAAAGAGCTGGCAGAGAAAACAAAACTCTCAAGAAGTTCGATCTACAATGCCATGAAGGGTAATCCTAGTCTTGAGACCTTGCTTAAAATTTTGAAAGAATCTGCTTGAAAACAAAAAGCAGGCAAAAAATAAAAAGCCCAAACTAAGTTTGAGCTTTCAAATTCTTAAAATTTTTTAAGAAATTCAGTTGGTGCCCCAGGAGGGACTCGAACCCCCACACCTCTCGGCACTAGATCCTAAGTCTAGCGTGTCTACCAATTCCACCACATGGGCTT
>CAZZCP010000117.1:425-4998 GCA_964653235.1 uncultured Pseudobdellovibrionaceae bacterium | reverse complement strand
AGCACAATTGAGCAATTGTAAAAACTCAAGCGCTGATGTCTCTTTGTCTGTTGATGGTAATTTTAAAAAAATGAAGGCTATCAAAACCTCTCAAATGGGAGTTGAGTTATGGGAAATTCAAGACAATGCTAAAAAGTCTACATTTAACCTAGCCGTTAAGAAAAAAGTCGTAAAGCCCCAAGAGCCTAAAAAACGAGTCTCAAAGTGGACAAAATTACCTTTAACTGTAGATCTCTACTTTGAAAGCTATTATCTTTACAACTTCAATACTCCCGATCAAACAACGACACCAGCAGCTGAAAATGAACTACGTCTCAATGATGCATATCACAATGAGCTCACATTTGGAGTTGCCAATTTATCCCTTGATTACAAATCAGATCGAAAATTCTTTCATATGGATATTACCACAGGAGAGAATATTGTTTTATGGTTAGACCCATTTGCCAGCGTACGAGATGAAGTATACTTAAGACAATTCTATTTTGGCTATCAAAAGAAAAAAAATCAGTTTATACTAGGTCGCTTTGACAACCCCCAATTTGAAAAAAGTTTTTTTAGTATCGAAAACATGAATTACAGTTTGCCGATCTTAAATTCTATTGCCATGGCTCGATATTTTACTGGTATTCTTTGGAACCGAATTTGGAGCAATAGTTTTAGAACCAATATGTTTTTAGCCAATGGTGAAAATCAAGACCGCACCAACGAGGGCGGTCCAAGTTTTGGAATAACGGCAAGATACAAGCTTTCAAGCTCTTTTCGTTTGCACAGTAGTTTTTATATAGGGACTGACAATTTAAACCCTGCTGACAACTCAAAAACTTATGACCGAAATTACCTTACTTTGGGCATGCGCTATCAGCTTTCAAAATCTTTTGAAGTTTTTGCTCAATATGTATTGGGATCTTTCGGCGAACAAGCCATTGGTCTAGAACAAAAAGATATCAGTTATACCGACATGGAGCTCTCTCTTTTTTATAGTATAAGTGATAGGAGTCACTTGGGGTTTCGCTTTGAGCTTTATGATGAAGCAGAGGGACTCTCTACAGGAAATACAGACCTAAACTCAATTCAATCCATCACCACTAGTTTTCGCAGAGAGTTTTTAAAAGATCTGTTTTGGACTCTTGAATTTCGTTTTGACATGAATAGCGATATTGCTTTTGCTAAAGGAGACAATGAGTTCGCTGACAACTTGATGAGTTTAAACAATGTGATTAGTTACAGATGGTAGTATGGACAAAAAGCAACCTTTAAGTTTTTGGATTTTTCTTGGCCTGGCAGGAGTTCTATTGATTGGAATCCTAATCGGTATTGTCATTGAAAACATTGAGTTTAAAGCAAAAGACAAAGTACAAGAAGAACTTAAAACAATCAGTGCCAAAAAAGAATGGAAATGCGAGCTCAAAGATTCTGGCAACCTGAGCTCTCAGAACAAAGCAATTCAAGGTAGAATCTTAGGTTGGAATGATTTTATAGGAAAAGAAAAAATCGCTGTTTTTTCAGATTACAAAATACAAAACTTTGAGATCAAAACAGAGAAAGACAAACTCTTGCTCGATTTGATCTCAGAGAAAAAACTTCAATGCGATGGACAAGAATTCAACTGTATTAAAAAGCCACCCAAATGGATATCAAGTGGAAGAGATTCTGTCTTTTCGCTTTATGATGAATCTCTAATTCTTGGCCGAATCGAGGATATCAATAAGCATCGCTTATTAGGTCGACTTGGTATTTGCCAACAGCCATTTTCTTCTAAGGCGAAAGTTCACTACTTAAAAAAGAATACCGACCGCTATATTTTTATTGAAGACCCTAAATTTTACAACCGCTTCGCTGTCTACGACTTGAGTAAAATGACCTATTTTCGCAATCGAAAACTCTACTACCAACCTCATTTCATACTCGATTTAAGCGGAAGCTACTTGATTACCGGAAGCTGCAACCAAAACTTTAGTGACAACACAGAGGTACTTAGCATTCAAAGCTACGAGGATAAGATCTATTTCGAAATCAAAGAATCTGGAACTAGAAAACTCTATGAAGCCACTTGGTCTGGCCAAAGCTTTGGTTCTTTAGCCAATATTTTACCTATTTCGAATCAGTTTCAAAAAATTGATAGCTTTTATTATCTTACGCGTGAACAAAATGCTTTTTCACTACACAGCACAGCCAATTCTCAACCCCAACTTTTATATACCTTAAAAGACTTTGCAAAACCTAAAGTACTGATCTCGAAGTGGCAGACGAGTTTAAAAAGAGAGCGAAAAAAACTTTTTGTATACAATCAAGACCGTTCGGTCTTTGCAAAATGGAATGCCAGATTTATTTTTAAAAATGAAGAATTTTGGCAAGAAATCCCAACTCAAGACCTTGGTGGAGGTTTTTTTAACAAATCCATCCAAAATGTTTACTGGAAAGAGCTTGAACTTGGACAACACTTAATCTTTTGGGACTTAAAAGACCAGTCAGAAGTCCAGTTTCGCCTTTATCAATGCACTTTAAACCTAATTTAATAAAATTCCTCTGATATCAAGCCGATAAACAGCTATCGGAGGATATTATGAATATCGCAGCACTTTTGGGATTATTATCAGCAATTGCGGTTGTCGCTTATACAGTGGTTACAGCCGTTGATGATCTAAAAGTTTTTTTAGACATGCACGCCTTTGTGATCGTTTTAGGTGGTACTATCACGGTGGCACTACTTAGTTTTCGAGTTACAAGGCTCTGGCATGCTATGAGAATCATCGTGCGAAAAATGTTCGGTGGCCAGCAAGCAGACTACTTAGCAACAATCAAAACAATTGTTGAAACTGCTGAGAGATACCGATCCAATCCACAATCTGCTTATGATCAGTTACCTGCAAAATGCCATCCATTCTTAAGAGACGGTATTCAAATGATTGTTGAATACGGCTTTGATGTTGATGATCTCGACGATGTTCTCAGTAATGCATTGAATGGTAAAAAGAAACGAGATGAGCTAGAAAATAAAGTATGGCTAACAATTTCTCGCTTTCCTCCTGCATTTGGTCTTTTGGGTGCAACCGTGGGAATGATTGCACTGCTTCAAACTCTTGGTCAAGAGGGAGCAGAAGATAAGATTGGTCCAGCAATGGCGGTGGCCCTAGTTGCGACTTTTTATGGTCTGGTTTTTGCCAACCTGGTATTTATTCCTATTTCAGAAAATATTGCCGAAATCAGTTCTGAGGACATAACACTTCGAAAAATTATCAAAGAAGGCGTGCTTTTAATTCGTGAAAAAAAGCATCCCTTATTTATTGAAGAATATTTGAAATCTTTCCTTGCTCCAAAAGATCGAAAGAAAGACTTCAGTAGCGCAGGTGGTGGCGGTGGCCAAAAAGCAGCATAAAAAAAGAGGTGGAGAAGAGGAGGTTGAACATCCTCACGTGCATGATGAGTCAAACTGGCTCATCAGCTACGCTGATATGATGACTCTTCTTTTTGGTTTCTTCGTTCTCATGTACAGCATGAGTAAAACCGACAAAGAAAAGTTTGAAGTTTTTAGTCAACAAATCGGCAAGCACTTTGGTGGTCAAGTAAAGGGAGATCACGCTGGAATTTATGCCGCCAATGCCCTAATTGAAAAAACCGAAGATGAAATCAAAAAAGCAATCTCAAAATTTGGTGTGGAAGATTTTGTTCAAATGAAATTAGGCGAAAAAAACATTGAACTCAGCTTTGATGGATCCATCTTATTTCGATCAGGATCTGCTGAGCTGATTCCTAAAATGTATCCGCTAATGACAGAAATTGTAAGCTTAGTAAAACAACAATTGAACGTGCAAATGGTAACTGTTGAAGGGCATACAGATGATATTCCTATACGATCACCCGTATTTCCAACCAACTGGGAACTCTCCGCTGCCCGTGCAGCAAGAGTGGTGCGGCACTTCGTATCTGTGGGATTTCCTAAAGAAAATTTAATCGCCCAAGGCCTTGGTGACTCACGTCCTTTGCATCCGAATAGAGATGAGATGGGCAATCCGATAGCAGATAATTTAGCTAAAAATCGCCGTGTTGTCGTCAATGTTGAATTTGATGGTGCAAACAAGAAGATGCTTGAAAAATTCAAAAGACGTGAGGCCAGCGAATCTGTTTATAACCAGCAAGCAGAAGAAGAAATTGATGAATCAGAGCAGCTACCAGATCCAAGCATTGATCCAAATCTGAGTCCTGAAGAAAGAATCAAAGCAGCTCAAGAAAAACTAAAAAAAGCCAAAGAAATCATGAAACAGAAAAAAGCTGAAAAGCAGATACTTCAAAAACAAATGGCTCTTGAAAAGAAGCTTAAAGAGACGATTCAAAATACAGAACAGCTGAAAGAAGATATCCAAGATATAAAAGGGATAAAAAAAGACAAGAACCGACAGCCTTCAAGCGATAAATGGCGACTTCCCAATTCAGGAAAGACCCTTAGCCGTGAACAAGGCGTCCAGGCCCTAAAAAACAGGATTAAATACCAAAAGCGAGCACCGCAAAACCAGCAAAGAGCACCGCAAAACCAGCAAAGAGCACCGCAAAACCAGCAAAGAGCACCGCAAAA
>CAZZCP010000117.1:0-325 GCA_964653235.1 uncultured Pseudobdellovibrionaceae bacterium | reverse complement strand
CCAGCAACCTGCAAGACGGCCAACGACACCAAGAACAGCTCCTACAGCCCAGAGAAAGACACAGAATAGGCAGAGAAAGCCGCAGGCAGTAAAGACGAAGGAGGAGCAGTTGCCTACTCAACTTCCTCCCAAGGTAAGCAACTAAAAACTGCTCCCTTTTGTTTCACTTTTTATACCCAATCACTTTGTACTTTCAATGATCTAGGATACTTGTCCGAAAATGCCTTATAACATCAAAAAATTCGGACAGAATACACTTAAGATTTTAGCTACTTATTTGCTTTCGGACGGACGTCCGAAGTGAAACAAAAGGGAGCAGTTCTAG
>CAZZCP010000116.1:0-5040 GCA_964653235.1 uncultured Pseudobdellovibrionaceae bacterium | reverse complement strand
TGCTCTTGCTGGTTCAGCGCCTTTATTTTTAACCGTGCAAGCGCCTGTATTTTTTGAGAGTCCAAGACTCGATTTAGACGGAGATCCTGTGCAGTTTATGCCGCAAACAGCAGCTGGATTTCCTACCAAACCCTTTATCTACGAGACCGTAGTGAATAATTCTAAGGGCAACCCCTTGAGTTTTGAAATTCTAGATGCCCCAAGGCCCTGTTCTGACCCCGACGGCAATGGAGTCTGTATCGACAGTGATGGTATTATAACCTGGCTGCCCAAATACCCTGATGATTTAACCAACCCCATGGATGATTTAACTTGGCACCGAATCGAAGTTCAAGTTACCGACACTGTTACTCTTGAGTCAGACAGTGCTTTCTTTTTCTTACAGGTGCAAGATGCTTTGAGCCCTCTTGAACAGCCACCCACATTAGCAAAAATACCCGATGTTACCAGTGTTAGCTTAGATGAAAGAGCTGTGTTTACTTTTCAAGCTGTCGGAAGTGACCCGAATGTCGATGATATTCTTCACTACCGCTGGTATGTCGATGGCAAGCTGGTAGCAGACCTCGGGCCTAGCTTTGATTATCGGCCAACTGTTGTCGATGGCTCTAGAGATCCTGACGGATCTGGCCCCTTACAAGCTGGTGAGCATGAAATTCGAGTTGAGGTCAGTGATGGTAACTTTGAAACCTCACAGTCATGGGTGGCCCAAGTTCGTAACACTTTCTTAAAGCCCAAAAAAGTTTTTGATTTGGTCGATGCTCGAGAGCAAACCACCCCGCCTGTCACTGTGACCGATGTCAATTGGCTGCATGAAGTGGCAGCGCATACTTCCTTTGGCGGCGACAATATCGATTTTCTCTCCTTTACCGGAAACTATCGACGCGGATTCAATCTACACCATTTTGTTTGGCATTTGTTGTTTTTCAATGGAGAAGTTTCTTTTCCCAACGGAACACTTAGTAATCCTCCTTGGAACTTTTATGAGAATATGCCTTGGCAAGGCACAGGTGTGAGTCAAAACATTGCCGTTCGAATTGCTGGCCCTGCTGCAATTGAAACCTATGTTACTCCGCAAATAGATCGTGATGGCGGATTTACATCAACCACCAATTCTCTTCGTTTTACGGGTGACCTAACCAATCTTTCAAATCCGATACCTAGTTCCACCCGTTGTTCTGGCTCTTGCTCACGCGAGCACTATCTTGCCGATACAAGTTATGGCCAACTGGTCAATGATGAGTTTGAAGTTGCAGAGGGCCGCTTTTTAATATGGAACGATACCAATGGAAGAACCTTAAGGTGGGATAAAAATGCAGGAACCAATAACGCCTTTAAAACCTATCCCATAGGTACAGCAATTAATGATATTCAGGTTAACAAAGCTACAGAAAGGGCTTATGTAAGTACTTTTAACGATGGTGATCAAGACTATCAAGTTCATGTCTTTGACTTAAGCCCGCTCAAATCGGATAGCAATCCTACGGAAATCGCCAGTCTAACTCTATTCAATGGGGTACCCGGCAATGAGAGAAGCAACCCCATGGATATTGCAATTGATGAAGATCGTAACAAAATTTTTATCAATCTCCCTGGCAGCGGCGGCATTGCCATATTAGATGATGATGGAACAGGCACCCCAAATGCCGGTGATGTCTCTTATGTTGGAGTCGGACAAATCAATCCATCTGCACTTGACCGACAAAGAAGTGGAAGAAAAATCGAATCTGACGCAAGCCGCGGCCTAGTCTTTGGTTTGAGTAAGACCGGACGGCAAGTCTACTCTATTGATCTCAACTCTATGACAGTGTACCCACTCGCCACTGAGCCCCAATTTGATAGTATTTTGGTCTTGCCCGAGAGCAATTTGATAATGTTAGTCGATCGGGCCAATGCTTCGGTCTACACCGCTGAGTGAAAAATATGAGCTGCTCCCTTTTATTTCACTTTTTTTTGAAAATTCAATTGCGCATTCAATGACATAGGATTCATGTCCGAAAATGCATTTCAATTTCATCAGCCTCGGACAGAAGACATGAAACATTTTAACTACTTATTTGCATTCGGACGGACGTCCGAAGTGAAACAAAAGGGAGCAGTTTAAAAGACCTAGCACTTCAAAAAAGCCAATGATACTCTAAAACTAGAATGTTTTTTCAAATGAAATGGATTTCATTTTTGTTTTTTGCACTCTTCTGTAAAAATTTATGGGCCCAAGCCCCTGTTGCACCCAGTGGGGACAAAGAAGTCAATTTACCGACAAGTAAAGGTGTTACTAAAACTCGAAAGGTCATTGAGAAGTCCTCGGTTAAAGTCGTTAAAGAACAAGAGGGCTTCTTTTTTGTTTCTGTAGGCGATCGTAAAGTTCGCCCCGATGATTACGTACTCTTTGTTCGCCCCTTTGAGGGAGAACTCGATATATTGGCCCGAGGACAAATTAAGGCCAAGCAAGAAGGAATGGCTTTGGTTGAACTAAAAATCGAGAATATATCTAAAATTCCTAGAATTGGCGACTATGCGGTTTTTATGGCACCACCATGGACTCCAGACCCTGAAAAAGACAAAGAAGATGCCACTGGATTTTTAAAATCGGAGCCTCCACCAATTCCAGGTGATCCTGGATATATTGAATTCGACATGGGTCAATTCAATTCAAATCTTACTACCACAGGTGCCCCTATCGCAAATGAGGCTAAAAATGTAGCAGGCTATACTTTTAATTACATGCACTTTGTTTGGTATCTTGAATTCTTATGGCGTTTAGGAATTGAAATCGAAAGAATTGCCGGAGCTTTTCCAACCACTGATTACAATCGAAGGTCTTTTGACAGTAGTCAAAACATCACCAATTTTAAGTTGAACTATCGAATGCGAAAATTTGAAGACTTCTGGAATACCCGCCTGACTTTTAAACTGATAAACACAACAGATACTTTCGATACATCCAATGAAGATGCTTTTCTCATTAGCACCGTCTATGCAGGCCTCGGGCTTGGCGCTGAATTCAACAAAGAGTTTAGCTCTGGTGTTTGGAAGCCTAAAGGAAATTTGGGATTTAATATTCACAAGATTTATTTAGATCTTAATTACTTTCCTCAAATCGGCGCTGTTGAGACCATCGTCTCAAGAGGAGAAGAAGCCGCTGTGACAGCTCTAGAATACCGTATCGGCTTTGAAAGCTTTTTGTATATTGGCTGGATCCCTTGGTTTAAACGCTATGTGATAAAAGCCTTTTACGGCCAACGCTCTTACAATTTACAATTTTCTGGAGCAACAGAAAGCGAGTTTTTACCTGTTGATGAAAATGCGAGCTATACTGAGACCTATGATTACTGGGTTGTTAGTTTTGGAATTCGCTTAGAAGATGTAGTTGGACAATTTTTTATGCCGAGGCAAAAATGAAATATATAATATTCTTACTTAGTTTCTACGCTTTAGCTCAACAAGAAAAAGATTTTAATCCAGAAATCATACCCAATGCCGAAAACTTTGAAGAGCTCAACACTCTTGCTGAGGAAGATGTATACAAAGTTCCGGAGTTGGCAGATCCAAACAAAAAAGCAAACCCAGATGCGATGATCGAATTTGATAAGGCAGAAGATTCTGAGGATACGCCTCCGAAAGTCGAATTGATTGTTGATAGCTCAGGTTCTATGGGTCAGATTTTAGATCAAAATAAAACCAAGATGTATTTTTCTAAAAAACTTCTCTCCCGCTATTTGATTGACCAATGGCGTGAAAAAGCTCTTGTCGGCATGCGAGTCTATGGTTCTCGTAGAAAAAATGATTGTGAAGACAATTTTCTTTCTGTGCCATTTGATGATTTTTCGATTCCAGAAATTGCAAGACAAGTTTCAGCCATGTTTCCTACAGGTCGAACTCCGATTCAAGAAAGTCTACAAGCTGCTTTTAAAGACTTAAAGAGCTATAAAGGGCCCAAAAGAATTGTACTTTTCACCGATGGCAAAGAAACTTGCAATGGAGATCCATGTAAGTTTGCTGAAAAATTCAAAGAAAATCCTGAAATCGATGTTAAGATTTATGTGGTTGCGATTGGCTTTGACGAAAGATCAGATGATTATAGAAATGTATCATGTCTTGGCGAAACCTTGTCTGTGAAAAATGAGCAAGATCTATTTGATGCAACAGCACAAATATCCAATAAAATCAAAGGTGACCGCAACAATCTCTTTGTAAAGAGTCCAAAAGAGCTGAGCACGGTCAATGTCTTTCGCTATGATAAAGATGGAAACAGAAGACTATTTACCACTTTTACCGCAAAGTGGGGAATTCGTCTTCCTCCAGGTACTTATGATGCTGAAGTGAACATAACACCTATTTATAAATTCCCTAAATTCACGATTCACCCTGGCAAGAGTGTAACACTTACTGTCGCTGGTTACGGTGAAGTCTACGTAAAATTTATGGACAATCTATTAAATGTTCACCTTCTTGATAAATACAAGAGAATCGTGCATAAATTTCGCTCTGACAATGCCTTTCAAGCCAAAACTGGAAAATATACCATTCATATTTTTAAAGATCCTTTTTTTAGTTTTGAGCAAGATAACTTTTATGTCTTTCCTGATGGAAAGCACCCTATGGAAGTACCCGCCGCCGGCGCAATTACTTTTAATTACCCTGAAATAGCGGGGCTTTATGTTTACGACACCAACAGTATGCTTTTAGGCAGCCATATCACCAATACCCCGATTGTGCTCAAAAATGGTGAGTATCGCTTGCATGTGAATGATGAATGCTTTGTAAAAAGATTTTCAGTGAATAATATTAATAATGAAATATTAAATGTAGATTGTGATACACAAAGAAAACTCGACCAAGGAGTGAAAGAATGAAAATTCACCTCGTATTAATTCTTCTTTTCTGGAGCTCACTTAGCTTTGCAGCAAATACCTGTTACAAATTTCGTATTGAAGGAGGAGTCGTTGATGTAAACTTATGTCAAAGTGTTCAACTCAGTGTAGAGAAATTCGACTGTAATTCTAAAGCTCGAAAAGGCATTGAAAGTAGTTTAGCACAATT
>CAZZCP010000115.1:2965-5185 GCA_964653235.1 uncultured Pseudobdellovibrionaceae bacterium | reverse complement strand
AACTCAGCTTGCTTTGCTCTTTTCGTAATTTTGTGAAGCAGGTACTTTCCGCTTTGAGCATTTTGCCAAGTTTCTAAACTGGGAGTTGCAGAGCCTAAAATGACTGGACAATTGGCTTTTTGTGCAAGAACAATGGCTGCATCTCGAGCATTGTATTTTAATTTCTCATCTTGCTTGTAGCTAGTTTCATGTTCTTCGTCGACAACAATCATTCCTAGATTTTCAATTGGACAAAACAGAGCTGACCTTGCACCAATCAATATTTGCTTTTTTTTCTCAAGCATATCCCACCATTGGTTGGTTTTTTCTCTTTCTGTGAGATGAGAATGAATCACTGCAATTTGATCGCCAAATCTTTCGGCAAATCTACGAATCAATTGCGGGGTCAGCGAAATTTCTGGCAATAGAAAAATTCCTTGTTTGCCTTGCAAAATACAATCTTGAAAAAGTTGTAGATAAACCTCGGTTTTTCCCGATCCGGTGATGCCATAGAGAAGGTGGCAGGCAAAATCTGTTTTCTTAGATATATCAAAATACACCTTCTTTTGCTCTTCATTGAGTTCGGGAGGGTCTTTTTTTGCAACATCGGGAATAATAGCAGCCTTTTTAGACTTTCTTGGCTTTTTACTTTTAGGCAAAGGGGGGTAGGCAAGATCTAAAACTTGGCCGATGGGATGAAAGTAATACTTAGCAAGCCACTTTGCCCATTGAATATAGTGATCCGGCAGGCGCGGGTGCTCTTCAATGCTACTGATTTTCTTCATTTTAAATTCTGGTGTTTTTGTTTCTTGAGAAAGAACTACGCCAGATACTTTTCTTGCTCCCCGTCCCAAGGGAACCTTGACGTGCAAACCAGCTTTTAAACCCAATTCGGACTCATAGCTTAGCGGCTCCTCCAAGGGAGCATCTACAGCGATCTTCCAAATTTCGCTCACTAACGGAACCTCGTATAGAATTCTTCGATACTACTGGCGAGTGAAGACTGTCCAAAACGAGCTTGTTTGGCTTTTTTTGCAAATTGATTGGGATTAAAATCTTGAAGCTCATTGGCATCAAAGTTTTTGGCGTTCACATTGAGCAAACGAATGGGAGTGAGTCCCTGAGACCATTTGATTTTTCGCAAACGAGGAAATTTTAAATTTCTTGTGTAATCCGCATATTCATCAGCACTGACTTCGGTCTGTGATGGAAAGCGAATTTTACGAATTAGAAATTGATCTTGTTCAATCCAAATACCAGGGTTTTGAGTTTCGCTACCTACCGGTGTTGGATAGCCAATGCCATAAGTAATGACTCCATTGACTCGAGTGAGGTATACAAATTCTTGGCCCTTGTAGTCGATATTTGAAGACTGATAAAAAACTCTTTGCTTTTCAGCAACAGCACTGGGGGCAATATTTTGTCGAATCAAGTCGGCAGCAATCGAAGGACCATGTCGGTGGTGAAAAAAGTTTTCAAAAAAGTCTGGAGAAACTTGGCTCTTTACCAATTTTCCAGAAGCATTCACTGTGTACCGGCTGTCACCAATAAAAAGAGCATAGTAGCTGGTTGAGTTTCCAATAGCATAAAGAAGAAGTTTGTTGCCATCAATCACCTTCCAATTTTCGGTGATACGAAGTTTTTCTTTGGAGTTTTGAAAAATCACTTCTTGTTTTATTATATAGCTAGTATCTCCGTTAAAATCAGAAGTTTTCTCTAAAATAGTGGATGAGTGAGGGATATAAGCCCATGCTGAAAAATGAAATAAAATCAAAACTAAGAATTTCATATATCGTTACCTAAAACCTGGTGAAGTTTCTTTTGTATGCTTGGTCCATATTCTGGGCTTTGCAGAGCAATGTGAACACTGCTACAGATAAAATCAACGGGGTTGCCTGTGTCTAAACGAAGGGCTTTGATTTTTTTGCCATAGATTGGATGCTCTTTGCAGTACAAATTCATAGCATCTGTTAGTTGAATCTCTTGATTCCTACCAGGAGGAGTTTTTTCTAAATAATCGAAAATTTTATTTTTAAAAATATACCTTCCTGGTAAAGCAAGCTGGCTGGGTGCTTCAGAGGCCTTCGGTTTTTCTACCAGTTCTAAGATGCGAGACTCGGTATCGATTTTGGCAATTCCATATTTTTCTACATCTGAAGGAGCGACTTGCATCAGTGCAATAGTACTTGAATCTTTTTGCTCATAACAGGCTAAGAGTTCTCTGAGTCCCAGCTGATCGCC
>CAZZCP010000115.1:0-2955 GCA_964653235.1 uncultured Pseudobdellovibrionaceae bacterium | reverse complement strand
TAATCTCATCTGGCAGGAGAACGGCAAAATCCTCACCGTCTACAAGTTCTTTTCCGCACAAAACTGCATGTCCAAGTCCTAAAGCTTTTTCTTGAGTTACGAAGGAAACTTTTAATTTGTTTTGCAAACCTATGATTTGCTCGGCAATCTTTTTTGGTAATATAGAATCGAGACCTGGTTTGGATTGTAAAAAATTTTTTAAAATAGGTTTTTCATCACTAACGATCAGAATCAGTTCTTCAATTCCGGCTTCTACTGCCTCTTGGGCAATTCTCATCAAACCAGGTTGATCAAAAATAGGGAAAAACTCTTTGGGCACAAAATAGCTGGCCGGTAATAATCTAGAACCAAGACCGGCTGCAGGTATGATTGCTTTCCTTAGCTTGGGCATAAAGACAATATAAAGATCCCCAATGGACTAGGCAAGAGAATTTAAGCTATTGAAATTACTTCGCTTTATTTCTCTGTTTCAAGCTAAAACGTACTAAAGTGACACTGCCATTTAGCCGATAAGCTAATATGAGATATTTTTTGTCAACATTGGCTCTGTTTTTGCTCATCGTCGGTTTTCAGAACTGTGATCAAGAACTCGGACAATTGGGTGAAACTCCAAGGGCGCAAGAGAGAGCAGAGCCATTTGCCGTCGATGTATTGCTCGACACCATTGCTTATAGTTCTTGCAATGGCAAATTGACTCCCAATAATTTTTTTACGTTTAAATTCGCTGCTGTAGGACAAGACACAGGAATTCGGCTCAGCAATGCATTTTTCGACTCAATGGGCACTCAAGAGAGAGACCAAGCTGCCAAACTAGATGCTCTTGAAAACAACGACAGTCTGCAAAACTTGCAGGCTCAGATCTCAGTGCGCGATATTCAAAACCCGATGAGTGTAGAGGCTTACGGAAACAGTGCGATTCTCTACTCTGCTCCCAGCTTCTTTAATCCTGCCTCTGATATAAGGCGCCTGAGCTTTTTAAACCGAAATCAACTCAGTCGTTTTTTTGGCAATGAAATTGGTAGTCTGCAACTCTTACCCCAGAACCTGTTTGAAGTTTCTGAAACTTCGACCCAAGGAGATGGGCCGATGTCGATTCGTTTTAATCAAGGTCAGATTGTATTAACTCTTGATTACAATGATCCTGCCGGAGACGTTCGTGGTGCTCGTGACCCACTAGACTATGGTGACAGCAGCCAGAGAGGAATTTATGGGAATGTCTATAAGCTCAATTTCTTAAATGGTTCATCGCTCAATCCAAACGACAAAACAGCACATAAGAAAATTCGCGATATTGAAGAATATGAAGGCTTACGTTCACCAGAGGCAACAAGTGTAGTCGAAATGAATCAAAGAGCTTCTTACAGTTGTAGGCACTATAAAATTGTAAGATTTGGAGATGATCCTCAAGTTTGTGGAGATTTTGATACGGTTACCACTTCTGAGCAGCATATGTTTGCAATTTTAGGCACTGATTGGGAATGGGATGGTAATGATTGTATTCGGCCTAAAATGAATACAGGCTGTTACGATTATGATTTGCCAATTCAAATTGATGAAATTGTTTATAGAACCGACCCCACTAGTTTGAGAACTTGTTTGATAAAAGATGACCTAATTCCAGTGGGAGGAATTTCTAACTTTTGCCATCAATACTTAAGCATTTGCAAACGTTAAAAAGCTTCGTTAGCCTTAGAGGATGAAGTTTTGGATCTTGCTTTTCATTCCATTCACGATCAAAGCACAATTTTATATAGGACCAGAAGCCGCAGCCATCGGCAATGCAGGAAGGGCAGCTGTTCACCCAACCGAGGGAGTCTATTTAAATCCCGCCTCAGCGGCTCTTAACGAGAAGATTTATCTTGCAACTTATGCCAAGGCAGAGAGAAATGCTTTGGGCCGCGGCAGTGAACAATATACAGGAGTCATTACTGACCCCAACCCAGGTTTTGATTTAAAGGGAGCCTTTGCCTATTCGATTAAAAATACTCGCAATGCGGCAGGTGATTTAGAACAACAAGACTTTCAATTGAGCATTGCAACTCGCTACTCCAATTACTTTTCAGCCGGGATTGGCATTCATCGCCAGCAGCTGCGCTTTCGCGCCATTCAACTCGATACTGCCGAGCACGACGCAACGATTGGGTTTTTAATTACTCCTGCGCCCAATTTGGGTTTTGGTGTCGTATTTTATGATGTTTTTAATACTGACCCCGAATTACTACCACAAACCTGGGCCGCAGGTATGACCTACCTTCCACACCGGATTTTTCGTTTGCGCTGGGATGTGCGCTACCAAATGCAGAGTAATCTTCGCAAAAGAGCCGAGACGGGCGGTGGCTTTGAGCTCATCATGAGAGACAATTGGTTTTTGCGAGCGGGGCACTTTTCAGACGGTATGAACAATGAAAATCTCTACACTCTGGGGCTGGGCTGGGCGGGGCCAAGGCTTCAATTTAACTATGCTTTTCAGCAAAACTATGAAGATTCTAAGCACTGGCAGCACAATTTTCAGCTCAGCGTATTTTTCTAAACCTTGACTCAACAAGTCTTATCGCCTAATTTCTCAGCTCAAAATTGGAGTGAGTATGCCTTCGAATACAAAACAAACCAAAGCCATTCGTCGCCGTAAAAAAACTAAGAGCGGAACAGATCGTAAACGTGATATCCGTGTAAACGGAACGACCAAATCGAAAGAAGAACTTTTCGGAGACGAGAACTAGTTTCTACCTCGCCTTAATCTTGATGGCAGATCTTGAGTCGAACCACTAAGGCGAAAGACAAATGCCTTGTAGTACACACCTGGAGTACCACCGCGAAATCGGTGGTTTTTTTGTGCCTCAAGAGCGGAGCGATCTAAACGTGAATAGCCAGAGGACTTAGCAAGCCTTACATTAGAGACACTGCCGTTGCGATTTAGATTAAAATAAACCAAAACAGTGCCTTGCTCTTTTAAGA
>CAZZCP010000114.1:0-5232 GCA_964653235.1 uncultured Pseudobdellovibrionaceae bacterium | reverse complement strand
AAATCTATGCGAATTTGTCGCTAAACAACCGCTTTTAACGCCGAACTTGCTCTACCTAGAGAATGAAAAATCATCCTTGCAATTTCAAAGTTGCTTTTAGTTAGGTTGGTTAGGTGACTGACACCTGTCTATTTCCGTGCCTCTTGAGTACAAATCTGAATTTCTAATGGCTGTGCAAAGGCCTCAAGGTTTGTAACCAATCGCAATACTAAAAAGTGACTGTCAACCAAGGCAGAGTTAAGATAAAATTAGTTCAAAAGGACCTTTCAATGTCTACAAGATTTTCTTTTCTACTTTTATTCATGATTATTACTTTTGTATTGAATGAAGTATGGGCAACGGCAGATGGACCCGATTGTTATCGAGTTCTAAATGTTAAAAAAAATGATTCTTTGAACATACGATCAAAACCAAATGCCAGTGCAAAAATATTGGGAAAAATTCCGCACAATGCAGATGGAATTAAAAACCTGGGATGTGCAGAGATGCCGCAAGCCCTTAGAGATATGTATTTTAGTGGCAACTACGATGCGAAAGAAATCAAAGATTGGCGAAAGAATCATCATTGGTGTCATATACAATTTCAAAATGTAAAAGGTTTTGTTCACTCCAATTTTGTAGGCGAAGGAAGCTGTCCTTAACTTTGACTTTTTTTCGAGGTTTACGACCAGTCGCAATACTAAAAGGTGACTGTCACCCGACGGTCCCCGAGGGTCCCCCGACGTACCAGTCTTGAAGCCTTTTTAAGCCTTCTTTTGTGCTAACAAGAGGTTTGTAGCCAAGTTTTTCTTTCGAGGCTTTACAGTTAAACCAGTGGGGGGTGCTCAGCTGTGAAGCCACAAAATGAGTGAGAGGCGGCTCTTTGTGAGGAGCAAAGACTTTGAAAAAGACTTCAAAGACTTTGCCTAATAATTTACCTACAGAGACCGGTAAAAACTTTTTCACCTGCGGCTGGTTGATTGAGTTTAGCAAAGAATTGATCAGATCTTTTATGGCAAGGGGCTCATTTTGACTAATAAAATAAGCTCGTCCATCTGCCTTTCGAGAAGAATCCATCAAGGCTTCAAGAGCTTGAATGTGGGCAAGCGATGCATTTTCAACATAGATATGATCGACTTTATAATCTCCGCTTCCAAGCAGCATGAGCTTGCCACTTTTTGATCTCTCTTCGAGTCGAGGCAGAAAATGATGATCTTGTGGCCCCCAAATCAAGTGTGGCCGCAAGCAAAGACATTGAAAAGAATCACTATTGGCATCTAAAAACATTTTCTCCGCAATGGCTTTCGTTTTTGGGTAAGGGGCTTTAAATTCTTTCGGATATTCAAGAGACTCATCTTCGCCTTCAATTCCGCCATCTTTATGAACTACACTGGGAGTGCTAGTATAGACACAGTATTTGACTTGAAACTCATGGCAGAGTTTTATGATGTTCTCACTGCCCACAACATTGGTTTGGTAGTAGTCTTCATAATCTCCCCACACACCTGCTTTGGCAGCGACATGAAAGACCGCCTCAATCCCTGCAAAAGCTTTTCGTAAAGCATCTAGATCAGTTAGGCTGCCTTGAATTTGCTGAACTCCAAGTTCTTCTAAAATAGAGTGATGACTTCGAGAGTAAGAAACCACTTCGTAAGATCGATGGATGAGATCGCGGCAGATAAATCGACCTAAAAAGCCTCCGCCGCCAGTAACCAATACCTTCATGAGATTTGCTCCTGGGCCCATGGACCCAGCTTTTCGCGAAAGATCTTTGCATTATGACGAATGTCTACCGGGAAAGAGGGGTGAAACAGAAAAGTTTCGATCTCTTGAGTGATTTCAAATTTTTTAGCCGTTTGTTTGAGCTCGGTTTCTACTTGTTGTTTCGAGAAGCCTTTTTCGAGTTCAATGCAAACAACCGGCAGGTGTTCTTTGTTCTTTTGCGCACGCACCAGAGCCGATCGGTAGACCCCAGGGTGAGAATTAAAAATACCCTCACACATAACAGTATATAGGGTTTTATCTTTTAAAATCACTCGATGAGATTTTCTTCCGCAAAACCAAAGATAGCCATTCTCATCGATATAGCCGATATCACCCATTCGGTGCCAAAAAGAATTACCATCTTTAATTTTTGCTAGCTGAGTAGAACTAGCCCGGTTGAAGTACTCTCGGGTCACATGTTCGCCTTTGACGATGATCTCACCCAATTGCCCCTGAGTAACAAACTCTACTTGGCTGATCTCTTCAATGGGATCATCTGTTATAGCTATGATTTTTAGCTCTATGTCGTGAACGATATTGCCAATACAGACACCGCCGCCGCTCTTGGTCTTCTCTTGGCCAATGCCAAGTATGAGTTGATCAGAAACATTAGAAACCGGAAGTGACTCGGTGGCGCCGTAAGGAGTATAGAGCTGGGCCTGGGGTTTTAGAAATTTTCTGACTCTTTTTGCTATTTGCGGCTGCATCGGTGCCCCTGCTGAGATCACACGATTGAGACTTGGTAATTGAACCTGATGCTCTTCACAATATCTTGAAAGATTGTTCAAAAGGGCTGGAGAGCCAAACATATTGGTGATTTGAAACTGCTTGATAATCGGAATAAAAATTTGCGGTTTGATTTTTGCCGGCTTGGTAAAATTCATTACCGGTACTACAGAACTCATTCCGAGCGCAGGATTAAAAAGAGCAAACAGAGGAAAAGTAGGCAAGTCGATTTCACCAGCTTCAATTTTATAAAGACTTCGAATGATTTCCACTTGCTTGGTAAAATTACGGTGTTTGTAGACAACACCTTTGGGTACACCAGTACTGCCGCTGGTAAATATAATCGAGGCAATTTCATCACCTGTAAATCGTGGCAGCGAAATATCAGAATCCGTACCGAGAGTTTTGATTTTTTTTAGGCTATCGCCCCAAAAGCACCAGTTACAGACATAAATCTTTTTTTGAATACTTTTTTTGGCCCAAGAGAACAAAATTCTGGCCAAGTGCGCATTGAAAATTCCAATAAATCCTATCGGCTCGGCTTCAGCTAAACAGGTTTTTAAATTTTGAATGCCAATTCCAGGATCAATCAAAATAGGAACAATTCCAGCTTTAAAAAGTGCAAAAGTGAGACTAAAAAATTCAAACGAAGGAGTCACCATCAAGGCGACTCGGTCTCCCGGATTAAAGCCATACTCAAGAAGTCCGCGCGCGATCCGGTCGCTATCTGTTTTCAGCTCTAGAAAACTAAAGGATTGGAATTGGTATTCATATTTTGCAATTTTCTTGGTTGGACAATGAATAGCTGGAGAATTGGGAATTTTTTCGGCCATAATATCAAGAGCGTGAGCCACATTCTTGAGTTCCATTATTGCTCCCGAATAAAAGATGAAACTTTACCGATCAACTCATCTCCAACATCTTCTAAAACATAGTGACCGGCATTGGGGTAGCTCAGTGCCTTGCCATGGGGAAGACGCTTTTTCCATTCTTCTAAAAAGCTAGCATCAAAGACAAAGTCTTTCATTCCCCATGCAAACAAAACCGGAACATCTTTGAGCCGACTCAACTTTTTTTCAACTTCAGAAACAATTGGGTAGCTTGGATCCTCAGGTCTTAAGGGGATATCTTGCACGAACTTTAAAGTTGCGATTCGATTTTCTTCAGAGTCGTAGGGCATTTGATAGAGTTTTCTTAAATCTTTGCTCATGGGCTTTTGTTTGCAGCCAATGACTGATGCCCCATAGCTAAAGGCATTGAACTTTCTCACCAAATAAGCACCAAAGCTTGAGTCTCTAGCTAAACGAAGAGCCATAGGAAAGCTTTTGTTTTTGGGCAAATGAAAGGCTGCTGTATTTAGCAAAGTGATCGATTTTAGGCGATCTATATGATGAACAGCCCAAGCTGTGGCAATCATACCGCCCCAGTCATGGGCAACGAGAGAAATTTTGCTCTGTAAGTTTAAGTTGTCTATAAATTCTGTGAAGTTTTGAATGCGATCTTTTAACTGATAAGAGTAGGTCGTTTCACTTGGCTTATCAGAGAATCCGCAACCAATATGGTCAGGGACGATACAGCGATGCGTGCTTTTAAGTTCGTTCACTAAATTTCGGTAGTAAAAACTCCAGCTCGGATTTCCATGAACCATGACGACCGGATCGCCCTGGCCTTCATCGATATAGTGATAGCGAAGACCATCTAGTTTTTGAAAATGTGAAGCAAAAGGATATTCGCGTCTTAGATTTTCTACCAGCATAATTCCATCATCGAACAATTGAGGCCACTGCCGATACCTAAAAGAGCAATTCGGCTACCTGGCTGCATCTCAGTTGTTTCTAAATATTTATCTAAAGCAACTGGAATCGCTGCAGGGCCAATGTTTCCATAATCAGGATATATTTTATAAACTTTCTCAAGGTCGATATTGAGAAGTTCACAAACTTTAGTGGTGTGGGCAGCACTGACTTGGTGAAGAATGTATTGATCAAAAACTTTATCATCCCAGCCAAACTCTGCATTCACTTTTTGATAGGTTTTTAGAGAGAGTGCTAAACCCTCTTTGAGCAGAGTTTTAGTATCGGTTACCATCTCATCGGGATTACCAATACAAATTCGGTTTTGACGGGTATTGCAAAGACTAACTCCACCAAGAAATCTAGGTTTATCGGGGTGAAGATCAGATCTTGTCAGCAGCATAGCAACTGCCCCTGATCCAAGCGTTAGGGTTGCAAACTGTGAGCGAAAGGTCTCTGGGTTGGGGTTTTTTAACATTCTTTCAATCGTCGATTCTGTGGGGACTCTGCTGTCTTCTCCATCAACAATCAAAGCATAATCGATTTGTCCTCTTTCGATCATATTGCCGGCAATTTGCATTCCATTTAAAAAAGCCAAACAAGCATTGCCGACATCAAAGTTTAAACAAGTGGACGATAGTTCAAGATTACCATGTACCAAAGCTGCTACAGAAGGTTCGATATAATCTTTGCATACAGAGGTATTTATAAGAACGCCGACCTTGTCGCGATCGATTCCTGTTTTTTCAAACAATCGAACTGCGGCTTTAGTAGCTGCATCGCTGGGCATTACGCCTTCATCCCAATAGCGTCGATTTTGAATGCCTGTAAGTGAGCGAATTATATCCTCTTTTTCACCAGCGGCTTTTAATAGAGGAGATAGCTTTTGCTCAAGGCTTTCACTGCTGATCAAGTTTGGGGCATCAACAGATGCGAGGTCATACATTGCAACATTTTCAAAATTCATTAT
>CAZZCP010000113.1:0-5380 GCA_964653235.1 uncultured Pseudobdellovibrionaceae bacterium | reverse complement strand
ACTGATTGTCTTCACTTGTAACTAAAACTTCAGCTTGTCCTATATAGCTTCCAGGCTTTCTCTCTTCAAGCTCAGGGATTCCTGCAAAGAGAATATTCCCCTTCTCAAGGTCGCGAAGAGCATAAAAATAAATAGAGATCTTCTCTGCGGTTCCAACATGCTCGACAAGAAAAGTACCACTCACCAATACATTTTCGTCGGCATCGAGCAGTTCGTAAGAAGCAACTTCGGTATTGTTGACTTCGGTTACCAAACTCAATTCACCAGATTGACAGGTAATTTTGTCTGCATTGGCAGTAAAAGTAAAAAACACCAAGCTCATCAAAAGAATTCGTTTCATTTTTCCTCCTAATATCAAAAGCCAATCTTAGAATATCTCGCAGAAATGAGGAGATTTTTTTAAAAAATGAAAAAAATGCCTTTTAAGAATTATATAAACTGCTCCCTTTTATTTCACTTCGGATGTCCGTCCGAAACAGCTAAGAGTACAAAATAATTCACTCATTTTGTCCGTAATGGCTTTCAATTTGACGCATACTCGAACAAAGCTTCTAGGTCTTTGAAATTAGGATTTATTTTCAAATAAAAAGTGAAACAAAGGGGAGCAGCTAATAAGTGGCCTAGGTTTCTTCCCAAAAAACCACATTGGGACGAATGTTGAGATTTTCTTGTGGTTGCTGCGTGCCAGAATTTTGATTTTCTGCAGCCCCTTCGGGGTTATTGGCATCATCGCCTTCATTGGGCTGTGGATTGGCATTGGCTTGATTGGCGGCAGGATTGTTCTCCTCTTGTTCTTTGTTTAAGATCTCACTTAACCTTTGTTCTGCGGCGACAGTATCAAAAACGATGGCTACCACTTTTTTGCTCATCAAACCAAAAGTGCCGATGCTTTCAATTCGAAAGTTGTACTGTCTGTCAAAAACCAAGGGGATACCACTTTGATTGAATTCATCAGGTCGAACTCCAAAACGTGAGATAAAATTGATAAAACTCTCCTCATCTCGAAAAGGTCCACCTTGCGGATCATTGATTTGGTTGATAATTTCAGTAACTACTTCGTCAGTAATTTGCGGATCAATACTTTGTAAGACTTCTTTTGGAGCATAGTTGACATTGATTCCTTGAATTCCAAAAACAGTTACTTGCGGCGCTATTACATTGTAGATCTCATCGCGCATTTCGGGAATAAAGTGGAGCTCACTCACATCTCGAAAGGGGCGGTTGGGTGGATAGCTCATGCCTTCAAAATCAAAGTCTCGATAAAAAGCAGCCTCATCGCCGCCATTTAAACTTTCTTGGTCAAAATCTTGCCAATCAATCATATGATTAACCAACTCTTCACTCTGTAAATCTCGATTTTCAAGTGCCCAATCATCATCACGATTTTTTCGATTTTCTATCAATTGAATGATTTGGTTTTTGGTGGCAGTGGCAAGTGCTTCAGAAGGAGAACCCAATTGGTTGAGATCGATTTTTGAACCTTCAGACTGAATACTTGCGACCCAACTGGAATCTTGAAAGCTATCTTTGAGTATATCTTTTGCCTCGCTCATGGCAACCAATGAAGCATCTTCTCCGACAACCGGAGGCCAAACAAAAGGAAAACTCCATATCAAATCAATGATTCTCGGATCAATTTCACTTTGCCCACCAAATTGTCTCTGGATTTTTTTGTAAAGATTGATTCTAAGAAGGCTGATTTCAACACCAGAATAAGCAGCATATTTTGCTTTGATTTTTTCAATTTCATTAACTGCCAATCGATATTCAATACGAGCCTCATAAGCCATATCGGTGGCTAAAAAAGATATTACCATAATCGAAAATAAGGCTAACATTAATGCCGTGCCTTTTTGGTTTTTTCTATCTTGCATTGACATTACTTTGTCCTTGTTGGCCAGGTACTTGGTTTTGTATAGGAGGATTGTTCGGAAAAGCAAGAGCAATCACTGTTGAAATTGTGTACTCTTTTTCTTCTCTTTCAATGGTAATTTTGACCTCTACGGCTTCGGGAAATTTATTTTTAGTAAAGTCTTCGCTACTTTCCTGGCTTGAAATCCAGCGATCAAACCAACGATCTCGTTGAGAACTGTGAAAATATCGTAGTTTGAAGTCTTTTACTCCTTCGATCAATACAAAATCAGCTCCGCCTTCTTCGATTTCAGTGTCAATTAAAGGCGTGCTTCTGCGCCACAAACATTGACTTCTTTTTTTTGCATCTGTTCTTGAGCGGCAATCTTTCAAGAAAAAGCCAACTTCTTGTAGTTTACTCTCTCTTAAGTCTGCTCCTCGGCGAATATTATTTAAATTGGTAAAGTCTAATTTATTTGTTTCTCCTAAAAAAAGAGTACGATCAGGGGCTTCTCGATAGGCTTCTAAATATTCTTTTAGAACATTGTTTTGCTGTCCCGGCCCCTGTGGGTTTTGCTGGTTTTCAGCTTGTTGAGCGGCTGGATTGTTGTCGTCGGTATTGTTCGCATTGGCATTGGCTTGGTTTGCTGCGGGGTTATTGCGGTTTTGCTGCGCTCTTGCGCGACTTTCCTCAATGCTCTTCATTACATCGTAGTTGATGTCCCGATAGTGAAAGGCCATCTGAATATCTTTTTCGATGACTTTTAAAACTGCGCGAAGTTCAGCATTTCGGTCAATATTGACTTGCAGTTGCTTTTTGATTTTGGTTGAGTTGTTCATGCTTTGAGCCGTTAAAACTGAGATTCCAGCAAGAATCAAAAGCGCAATAACAATTTCTATTAGAGTAAAGCCTTTAGAGTTGCAAGGGTCGTTCATAATCTACCAATAGTGTTGTGATGGAATATTCGAGGGTTTTTTCTCCTTGTTGCCAAAATACTGTGATACGAAGTTCTTTAACCGATTTTTCAAGATGTTCAGAAAACTTTGAGAGTATTGTACCTGTAAAATCATCGATTTGCTGGCCGTCGCCAGAGGCTCCGCCTACAGCACTGCGAAGATCGGGAGCAGGGAAGTCTTGTACCGTGTATCCCCATGAGAAGCCTGGATACTCTTCTCCAAAATCTCCGCTTTCACTTTCTTTGATTTCATTGAACTTTAATCCACGCATTTCTGCTTGTACTTCAACCACTTTTCTTTGCAGAAGAGTGGCAACGGTTTGTAGACCTTGTGATTTTTTAACGGCCAATAAACTGCCGCTCCATGTGCTATGCAAAACAACCAAAGCTCCGCTTAAAATTAGCATTGCAATTAAAGTTTCCATCAGTGTAAAGCCACTTTGCTTTTTCATAGTTCTATTTTAGATGCAATTGCACCGGAATCACTAGGTATTTAGCGTTGTGATAGTTCTCTGGCATTGTATTCTCCTTCGAGAATATCTGAGGAGCCCGTGAGAGGGTTTAGGACCATTGTCCATGCCAAATTGCCCTTTTCTTGGTTTATATTAATTACCGCTTCATCACTCATGCCTTGCGGGAGAAAGTAAATATAGGCTCTGCCAACGCTGATATCGAGTTCACGATTCACGACGCTCACGTTTTTAAAAATAAAGCCAGTAGGAAGGCTCTGTTTTTGTTTCAGAATTTGAGTATCTGGTTTAAAAAGCCGTGAGGCCTTTTCTTCTTCATCATCGTCTTCATCGTCATAGTCTTCATTCTCTTCGCTAGCAAAGGCAATTTGATCAGCGCTTTCTACAAAATAGCGATGCTCTTCTTCTTCTTCGAGTTCAAAAACTAGTCTATATGTACGATTGTAAAGCTGGGCATCGCGGTAGAGTTTTTTCTGTAAGAGACTCAACTTACGGATATCTCCGCGAATTCGATTTTGTCCTCCACCAATAAAGCTAACACTTGCAGCTGTTGCACCTGCTATAATGATAAGCACAATCAAAATCTCCATTAATGTATAGCCGCTGTGATTTTTCATATTTTCTTTATTTTAATCTGATTTCTTAAAAAGCTCTAAGTAATGTTTACAATGCTGCAAATAACCAATCTTTAATATCTAGTCTTGCACTCTTTTTTTCATTAAATTTTACCAATGCAAAAAAGAATATCTGATTTTCGCGCTTCGAGTTCATTTCGGGTGCAACAAATTGCCGGTGTAGGTTTTGGTTTTTTTCTTTCAGGAATTGTTTACGGCGCAGCTTATGGAGTGAGAATGGGCGGTCGAATTCAAGACTTCATCGAGAAGCGCTAACAAGCGCCTCTCACTAAATTTTAGTTGTCAGCAACGTCTCTCTTATCATCTGAGGAGATATCAGCATCAATTCCAGAGCCACCTTCTTCGCCGTCGGCACCAAGTGAAATTAAAATGTATGAAGTAGAAGAGTTTCTTTCGTAAATAAACTCATTTCCCCATGGGTCAACAATCATATTGGACTTTGCATAGGGTTCAGGCCCCCAGTTTCTACAATTCGAAGGAGCAGTCAAAAGTGACTCTAAACCTTGTTCAGAAGTTGGGTAGAAATTGCAGTCAAGGTTAAATCGATCTAGAGCTGCGCCCAATTGGCTCATTTGAATTTTTGCCGTCTTTACTTTTGATTTTCCTAATTCTCCAATGAGGTTGGGGGCTAAAATCGCAATCAGTCCACCTAATATAATCAAAACAATGGTAATCTCAACAAGAGTCATACCTCTTTGAGATCGTAAGATGGATTTTTCTTTCTTCATTCTGTACCTCTCTTAATTAATACCTTGAGTCAGTTGAAAAATAGGGATGAAAATTGAGAAAACAATAATCCCAACAACAATTCCCATGACGACAATCATGATGGGTTCAAGGATACTCGTCAATCCTTCTATGGTGTTCTTTACTTGGAAGTCATAGGCATCGCTGATCTGCGTTAGCATATTTTCAAGCTCACCCGTTTTTTCACCAATTGCAATCATATGAATCACAATGGGAGGAAATTCCTCAGACCTTTTTAAAGGGCCTGCAATACTTTCTCCCTCTGAAATATTGTCTCTTGCTTCTTGAACGGCTTTTTCTAATACCTGATTTCCGATTACATTTTTTACAATATCTAATGACTGTAACATCGGTACTCCGCCAGTTAAAAGGGTAGCTAGAGTTTTTGTAAAGCGGCTCACGGCAATAATGCGAGTAAGTTTTCCAAGTACGGGAATCTTTAAAAGAATCGCATCGTATTGTGCAGATCCTTTTGGGGTTGCTTTCCACCTTGAGAACAACAAATAAACAATTACCGTTGTCATGATCATAACGTGCCAGTAGTTGACCAAAAAACCACTGAGATCGATGACAACTTTAGAATACCAGGGCAAAACCAGATCGGGAAAGGAATCAAATATCTCGGTTATTTTGGGAATGATATAAATAAACAAAACCACCAAAACACCAATGGTTAACAAAACCATAATTGCGGGATACATCATAGCTGAAGTGACGCGGT
>CAZZCP010000112.1:0-5457 GCA_964653235.1 uncultured Pseudobdellovibrionaceae bacterium | reverse complement strand
AAAAATAAAAACCATGACCCTAATCATGAAAATGATTTTGTATAGAGCTATGCTTTAGAAATTGCTTTGACAATAGATCGAACACAAAGAATTCTTTCTTTTGTTCAAAAAATAAGGGGGTAATTATGAAATCATTGATTTTATCTTTGATACTTTTCACTGGCGTTGCAGCAGCACAATCCGTTGGTCCACTGGACATCAATCACCAACAAGCCTATTCGATCAAGCCAAAGAAGGCGCTATTAGAAGAAATAGGTCCTTGCGGAGGCGGTTACACTCGCTACAAATTGGTATTTTCTATTGTTTACGGTAATAGCTGCCGTGTGGTTGAGGCCGAAGATGTAGTAGTAGTGAAAAATTTAAGAGCCTTAGGAGAACAAAATTCAGGTGAAGCTGTTGCTGCTGAGATCAATGTTCAACCTGCAATTTATTTTAACCATAAAATTTGTACTTACGAATACAATCCGGTTGAAGTGGAGTACTCTGTTGAAGTTCGGGCACGAAGGCAAGATCAGGTACGAATTGGCGACCACCTGATTTACATTCGAGATTTACAAGACTAGCAAGTTAAAGCCCCAGATCAATGGGGTTTTCTTGATTCAACTCTCTGGCCACTAAAAGAAGATTATCAAAAAATTGATCAAGGTCTTTTGTCGAAGAATCTGCATTCAAGGTGACTAAACGAATAATGCGTTTGCCATCTACGACTGCATGATTAACGGCCGAAAGTTCACGCTTTAAAAGCTCTTCGCGCAAGCGAATTTGAAAGGCATCGCTGTTTTTATCTACTTTGTAGCGAAAGCAAATATTGAGTCCTTCTACCGGAGCGACAAGTTCAAGTTCATTGCATTCCAAGACCTTTTGTTCTGCATATTGGGCCAAATCAAACAAATGATTCATGCGCTGTTCAATACCACTTTTACCATACTCAAGCCATGCCAACCAAATTTTGAGTACATCGACTTTTCTTCCGCATTGAAGAGAAATGGGGCCAAGATCAAACTCAGAACCCTCTTTTTCATGAAAGATGTAGTTCTCTGAGTTTTTGCTGGTCGAATTGGTCTGATAGAGATTGCCCTTTTCTTTGACCAAAATAATCGAACACATCAAAGGCAAACCCAGCATTTTATGAAAGTCCCAAGCAAGAGAGTCAGCCTTTTCGATGCCTTTCATACGATGCTTTTCTCTTTCAGAAAATAGGACACTGGCTCCGTAGGCACCATCAACATGAAACCAAAGTTCTTGGTTTTGACAAATTTCAGCGATTTCATCAAGAGGATCATAAGCACCGAGTACTGTTGTTCCTGAGGTGGCACTGACCAAAAAGCCTCGGTGGCCATTTTGTTTTTCGGTTTCTATGGCTTTTTGTAATTCTTCAGGAATCATTTGTCCTTTTGAATTGGTCTTGACCTTCACAACTTGATTCATTCCAATGCCAATAACATTGGCAGCTTTTAAAAGGCTGTAGTGGGCCTGATCCGAAGTAAACACAATTGCTTTTGCGCAGGAAAAAAATCCCTCTTCTTTAACCCTTGGCAGATACTTTTGACGAGCTAGCAAACAAGCCACCAAATTGGCATTGCTTCCGCCAGTAACAAAGAGTCCTTCACCTTGATCAAAGCCAATCCAAGAATTGAGTTCAGCAAAAATGTGATGTTCTAAAAGACTGGCAACAGGGGCAACCTCGTAGGTGTACATTGATGTATTGGTTGCGGTAGAGAGCATCTCAGCAATAAGTGAAGAGTCTGAAAAGCCGGCCCAAAGTTGATTGAAATACTGAGGATGGCTGGTTCGCATCGAATATTTTAAATATTTTGTCACAAAACTTCGAATTTCTTCGAAGTTTGAAGGGTGATCGGGAAGCTCCAAAGCAAGCAGCTTTTGGAGTTGTTGAGGACTTTTGTAGTCAAGAAGACGAGATTTACTATCTTCATAAAGATGTTTTTCTATGAGCTGTAAAATATCTTTAAATGACATTTTTTTACTGGCCTTCCTGTCGTGCATTGATAACCTAGCTATGTAGCATCGAATCGGAATTGGAGAAAGTATTTCGTGGGCATTGCAAAAGAGAATCCTGATGCTGGCTATGATCTGCCATTATATTTGAGCTTACAATTGGAAAAAGCTTTTGCATATTCCAAGCAAAATGCATCTTGGCAAAAATCTTTGCAACTTTTTACCGATATGGTCTGCTCCTTAGAATCAAATCGAGGCAAGCTAGCTGTAAACAATGCGATGCAAGAGGCACTGAGTCAGTTGCGTTTTCATGATTATTTGGAGGCTTTGCAATGCAGCGATCCTTGGTGGACATCTCTACCGCTTATTTCTTCTTACTTGTGTGAGTTGGTTTTTCCTGAGTTAGAAAAAAAAGAATCCTTACATCAGTTATTGGATTGTTTTGAGAATCTTACTCACGAAGTTTGTCGTCAATACAAACCGGCTCCGATCGAAAGCATTGACTTTCACTCTGAGGTTGGTCTTGAGTATACCAAAAATGTTTTTTTGCTGTTTCCCACTCATCTTGGCTTGGTTCACACGGCCTGTATTTGTTTTCCAGAGTATCAGACTTCGATTCCTCATACTCACCCCGAATTGGTCGTAGAAAAGGTTCTTGAAGGAACTCTCTATGAGATACATTTTCACCAAAATGAGAAAGCTTTTGAATACACAGGCACTACAGAGCTAAAAGAAGGTAGTTTTATCTCTTCTTGTTCTGATCTGGGTTATCCGCATTCGGTACGTGGTAAAAATGGACCGGTTCGAACCATTGCTACTTTCGCAGGATTTGAAGGAATGAGAAAAATTTCTTCTAAAGAAATACTCAATTTATCGAAAATTCCCAAACCATTTCCTTACTAATCGGAAAGATCGTATTTGCTGATTTCTTTTCGCAGACGAAAAAAATCCTTTAAATAAGAGTAAAGTGTATAATTTTTTTTAGGAAAATTCTTTCGATTGAATTGACCAATCCGAAAGATACGTGACCATTGCCCAAAAAGTTTTTTGTAGATAATCAGTGGAGAAAGTCCGCGCTCATAAATATCTGTTGACTCAGCACCGGCGCCATTGAGTTCAATAATCTTCAAATTTTTTAATGTTGTTAAGTCTTCCTCATTGGAATATCGAATATCAAAACGGCCTACATAAAAATCTGGAATTTTATCACAGATCGCAAAAATTCTTTTTTTGAGTTTAGGAGTTAGAAGATCAAGGCCGCGATAAAAGAGTGCCCCTTGATAATGGTTTCCAGCTTCGACCAAACGAATATTTTTACCTTTTGGGACTATATCAAACCATTGCTTGTAAAACCTCTGCCAAAACTGAAGTGACATTGGTCGATACCTAGGGTTTTTCATAACTAAATCATAAAGTCTTGATTGACCATCACCTGTAACTTGTGGAAATTCTTTGCGAGTGATCGAGTAGATTTCTTGTTCTCGATTCCAGGGGTAGCGAAAGTAGAAGATACCAATTTCTTTTTTAAAATCGCAATACTCTTGAGCTATTAGATCATAATCTATAGCTTCTAGTGCTTTTTCAGACTCAGCCAGATTCATGATTTTTCGAATACCTTGTCCTCTTAATCCTGAGTTCGGCTTTAGTATCATAGGAAAGCCAATTTCTTTAATGGCTTGCCGCCAGGCCTCAGTTTGGTTTTCTTTGGCTATAAAACAGCTCTTTAAATAATGTTCACCAGCTGCTGTTTTTAAAAAAGGCTCCATTTCATCTTTGGTTTCACCAATCAAACCAGAGTAATGAATTTTGGGGTTCGACCAAAGAGGCGATAAAATTCCACCATAACGTAAAGACCAATATATACTAGCAAGAAGACAAGGAGCATAGAACAAAAGCTCAGGAAAGTATTCAAAACTCAATTTACGTTTGTAGTAGTGATAGTAGATTCGAGTCGCTTCTCTAAGGTGAGACCAGTGTTGGTACATAAATGTAAGAAGTCGAAAAAAGTAAGTGCTTATAAAAAAGATAAAAACACTTAAAAGAACGAGTGAGCCAATAGAATTGCCAAAATATTTTTGAAACCACTTGCCAAGGGCAAGAGCAAAAACCACATATATCAATGTGGGAATAAAGAGAACAGCTAAAAAACGAAGAAAAGGGTATTCAATCGCACCCGCTGTGACATATGAGGGTAGTCTAGAGCCTGGGATAAAACGAGTGAGAATAAGATATTGGTCTAAATGCTCTATTGAACGGTTCATCTCGAGCTTTTTTTGAATCTTTTGACTCCAGCGCAAGATCCAGCCAATTTTGGTTCTAAGACTTAGCCAGCCAATGCCATAAAGCATAGCATCACCAACCACCACGCCGGTGCAATAGGCAGCAGTAACAATGCTAAAGCTAGCCTGGCCGCTTTGATAGAGTAAAAGTCCTGAGACTAGAGCTGCGTCTTCAGAGACCAAACTGCCAATGGATATGGCAAAGAAACTGTATTCTTTGAATGTAGTTAGAACCCAATCTAGCACTGCATATCTTCCCTAGTTTACCGATCTTCTTTATGAGAGAATAAACCAAAAAAGACTTGGGAGTCACTTTGTATCGCTTTTTTTTTATTTGTATTTCACTATTAACAACCGGCTGTTTTGAATTTCCTTACGGTGAAGAAATTCAGAAGAACAAAGAATTTATTGAAAAAAATGAGGCTGCTGCTTTTTCTTCGATCAAGACTCCCCAAGGCAAACTGCACTATATTTATCTGCCAAATTTAGACAAAGACAAAGCTTTCTTGGTTTTTATTCATGGTTCTCCTGGGGACTGGGCTGCCTTTGCTGGTTTTTTAAAAAATCAAGATTTGCAAAAAGATTTTCATCTAATGGCTGTTGATCGCCCTGGCTTTGGTGGTTCCGATGCGGGAAAAGCCCAAGGCTCTTTGCAAATCCAAACCGATCAAGTTATGGCTGCGGTAAAGAAGCATCATCGCGGGCAAAAATTAATTTTGGTAGGGCATAGTTATGGAGGTCCTGTAGTGGCTCGGACGGCAATGGATTATCCTGAGGTTTCATCGATCGTGATAGTGGCCGGATCTGTAGACCCTGAGCTCGAAGAAACCAAGTGGTTTCAGTATCCAGCTCAGTGGCCCTTTTTGCGCTGGTTGGTTCCCAATGATTTGGATGTTTCTAATCAAGAGATACTCGCGTTAAAACAAGAATTGCAAGATCAAGATTCAAAATGGGCAAAGATTCGCCAAGTTGTACATTTGATTCATGGAGAGAAAGACGATTTGGTACCGGTAGAGAATGTGGAATATGCTGAGAAAAAATTGGTAAATGCTTCTGAAGTTAAGAAGATCATTCGTAAAGATATGAATCATTTTGTTCCTTGGTCGAACCCAGAATTGATCATAAATTCGGTTTTAGAACTCAAACAGAAATGATCTGTCCGATCTTCGGAATGGCACTCTGAGAGATGCTTTTCGGCATTGCTTGTGCTAGCTTACATGCA
>CAZZCP010000111.1:1715-5715 GCA_964653235.1 uncultured Pseudobdellovibrionaceae bacterium | reverse complement strand
GCCTAAGAATGCTGCCAATGCCTTGGCACCACCTCCTGGCGGCGGCGTGAAGGCAGATGAATATTGGGAGGAAGAAGAAGCAAAGCCGGCTCCTACACCGGCTCCTAAAAAGGCTGCCGCACCAAAAAAAGCACCAGCTAAAAAAGCAGCTCCAAGCCCTGCTGCAAAAAAAGCTGCCGCTCCTAAAAAGGCCCCTAAGAAAAAAGCTGCTCCCAAACCCGCTCCTAAAAAGGCTGCCGCACCTAAAAAAGCACCGGCGCAGAGAAACACAGCATCTAAAGCGCCTCCAAAGAAAAAATCGAAGACACAAAGAGAGTTGGATAAGCTTAAGAAGAAGGCCAAAAAGATTAAATTTAAGTTCTAGTTAGCTGCTCCCTTTTATTTCACTTTTTTATCGAACTTAAAGCCTAATTTCAAAGACCTAGAAATTGCGTCCGAGAATGCATCGAATTTAAAGCCTTTACGGACATAATTCATGAAGTATTTTGTACTTTTAGAGGTATCGGACGGATGTCCGAAGTGAAATAAAAGGGAGCAGCTTGTGCAGGGCATCAATACCTTGCAGAAGCCTGCGCGCTGCTCCAAGCTACTGATCTTTTTGACTTACAGCCGCTTTGATCTAAACATCCATATACATACAAATAAAGAGGTAATTCATGAGTAATGACAATACGATTTTGTTCGCCAATGGTGATGGAATTGGACCTGAAATCATGGAGGCCACACTCTCCATTTTAGAGGCTGCTAAAGTTCCCTTACAATTTAAAGAAATTAAAATTGGTCTCAAAGTCTATGAACAAGGCGAAACTTCTGGCATTCCCTCTGATGCTTGGAGCGAAATCGCAAAACACAATATTTTACTCAAAGCCCCAATCACCACTCCCCAGGGCGGAGGAGTGAAGAGTTTAAATGTAACTCTAAGAAAAACTCTTGGCCTATTTTCTAATGTTCGACCTGTTCGATCTTACAGCCCGTATGTAAAAACCAAACACCCAGAAATAGATCTATTTATCGTTCGTGAAAATGAAGAAGACCTCTATGCGGGTATCGAACACCGGCAAACCAATGAAGTCTATCAATGTTTAAAGCTGATCACTAAACCTGGATCAGAACGCATTATTCGCTACGCTTTTGATCTTTGTCGAAGCCAAGGCCGTAAAAAGCTAACCTGTATGAGCAAAGACAATATCATGAAGTTAACAGATGGTTTGTTTCATCAGACTTTTGATGAAGTGGCAAAAGAGTATCCTGAAGTTGAAACCGATCATATGATCATTGATATCGGCTCGGCTCGGCTTGCCAATCATCCTGAACTCTTTGATGTGATCGTTCTACCCAATCTTTACGGTGATATTTTAAGTGATATTGCTGCCGAAGTTTCAGGCTCTGTTGGTTTGTGCGGTTCTGCGAATATCGGTAAAACATTTTCAATGTTTGAAGCCATTCATGGATCGGCACCAGACATTGCCGGCAAAGGCATAGCCAACCCTACCGGACTGATCAATGCCAGTGTGATGATGCTGCAACAACTTGGCATTACCGATAAAGCTCTTTTGATAGAGAATGCAGTTTTAAGAACTATTGAAGATGGCTATCACCCAGCAGATATTTTTGATGCTTCAAGTAGTAAAACAAAGCTGAGCACCAAAGACTTTGCCAAAGCAGTCATTGATCACCTTGGCGAAGAATCAAAGATCTTAAAAGCAAGAACTCGATCTGATGCCAAAGCAGTACCAATCGCCAATGATTCAACCTACAAATTACAAACAAAAACTTTAGATGGCATGGATGTCTTTATTGCCGAGAATGATCGCAATCCCAATAACTTGGCTGAAAAACTTCATAAAGCAGCTGAGAATGCAGACTTAAAGCTTTTGATGATTACCAACCGCGGAGTAAAAGTCTATCCCGATGGCAATGAAGCGACTTTTTGCACCGATCATTGGCGATGTCGTTTTATCCCTAAAGACGATACAGAAATTGATTCTAAATCACTTGTCGATTTGCAAGCCGAAGTGGTTTTACAAAACTTAGAAATCATAAAAACAGAAAATCTATACAGTTTTGACGGCCAAAAAGGCTATTCTCTCGGTCAGGGTCAATAAAGAATTGGTGTCACTAAGGCACCCAAAGACTTATTACAGCTTATACATAAAAAAATATTTTTTAATATTAGGTGATAATTTGCTTATATTTTTTGCCTTTTGCGATGAATCATCATTTTTTTATTGCGAGATTGGCCTAACTCAATTCACATAGTGGCAATTTCAAAAGGGGGAAAAATGAAACTACTTCTACTACTTAGCATATTCTCACTCAGCTTAAAGGCCCAGGAGAACATCAACCAAGAAAGCACAGAGCTCGACGATATCAATGTAGAGACAGAAGCTTTTGAAAATGACGAAGCCGATGATGTCATTACCAACCGACGCTTTCGTGCACAAACCGGATCACTCTCAAAATGGTCATTAGCTACCAGTTGGAACTATGATGCCGGCTCGCTGGAAGCACCTTTTGATGTAGAGAGACCCAACCTCAATGCCGCAGGCGATATCAATGCGATACAAGGCATCAACGGTACTATGAATGTGAGCTATCGATTAACCGATAAAGACCGTATCAATTTGGGTGTTGGTTTGCAAATGCTAGCGCCCTTTCACAGCGCTGATGAAAACGTATCTTCAGCTGATGTAGCCAATGAGTTGCGTGCCAACCAAGGTGAGCTAGATTTCAATAACCCTAGCTTAACTTACTCGCGTATTTTTAAAGCCTACGGAATACAAAATGTTGTAAGCTTTGCTTTTACTTCTTATACCGCTGGCGTTCAAGTTGATAATGGATTTGACTATGATGCAGATATTGTCTGGAACACAATGATTGATATTGGAACCAGTGGCCTATCTGTTGGTGCTTATTTTCTCTACACTCGCTTTTTCAACCAGTCGCAGGGCGCACCCATTGATATGCAATACGCGATTCTTCCGCAAATGGAATATGTCATTAATGACACTTTCAACTTAAGAACCATTGCACGAGACTGGTGGTACCAACGCGATACAACTACACGTGAGTTTGAACAACTTGAGTTTACACAATCGGTAGGACTTGGAATCTCAGTAACTCGTGATGTGTTTTTGTATCCCAATATTCAATTTTTACCTGAGGATTTGGACTCAGCAAAGACCAACATTGGCTTGAACGCCAACATCAACTTATTCTAAGCAAAAAGATTTTGAGGGACATCATGTCCCTCTTTGCTTTTGTTTTTTTATGATTCCATTTTCATATGAGCGAAAATGAATTTTTAAACTACATTGAGAGCCTTTTTGAATCTGGTCAAAATCGAGACGAAATTTTCTCAGAAATACTAAAACAAACTTGCTCTTACTTAATCATGGGCATGGGAATCATCAGTCAAATTGAAGATGAAAATTATCATGTAATTGCCGTCTATCCAGACAATACTGAGATTCAAAAAGACTCCGTTTTTGCCTTAGAAGATACCTACTGTTATATGGTTTCTAAAAGACAAGAGAGCATTGCGATTGATGATTTAGGAGAAGAGCCTTTGTTAAAAAGCCACCCCGTGTATTTAAACATGCATTTGAGCTCCTATATTTGTAGTCCTATTTTTAAAGACGGAGTTTTTTTGGCACACTCAACTTCACAGCAAATCATGTTCGAGACCCCAATCTGCCGCTCAAAGAACAGATCCATTTGTTGAAAAAAATCACCAATAAAGTCTCAGAACTACTTTAACTTATCTTCCGCAATTGGCTTTGAGGGCAGCATTGTACACAGGCATGACATTGGGAATCTTTGCCTCTAAGTTTCGAATTCTAGTTCGATTGCTAGGGTGAGTGGATAAAAATTCAGGCGGGGCTCCCCCACCTGCACGGGCCATATTTTGCCATAACTCTACCGCACCTTGAGGTCGAAAACCCGCTTTGGCCATATATTCTAAACCCAGTACATCAGCCTCAGATTCATGAGACCGACT
>CAZZCP010000111.1:0-1705 GCA_964653235.1 uncultured Pseudobdellovibrionaceae bacterium | reverse complement strand
CCGACTAAATGGCAGTAAAATACCAAATTGTGCTCCCACACCAAGGCCTGCCAATATCCACTGCGATTGTTTTTTGTCCTTCATTGATATTGCCGTCGCTGCAAGACCAGCTTGCACCACCAAGTTTTGCGAAACTCTCTCATTGCCGTGATTGGCTTTCACATGACCGATCTCATGGCCAATCACCGCTGCCAATTGATCTTGACTATCCGCAAGCTCAATCATGCCAGTATGTACGCCTATGTTCTTTCCTGGAAGTGCAAAAGCATTTGGAGAAGAGTCTTGAAAAACCCGAACCTCCCATGCACCAGGATTTTCGCCAATGCTGCGCAAAAGGCGATCGGTAATGCAGCGAACGTAGCGATTGCTGCTCGAGTCTTGACTAAGACGACCCGATCGTTTCATTTCTTGAAAAGACTGATCGCCAAGACTTGCCATTTGTGATTTAGGCAAGAGAATGAGCTGCTTTCGGCCCGTTGGAGAACTGGCACAAGCCGCGAACAGCAGACAAAAAAAGATCGATTTCACTTTATCACTCCACAAACAATACGTGCCCCTGATGCACCATCTGGCTGAGTTTTATAATCATCTTCATTCGATCGAACAATCAATGCTTTACTAAGAACACTATTGTTATTCTTTGCGTACAAATTCAAATTAGGTACAAACAAATTGAAAAGTGCAATACCCTTTGAGTTGGTTTTGATATTTCCAAGATTCCCCGACTTGGTTTCTTTTTGATTGGGGGAACCATGAGATTGTCGAGTTGGATTAAAAATAGAGCCTGCAGAGCTTGCATCCTCTGCTGAACAATCGCCATTTTCGTAAAGATGAAAACCATGCTTGGCATTTTTTCTTAAGCCATGGATCTTTGCCTGTATCATAATTCCCTGGCCCAACTCAGAAACATAGATTTTGCCTTTAGCTTGACTTCCACTCTTAGGACTCATATTGACTTCGATTTGTGGAATCTCTTTTTGCTCGGGGGTACTACTACAAGCATTTATAAAAAAAACAAGAAAAAGAATTTTCATAGCAGCTCCTTTACTTACTCTTTAATCTTATGGGACCTTTAGTAGGAAGAAAACGGATATCCTGATTTTTTTGTTGGATTCGAATTTTTTCATTCAAATACAATCGACGAGCCGCAGATTGAATCGCTTTTAATTCACCACGCCAGCTCTCATTGTTTAACCATTTGGCTACTTCACTTGGACAAAAACTCGATGATCTTTTACTTGCAAATTCGAGTATTGCAGCTTCATACTTTTTCTCATTGACTTCGCGTTTTTCTCTAGCGCATCTGCGAGAGCAATATTTTCTCTCAGACCAATTGGGGTCATGAGATTTCCTTTCAAAAAGAAGACCACAAGAAGGACAATATTTACTTTTTGTGTTTGCTGAGGACACGCAGTAGGATATCTCCCAATTCTTGAAAGTAGTCACCATCTCGAAACTTTAGCGGTGGCAGCTCATCACTATCACTCTCTTCAAGTTCTATTAGGTAGCGCTTCATCCGATAAATAGGACCTGCAATACGATTGGAAAGAATCAAGCCAAGAACGAACCACAGAAAACTGACAGCCAAAGTTACAATAACAAAAATCCGAAATTTCAATGTGATCTGTTTATCGATAAACTCTAAAAATAAGCTTTGCTCCTTCAAAGGAGCACTCATGGAATGAACGCGATACATAAAATATAT
>CAZZCP010000110.1:0-5729 GCA_964653235.1 uncultured Pseudobdellovibrionaceae bacterium | reverse complement strand
CAAATTCCTCACTCCAGCCTTTGTCGTTTTTAGATTCAAGAACAATATTTCCTTCTTGGCCAAATATTTTAGGCCAAGCAAATAGCACCGATTTTTCTTCTTTTTGAAAGCGAAAGCTCTCAAAATCAATTTCATCTCTCGAAAAATCTATGCTTGTCGGACGTAAAATATAAGTAAAATAATATGGACTCTCTTTGATGCTTTTTTGATCGATAGCAAATCTCATCGTGGCACTATAATCTTGCTTTGGGTAACCAATTCCCAATAGTGAAAAAGCCCAAGCAGAATGGACAAAAGTCAAGATGAGTACGCAAAGAAGTCTAATCATTTAAGTATAGATTAATCCTAGCATTTTTTTACGGCAATTGACTTATTTGTTGAGGTATAGCTCTCTACAAAAGTCGATCTAAAAAGCCATCACTAGGGCCAGTTATATGTCAGAGAAAAGAACCGATATAGAGAATGGAGCTTAAATGATTGATATCAGCGTCTATGATAATTTTTTAGATGGTGTTCTCATATTAGATGAGACATGCACCCCATATTACTTTAATGATGTATTTTGCAGCATTACTGGTCTTAGTCCGCGAAAATTGCAATCAGGAAAATCAATTCTTGAGATGATCGTTTTTCAAGAAAAAGATATACTATCTCCAGAAATTTTGACTGCTACAAAAAAATCAAAAGGCTATCGAGAAACTGCTTTTTACACTTTGGGAAGAAAAAGAAACGAAGGACTGGTGCAGTTAAGTATTGTGCCACTTCAAGATTTATATCCAATGAAATTGTGGGTCGCTCTACTGCGTGATGTGAGCTTAGAAGAAAAACTTCAAAGTAAATACAAGACTGAAATGGAACAAAAAGAGCGATCTCTAAAAGATCTGAAAGAGGCAAACAAAGAACTTGAAAAGTTCACAGGTGGCTTGCAAAAGGCTCTTGATATAAAGTCAAAAGAAATATTGGATTTAAACGAAGTTCAAAAGTTAATGATCGATAGTCTTAACGAAGCCTTTATGATGTTTGACCGTCAAGGTAATATAGGACCTACATTTTCATCCGTTAGTGAAAAACTCTTGCAAGTAGATCCAAGGGGTAAAAAAGTCTGGGATCTGTTGCGTATACCTGATTTCAAAAGAGAGAGTTTTTTAAAATGGTGGAACTATCTATTTGAAGAACCGATGGATTTTGAAGAGATACGAAACTTAGGGATCCATACTTTACAGCTTAGAGATACTTTGTTAAAGATCGATTTTTACCCTGCTCGCGATAAGAATAATAATGTAAGTTCTATTGTTTTAACTGCCCATGATATAACCGAAACAGAAGAGGCAAGAAAGCAAATAGAAAAAGAACAAAGACAAGCCAAGATGATTTTGCAAATTGCGAAAAATCGAAACCAATTCACAAAGTTTTTGCGTGAGCTTCAAGACTTTCAGTTGAGTCTGAGTGAGCGCCTAAGTCGACAAAGATATGTAGCTGAAGATAAAAAGCATTTGATGCAAGCCCTGCATACGATAAAAGGGGATGCCAGCATTTATTTCTTAGATGATTTAGTTCAATTTATACATCAAAAAGAAATTGAACTCAAAAGAATCTCATTTGATAAAGATACAGTCAGATATGAAATTCGTCCCTATTTTGAAGATTTGGTAGCCTTTTTAAAAAAGTATGTGAAAAATAAAAAAGATTTTTTCTCTCTCAAAAAAGACTTAAATGAAAAAAAACTTGAAGTAAATCTCGAAAGCTTTTTGCAATTGAGAAAACAGATTGAGTCTGATCCGCAGAATGCTCAAGCACACCTAAAATTTATTGATGAAAATATGATTCTCCAAGATGTTGCGACTTTTTTTCATGCCTGGGTAGATCTTGTACATGACCTAGCTCTAAAATTAAATAAAGAAGTAGAAGCATTTGAAATTCATAGTAATAACATCAAGGTTATGCCTGAAGTTTACGAAGCTCTTTTTGCAGCAATGATTCATGCAATACGAAACTCTCTCGATCACGGAATTGAAGAGCCATTGATACGTGAGAAATATGGAAAAAATCCAAAAGCAAAGCTTTCTATCTCATGCAATCGTGTTTTTCGAGATACAAAGAGCTATTTGCAGTTTCGAATTTGTGATGACGGGCAGGGAGTTCATGTTGACAATCTAAGAGATAAATTTCGAGACCGTGTGCCTCATATTGAGAGCCTTAGCAATCAAGAGGTTTTAAACTTTCTTTTACAGGATGATTTTACCACCTCAGATAGTCTTTCTGAGGTCTCTGGACAAGGTGTAGGGCTAAGTGCAATTCGCATTCAAGCTGAAAAACTCAATGGATTCTGTGAGGTGCGAAGCACTCCAGGAGAGAGTTTTGAGCTTTTTATTGAAGTACCTGAAATCACAGAGATTGATCCTAAGAGTTCTGTTTTGAAACAGGTATCTTAACACAATCTAGTCTGTTTTTGCTCTATTCTAAGATATTGAAAATATTAATAAATATATACTCTGCTAAAGTCTTGCTGTGATTTATCCGAAATAATATTAGTAGTACGTTTGTGAAGGAGAATCCTATGAAAATCTTAATCGTCGAAGATGCCGAGAGCACTCGGGAGTTTACACTAGAGGTCTTGAGCGATTTAGGCCATTCTGCAATCGCTGCCTGCGACGGGCACCAAGCACTTGAAATTTTAGATTCTGAAAAAGATATTGATTTGATCATTAGTGATTGGATTATGCCACGGATGTCTGGTGAAGAGCTCCTTGAATATGTTCGAAGTAAAGATAAGTTTGATTCCATTCCCTTCTTTATTATGACAACTCAAAGTGATTTTGATGGAGTTGCTAAAATCATCGATAAAGGTGCTGATGACTATATCTTTAAGCCTTTTTCTCCCCAAGTTTTAGCCAAGAAAATCGAGAGAGCCAATCATAAGGCAGAGTCGCAAAGACAAAAAATGGCAGAAATTTTTAAAGAAGAAAACCACTTCTTACAAGCTATGTTGCATTCCATGAATGATTTGCTTTTAGTTGTAGACACCAACGGCACGATTCAGAGAATCAATCGTCCCCTTCGAGAAAAACTAAGAAATCCTAGAAATTTACTTGGTAAAAAGGTCGATCAATGCCTTAAATCATCGATTGCAAATGAAGAGCTAGGTTATAAATACGCACAACAAAAAAGAGCCCTTTTGCATCTTGATTCAGGAGATTATGTACCCGTATTGATTTCTTCTGAGCCCATACAAATTGGAGATAATATTGAAGGTTATGTGATTTGCGGAAAGGACATTGAAAAAGAAGATGCCTATCACACTGAACTGATTCACTTAGAAAAATGGAAGAGCATCGGCCAAATGGCAGGAGAAATTGCCCATGAGGTCAATAATCCACTGGGTATCATTCAAGGGAATGCAGAAATTCTAATTTCAGCACTTGAAGCTGACAATTTAGAAAGAGACAATCTCAAGCTTCGACTAGAGAGAATTTTCAACACTTCTGAGAGAATCTCTAATGTAATATCATCTCTACTTAAACTCTCTCGCAACGAAGTGCATGAATATGTTGAAAAAGATCTATTACAAATCATTGATGAAGGTGCAATGATATGCCAAGAAAAGTTTCGTGAAAAAGCGATTCAATTCGAAGTCCATACCTCAATCAAAGAGGCAAAGGTTTTATGTCAAGGCACCCAATTTTCGCAAGTACTTCTCAATCTATTAAGCAATTCATTTGATGCGATTAAAGAGTCACAAAATCCTTGGATACGTGTTGAGCTTAAAGAAATAGGTGAGCATTATAGACTCAAGGTTATCGATAGTGGCAATGGAATACCAAAAGATAAGCAAGAGAAAATTTTTATGCCCTTTTACTCTTCAAAAGAGAGTGGCAATGGAACAGGATTGGGATTGAGTATTTCAAAGAGCATTATGATGGCCAACAATGGCGATCTCTATATTGACACATCAATTGATAATACTTGTTTGGTGATGGAGATACCGAAAAAAGAAATAGATACTAGAGCGGCCAGTTAGTCTTTAAAACGCAGCTTCGCCCATATTGGCAAGTGATCACTAGCAGTTTTAACTCTAGGGTCTTGTTTTGCGTCAACAACACCTGCTTGAAGCACTTCTATATCATTGCTGGTAAGAATATAATCCCATTTTCTAGAAAGTTCGGATTGTCTATAGGTATCTTCAGTCAATTTGCTTGCAAATTGAAACTCACTATCCATGGCAAGAATCACGCCTGCACCAGGGCTGGTATTGGGATCATCTTGAGGATCCACATTCCAATCTCCCATCGCCACAAAAGTCGCTTCTTCCTTGAGTGGATACACCTTAAGCTCTGCCAAGCGATCTCGATTTCTGCCAGTGATATACCATTTTAAAAAAGCCAGTTGGTCACGATTGCGAAGATAATTGGGAGTAGAGTCATTGTTAAAATGAAAGGCGGGTACAGTGTGATAGGTAATAACATGAAGTTCTCGCTCGCCGATTTTGATCAAAGTATCGGAAAAGTCTTTATCAAAGAGTTCGATATCTTCAGGAAGTTTATCTCCAGTGGCAGTTCGAAATATAGAAAGATCAATATCTGGGTTAAAGTCTTTCCACTGAATCTTGCGATAGACTTTTCGCGATATCACCTCAAACCTAGAAATTAAAGCCGTTGAGTATTGACCTGGGAACATACCAAAATTGACTCCATCCCCATGGCTGAGTCTTTCTTCCTCTGTTGGCTCAAGGATGTACTTGCCCTGTTTGCGTTTGGCATTTTCTCCGGTATTAGCTTCTGAAAAAGAAGTCCAATATTCATCTATTCCAAGTAATTTAGCCAAACGGTACACATTCAGGCCAGTTGTGTGATAGGTGGCATCAGGAACATCGGGCTTGTCATACTGCATTTCATTGATCGAGATCAAATCGCCATCAAGATCTTTTAAAACACCAATGGCAGCTTTGGTTTGCAGGCATTTCTTATCGCTTTTGTTGCAGCTCCCAGTTTGAGCTCTTCGAAGTTTGCTACTGTCTAGTTCTTTAATGTTGTAGTGCACAACTTTAAATTCTTTAGCCATCGCTAAATTTCCCCAAAAAAAGCAAAGAAATACAAAAAATTTCATAATGACTCCCTGAGTCCTGATACCTATCAGAGAGAATATCGATTACAACTAAGATTCTATATCTCATTGAAAAAATACAATAAGGGGGAATCAATGAAAACAATAGGGGTCTATCTACTCATCTTTTTTACAATCCAAGCCACCGCCAATGAATTTTGTGCTGGAATGAGAGCTCATTTTAGCAGTGAATCCCATCCAGTAGGTCTAAACCCGATAGTCGGAGAAAAAACCGCAAGCGAAATTTTTAAATATGAAGACAAAAGCTACAGCTCAGATCTTTTTTATCCCAATGACCGGCTCGGGTATTGGCCACTTGAAATTCGTTTTGTAGAGCGAGTTATTCTCAGACGCGAACTTACAGCTTTCGCAGAGAAAACCACTTATGAGGCTAAAATGATTGTAAGATTCTTAGAGACAGAGGAGGTTTTAGAGGAGGCTGTTCTTTGTCAAAAAGTTCTTATTTTCGCTCAATAATGCTATGCATATAGCTATCATCTTACTGCAAAAGCAGGCTGAGTTTGCTAGATAGTGAGATTCATTAAACAAGGCGGACCGTAGCGCAGTCTGGTAGCGCACTACCTTGGGGTGGTAGGGGTCGCTGGTTCGAATCCAGTCGGTCCGACCAT
>CAZZCP010000109.1:0-5781 GCA_964653235.1 uncultured Pseudobdellovibrionaceae bacterium | reverse complement strand
CTCGGACAAATGGCTGCGGTTTCAAAAATTAAAAAAGTGAAGCAAAAGGGAGCAGCTAATGATATAAACCCATTATGCAACGACAAAACTGCCCCCAATGCACCCAAAAACTGCCTTTTTTTCTATTCACCGCCAACCGCAGAATCGCTAGAAACGCAGATGCAACTGCCTTTGTTTGTCCAAATTGCAATGCCAAGCTGATTGCAAGATCCAACGAGGCTCACAAAAAGCAGTTTACCTGGATTTGGCTTACGCCCTTGCTGGCGACGCCAATGATTTTTTCGTTGCAAGGCCTGGTTCCAAGTCATCTTAAACCAGTCTATTATTTTTTTGGCTATTTTTTGAGTTTGATGGTTCCAACTTGGATTGGTCAGCACAAAATGCAGTTCGAATTGGCAAGTGATGCAGAGATTGCCGAAATGCTGAATAATGCAGCGAGAAAATCGCATTAGACATTGAAACAAATCACAAATTCATCAATATTTGCTCTATGTTAGACGATAAACTCAAAGCCATACAAGAGCGTGCGCGAGAAGCTTTTGAGGCGGCTCAGAACTCAAAAGATCTCTACAATCAAAAAGTCGAATTTTTAGGAAAACAAGGTAGCTTTTCAGCGCTAATGAAAGAAATGGGCGCCTTACCCAAAGAAGAGCGGCCCGAATTTGGCAAGAAAGTCAACGAGGTCAAAAAACAACTTGAGATTTTGTATAGCCGCCGGGCAAAAGAAATTGATGAGAGTGAGTTGCAAGAGCAGTTGGCGCAAGATGCGATTGATTTGACTCTGCCTGGTACCAAAAGACGAGCAGGAAGTCGCCACCCCATTCATCGTGTTACCAAAGAAGTGGTAGAGATTTTTTCACGAATTGGTTTTAGCGTTCGCTCAGGTCCAATGATTGAAAAAGATGACTACAATTTTACCGCGCTCAATATTCCTCCTGATCATCCAGCCCGAGATATGCAAGACACTTTTTATATTGATGAGCACCATGTTTTGCGCACGCAAACCAGTCCGATTCAGATTCACTCACTAGAAAAAGAAGAATTGCCTTTAAGAGTTCTGGGCCCTGGATCTGTGTTTCGAGTGGATGCAGACATAACTCATGCTCCGATGTTTCATCAAATGGAGGGCATGTGGATTGATAAAAAAGTTTCTATGTCAGATCTAAAAGGCTCGCTCGAATACTTTTACCAAAACTTTTTTGGTGCAGAGACAAAGATTCGCTTAAGACCGAGTTTCTTTCCTTTTACAGAGCCCTCCGCCGAAGTCGATTGTTCATGCCCTAAATGTGGGGGAGAGGGTTGCCGTCTTTGTTCTTTCACAGGTTGGATAGAAGTTGCTGGCTGTGGTTTGGTTCATCCTAATGTCTTATCTCGTGCGGGGGTCGACCCGAAAGAGTGGCAAGGCTATGCATTTGGCATGGGAATCGAAAGACTGGCGATGGTAAAATATGGAATCGGTGATATTCGCCTTTTTTGCGAAAATGACAATCGCTTTTTGGAGCAGTTTCAATGAAAATTTCTTTTGATTGGCTATCAAAGTATATCGACATTCAGGACTATCGCGACCGAGTTGAAGAATTAGCAGATCTTCTTACCAATGCTGGACTTGAAGTCGAAAATATTGAAAATCAGGCGCAGTCTTTTGCTGATATTGTTGTCGGTAATATCTTAGAAAAAAAACAACATCCCAATGCAGATCGATTGACACTTTGTCAGGTGAGTACTGGCCATGGTGTGGTTCAGCAAATTGTATGCGGAGCAAAGAACCACAATGAAGGTGACAATGTTGTCGTAGCACTTCCGGGTGCGGTGTTGCCTGGAGGATTAAAGATTCAAAAAACTCAAATGCGTGGCTTCGAATCTGCCGGAATGTTGTGTTCTGAAAAAGAGCTGGGCTTAAGCAATGAAGGTGATGGGATACTGATTTTAGATCAAGCGGCCGAGTTGGGTAGGCCCATCTCAGATCACCTGGATTTAAAAGATATTTTGTTTGAGCTTAAAGTGACGCCTAATCGAGCCGATTGCTTGAGCCATTTGGGTTTAGCACGTGAATTGTCTTCGCTTTTAAATCGAGAGTTTCGCTTGCCCGAAGCTCAGATCACTGAAAGCAGCGACAAAACCAAAGACTTTGTTGAAATTCTACTGATGGATTCAGAGAATTGCCCTCGCTACACAGGAAGATGTATCAAAGGCGTAAAGGTGGGTGATTCACCAGCCTGGCTAAAAAAATCACTAGAGAGGATTGGTTTAAATAGCATCAATAACATTGTTGATGTGACCAACTTTGTGATGATGGAGCTTGGGCAGCCGCTGCACGCCTTTGATTTAAAAGAAATAAAAAATCAAAAGCTCGAAATATCGCCTACCAAAGAGCAGGAGTCTTTTACAAGTTTAGATGGAACAGACTACAAACTCAAAGCAGATGATTTGGTTATTCGTGATAGCGAAAGAGTTCTTGCCTTAGCCGGAGTTGTAGGCGGTAAAAATTCAGGTGTAACAGTAAATACTCAGGACATTTTTTTAGAATGCGCATTCTTTACAGCCGAATCGGTGCGCAAATCAGCTCGCCGCCATGGCATTGAAACCGATTCATCTTATCGTTTTTCTCGAGGGATTGATCCCGAGGGAATTCTCTTTGCATTAGACCGTGCCTGTCAGTTGATTCAAGAAGTGGCTGGGGGCGAGATCAGTAGTGAGCCCTACGATCAATATCCAGCTCCACTGCGAAAAGAAGAGCTAGAAATTTCATTTTCTTTTTTGCAGCAAAAGTTAGGCATGCCTGTTGAGAAGTCAGATTTTGTTAAGATTTTAAAGTCTCTGCACTGCCAAGTCGAGGAGCATGAAGAAGTCTTTAAAGTGAAAACCCCACTTTATCGATGGGATCTATTGATTGCAGAAGACTTGGTTGAAGAATTTGCCCGGATTTATGGTTATGATAAAATCCCCAGTTCGATTCCCAATACGCAAAAATACCCAAGTCAGCACAGCCATTTATTTCTACAAAAAGAAAGACTCAGTGATTTTTTGTCTGCCTTTGGTTATGCCGAAACCATGACTTATGCCTTTGTGAATCACAAACAAGAGCAAGGCTATATTGGCGAGCCTAAAGACTTATCAAAGCATGCTTTATCTGAAGGAGACTCGAGCATATTCATTCAAAACCCTTTGAGTGAAGAGTATGATGTAATGAGAAGCAGTCTTTTGAGTAGCCAATTTGAAATTGTGGCTAGCAATCAAAGAAATGGCAATCATTTTGGTCGAAATTTTGAAATAGCCTCTGTCTTTCGAAAAGCAGATACTGAGTTTTTAGAAGCCACTCATTTGGCAATGAGTGCTTGGGGCTATGCCAATTCTCTATGGTTTGACAATAAAAAAGAAAATTTGGTTTTAAGTCTTAAAGAAGATGTTGAAGAGCTTTTAGGTTTTCTAGGCTTTTCTCATTGCGAATGGCGAAAGCTTGAGAAGTATCCCCCGCTTTTGCACCCCACTCAGTCGGCAAGTTTGTTTATAGATGAAAAAGCAGTTGGCTTGATTGGCAGTATTCACCCTCAACTGAGTAAAAAGTGGAAGCTAAGAGATTCGGTAGCTTTTTTTGAACTAAATTTTGACTTGCTTTTGCAAAAACAAAGTTCGCTGCAGAAATACCGTGAGTTTGGACGCTTTCCTGGAGTCGAAAGAGATCTTGCTTTTGTTGTGAATGCAGATGCAATTGCAGGCGACATAATGAAGAGCATTCAAACTGCGAGTGGTAAATACTTTCGCAAAGTCGAGCTTTTTGATTTCTACCGAGGAGAAAACCTAGACCCAGAGAAAAAATCTTTGGCTTTTCGAATTGCTTTTCAAGATGCTGAGCAGACGATGAATGACTCTCAAATCGCTCGGTTACAAGATAAGATTATTCAAGAGGTATGCCAAAAGCATGTCGCTGAAGTGCGTTAAATGGTCTGCAAGTATTTAAAATGATTGAAATTTTTCTCACCCATGCATAGCCTGAACTCATAGGAGAATTGCTTTATGGGCGGTAAAAATCAGAGTCAGTCGACAATGACAAAGGCAGACATAGTCGAAAAGGTTTATGACCGAATTGGATTTTCAAAAAAAGAAGCTTCTGAGTTTGTTGAGATGGTTTTTGATACTTTAAAAAACACTTTGCAAAAAGGCGAAAAGGTCAAGATCTCTGGCTACGGCAATTTTATTGTTCGCGAAAAGAAGGCAAGAATCGGTCGAAACCCGCAAACCGGCGATCAAATCACGATTTCTGCTCGAAGGGTTTTAACTTTTCGTCCAAGCCAAGTCTTAAAGGCAATGCTCAATGGTGAAGACTACTCCAATTTAAAAGATGATGAATAGGTCAAATTTGAATGTCTGAAATGGATAGCGTCTCAATAGAATCTGCCGATAGTGAGTACTTAAGTAAGTTGCAGAATATTCCGCAAAAAATGGGTTTTAAAATTGGTGAAGTAGCACAAATATTGGGCGTAAAACAATATGTACTTCGTTATTGGGAAACCGAATTTGAAGAACTATCTCCCAAAAAGTCGAGCAACAAACAGAGAATGTACAGTCGAAAAAATGTAGAGACCGCGCTTTTGATTCAAAAGCTTTTGCATCGTGACCGGTTTTCGATTGAAGGGGCTCGCAAATGGTTAAAGCAAAACAAAGATCGCAACAAGCTGAACCAACCAAAGTCAGAGCCTGAAATGAAAACTCATATTCAAGACCTAAGCGATATAAAACGGCAGCTTCTGCATTTACAAAGTCAAATTTTGATACTTCAAGAACGCTTTAAGACTTGATTGTCTTTTTTTGCGACATGCCAAGTGGTATCCCATAAACTGCTCCCTTTTATTTCACTTCGGACGTCCGTCCGAGAGCAAGTAAGTATTTAAAATCATAAGTATATTCTGTCCGAGCTTGTTGAGAATTTGGTGCATTTTCAAACAAGTATCCTAGGTCATTGAAACTGCGAATGAATTGAGTGAAAAAAGTGAAATAAAAGGGAGCAGCTAGGAATTTTCTGTACTCTTGTGATACATAAAAAACGCAATAATTCTATACCTTTATCAGGTGACTGCAAATTCAATTTCTTTAGTTTTTCAGAGAATCAGTCGATAATTACTCGAATTAGAAATGTTTAAATAGAGAGAGATTTATGGTACGTATGTCGATTTTAATAATACTCGCACTGGCTTTTCTTTCAAGCTGTTCGAATGTCAGTGACAATCTTGGTGGCTTGATTGGTGGGGGAGACTCGGGTCTTTTCTCAATCAATCTCAAAAGTTTAAATGCGCGAAGTCCTGAGTTGAGCAAGGTCAATGTCGAAGTCGATTTTGAAGGCGACGATAATGAAGATGCTCAAGTTTACCTTTACTACTGTAACATGTCTGACAATCCCTCTTGCGTACCAGAGAGCGGATCGTCGTACACAATGAATCGTTCAGGCAATCGGTTTTTGATGAATCTCATCAATATGATTTCTCCCAATGATCCAGGTGATCGCTTGCGCATAAAAATTGTAGCTGTTGATGAAGATGGGGTAACAGGTTCAGGTCTTACTACGGAGTTGTCACTAGCGGTTCCGCCTGCTGCCATCTTAATTCGTGATCCTTCTACCAGCAATGAGACCGATGATTCTTTTGATTTTTCTATTGCATTTGATGGTGATGATAATTCAAATGCCACGGTTGAGCTTTACTATTGTAGCTTTTCAGATTCCATCTTTTGTGACCCTTTATCTGGGGTTGGTCCAATCGCTTTGAGCCGTGGATCGGGAGTTTACAC
>CAZZCP010000108.1:0-5873 GCA_964653235.1 uncultured Pseudobdellovibrionaceae bacterium | reverse complement strand
TCAGCAAGCTTTAAAACCCGAACTTCATGTTGAGTACCAATCGGAAATTGATTCTCGACATCGGCCCAAGGATCTGCTTCGAGCTGCTTAATTCCCAGACTAAATCTTTCATTCTCGACATCAACACCAAGAACTGCGGCACGAACCTTTTCACCCTTCTTGAACATTTCTGAGGGATGATTCACGCGCTTGGTCCAAGAGAAATCAGAGATATGAACAAGACCGTCAATACCATCTTCAACTCCTACAAAAACACCAAAGTCAGTGATCGATTTGACTTCGCCTTCAATCACAGTACCTGGAGGATAGCTCTCTTTGAGCTCATCCCAAGGATTGGGTTGCAGCTGCTTCATACCAAGACTGATGCGACGGTTTTCTTTATCAATAGCAAGAACCTGAACATCTACAGTGTCACCCACATTTACGATTTGCGATGGGTGCTTCACCCGCTTGGTCCAGCTCATTTCAGAGACGTGGATTAAGCCTTCTACTCCCTCACCAAGATCAACAAAGGCACCATAGTCTGCAAGAGTAACAATCTCACCTTTGGTCTTAGAGCCAATGGGGTAATTGTCATCTACAGAGTTCCAAGGATCATCTGTCAATTGCTTGATACCAAGGCTGACTCTTTGCTTTTCATTGTCATATTTTAAGACTTTGACTTCGATCTCTTCACCGACTTTTAAGAACTCGTTCGGGTACTTTACTCGGCCCCAGCTCATGTCTGTGATGTGCAAAAGACCATCCATACCGCCAAGGTCAATAAAGGCACCATAATCAGTGATATTCTTCACTAAGCCGCGAACCACTTGGCCTTCTGCAATGTTCTCAAGAGTTTGAGATCGCAAGCTCTCGCGCTCTTTTTCAAGAAGTGCTCGGCGAGAAAGAACAATATTGCCACGCTTTTTATTAAATTTAATGACTTTAAAGCTCAGTTTTTGACCTATATAAGTATCTAGGTTGCGAACCGGACGAAGATCAATTTGGCTTCCTGGCAAAAATGCCTTCACACCTATATCTACACTTAAGCCACCTTTGACTTTCGCAATCACCATGCCTTCTAGAACTTCTTCATTATCTGCAGCACGAGAAATATCTTCCCAGGCGCGCATCATGTCGGCTTTGTCTTTCGACAGAACAACCATTCCATTGTCATTTTCTAAGCGGACAATTGATACTTCTACTTCGTCGCCCTCTTTTACTGTTAGACTGCCGTCATAACTCTTGAACTCATCGATAGAGACTACGCCCTCAGACTTGTAATTGACGTCGACAATGACGAATTCGTTTTCAATGTTTAAAACTTTACCTTTAATGATATCGCCCACATTGATGTTGGTTTGTTCACCATTTTCTTGAAGTAGAGCCGCAAAGTCTCCAATGCTAGAGTCCTCTTCGAAAAAACCAGGATTCGCTTTTACATCAGCGTCTCCAGCATCCAATTTATCGAGAATCGATTGGCGAAGGATTTGCGCCTTGGTTAGATTTTTATGTTGTTGATTTGACATATTCAAAAATAGCCTCCCTTTGATGAACAGTTGTCAACTCAACTGCCCATCGTAGAATTACCTCCCGACAGGGGTTTCCTCATTCGAGATGGAATCAATGAAATAGGCAACTTGGCTCAGACTGTCAAAGAGAAATTGAAATAATTTAAAGTATCGACAATTAAAGAGAGGCTTGGGGGCTCAAGTTTTTGCGAACAATCTCTACTGCCTGATGAATCACCTCATCGAGCTGCAGATTTCCACTATTTATAACATGTGCATCTTCAGGAATCTGTAGTGGGGCACTTTTTCTCTCAGAATCTTGTTTATCTCGAAGCTCTTGCTCTTGGTGAACTTTAGATTCATTTAAACCAAATTGTTTGGCCCGCCGCTGAGCTCTTTCTTGGCTCGAAGCGGTTAGATAGATTTTGATCTGTGCAGACGGAAAAACCACACTCCCACAATCTCTGCCTTCGGCCACTAAAAGCTTGGTATTATTGGCACATTCTCTTTGTGCCTGGAGTAAATTTGCTCTCACCAATGGAAATTTAGAGACTTCAGAGGCCATCATTCCGGCTTCTTGACTTTGCGCCTCTTTGGTTACATCCTGACCTCTATATAAAATCTGAGTGTTTTCAGACAGCATTTCAACCGACCAAATCGAAGACAAAGCCAAATCGGCAAGGGCAGATTCATCTGCTGAGTCCACGCCTTCTTTTTTTGCTGCATAGCCAAGTCCACGGTAAAAGGCACCTGTTGAGAGCCATTTTCCATTAAATTGTTTTGCCAATTCACGACTTACACTCGATTTTCCTGAGGCCGCAGGGCCATCAATCGTAATCACCACTCCCACAGTCCACCTTTCTACAAGACTTCTTGAAGATGTTTCATAGCAATTTCGTTTTCTTCAGGCAATCCAAGGCTAATACGCAAATGTTGCATTAGGCCATAGTTGGCCACCGGCCGAACAATTACCCCCCTTTTGAGTAGTTCATCACTCACTTGCTTGGCATCTCGAGCTAGATCGACCAAAAGAAAATTGGCTTGCGAGGGGTAGTATTTCAATCCCATTCGATCGAATTTTTCATAAAAATAATCTAAGCCTTGCCAAATCACCTCTTGGGATTTTTTTAGATATTCTTTGTCATCTAAAATCGCTAAGCCTGCTGCTTGAGATAGACTATTCACATTAAAAGGATTGCGAATTCGATGCATCAGGTTGGCAATTTCTTCAGGCAAGACCATATAGCCCAAGCGCAGGCCAGCAATGCCAAAAACTTTGCTGAAGGTTCTCGATAAAATCACATTTTTATACTTCTTAAAATAGTGCAAGCCATCTTGATAATCAGTGGCACGAACAAATTCATTGTAGGCCTCATCAATCACCACATATAGGTCTTCTCGATCTCCCACTTGCTCAAAAAAAAGGTCTAGCTCGGCTTGGTTGACATAGGTTCCAGTTGGGTTGTTCGGATTGGGCAAAAAGATCAGTTTGTGCTTACTGCTAAGTTTTTGAACCAGGCCATTGAGATCAATCTTGAAATCCTCATTCATTTCAACTTCGGTAGTCTCAACCCGAGCTGCTTGAGCGCAAATTTTGTAAGCAATGAAAGCAGCTTGTGAAGTTATTATTTTATCTCCTGGTTCGCAAAAAAGACGTATCAAAAGATCAATACATTCGTTGGAGCCATTGCCAAAGACCAAAGTCTCAGGCTTTACCTGCAAAATTTTTGAGATTTTTTGTGTCAGCTCATAGCAAGTCGGATCTGGATAGCGATGAAGACTCGACAATGCAGCTTGAATCGCATCAATGACTTTAGGACTCACTCCTATTGGGTTTTCATTGCTTGCCAGTTTGTAGACCTGGCTTAAACCATACTCTCTTTTTGTCTCAGAAATGGGCTTTCCCGTTTTATAAGGAACCAAACTCTCAATTTCTTTCGAAAACTTCATATTTTGCGCCTTTTTATCTTTACAAGTTTGAATTGTAGACCGATATAGTTCATACGCTATGGTAGAAATTGAGGCAAGATGCGCAACATAGGTTTAAGCATTGGCCAAGTCTTTGCAGAGATACAAGCCACCAGCGATGAGAAAGAGATTTCTCAGCGTTTCTATTTGCCTCAACGCAAACTACTCAGCTCACTCGATCAATTCTTTGAAAGAAATCCAAATCTTCAACAAAATAAGATCTCAATACATACGCATTGGGCAAGAGATATTATTCACAAAAAAGCCGGTAGCCAAATCGCTTTGTTCGTAACCACTGGTTTTGAAAAGTGGCCTATTTTACAACAAAAACAAAATCGCAGTGATTTTCACAAATTACCACAAAGACCTAGCTCTTTTTTAAGTAAAGATTTTATCTTCGGAATACGAGAAAGGCTGAACGAGAAAGGTGAGGTCATCTGCAAACCAGATTTGCAAGAACTTGAGTTTTTGGTCGCAAAATTGAAAATGATGGGCATACAGCATGTTGCTGTTGGTTTTTTGCATTCGCAAATCAATCCAGAACATGAACTTTTTGTGAAATCTTTTTTAGAGTCTAAAAAAATTCACTGTGTCTGTAGTCATGAATTTGATAATGAAGTCCATGAAGTGGCTCGTTGGTGGCGCACACTCTTAGAAGTCTATGTCGTAGATAGCTTACAACAACAAGTACATGAAAAACTCCAGCCTTTGTTTGAAAAGTACAATCTCAAGGCTGAGTTCTCAAAATCAGAACCCGATACTCATCTAGGACTTTCACTCAATTCTAACTTTGGCAAGATTGAGAGCTTTGCAAATTGCTTTCGAGATCAAGATTTGGTTTTGTACTTTGGCACTGAAGAGTTTCTCTACCTTCTGCCCAAAGAACAAGATGATGTTTGGACTTCACCCCTTGGCAGTTTGGCACTAAAAAATCCCAGACATCATCGATTTTCAATTCAGCCAACCACTGAAATTGAACCCAATGCTTGGGACTCTATGGTTTTCTCAAGTAACGAGAGTAGCTTTGACCCAGGACCTATACTTTTAGGAAGAGGAAGCAATGCAAGTTGGTTGGATTTATTGGTTTTGCTTGATCAACTACCCGACTTTTACAAAGAGAGCCAGCACCCAAAAGCAAGACTGCGCATCAAAGAGAATATTATTGCCTACTCCCACGAGGCCAATGAAAAGATTCCAGTTGAAGACTGGGCCCAAGAGCTACTCAATATTTCTAAATCGAAGATGATGGTTGAGTCTCAAGAGGCCATTGCGAAAGCGAAGAAAATTCTAGTCACCGGGCCAATGTCACATTTGTTTTATTCTGAATTTCGCAAACATTTTGGCCAAAAGATTGAACTTGATCCAAAGGCAGAATTTATTGACTCTTATACCGCAGGAGACTTTTGTGAAACATTTGAATCTTAAAAGTTTTCTAAGTTCCTACTTGAGCCCGCTTCGCTCGGCTTGCATTACCACTGTTACAGGAGAGTGTCTTCATTTAGAATATGAAAGCCCTGTTGATATTGTGAGCTTACCTTTAGCTGCTAAAACGGCTGAAGAATATTTGAATTTATCTAGCACAGATCGCATTGCACTGTTAAATGACCCCTATTCGGGAGGAAGCATTCTATCTACACTCACTTTTGTCAGTGCACTTCCTACAGGAAAACAAAAAAGCAATCTACTGATCGCAATACGAGTGCCCTTAAAACCTAAAATTCAATTTGTTGAGGGCCTTGACCAAGAGGGCGTAAGAATTCCACCAACTCCTATCTATGAAAATGAAAAAGTACAAGATGATATTTTAGATGCAATTTCTTCTCACCCACTGTGCCCAAGTGAATTGGTACGTATATGTGAGAAGAGCATACAAGATGTCTTGAAATTGAAGAACCAGTTTTTAAGAGCAAAAGAAATTTGGGGATTCAATTTAGATAAAGAAAAAATTCAAAACTACCTGCAAGCCAGCGAAGAGCAATGCAAATCTTTGATTGGCAATCTTCCAAGCGGTGACAAAAAAATCACCACTAGTTTTGCAACGGGTGAAAAACTGAGCTCAACTTTAGAAATCAAAGATCACTCCATAAATGCTAATTTTCAAGGTTCAAGCAATGGTAAGAAAATCTTTATCACTCAAGAGGCTGCCTTAGGAGCGCTCATTGCAGCAAGCATTCAAACCCTACAAGTTCCCATTCCGATCAACTCTGGAGTTTTACACTGCTTTAGCATCCGGCCAGGAAAAGACAGTTTTTTAAATGCTCAGTACCCCAATCCTGTTTATTTGGGCAATACCGAAGGACTCTATCTCTTAACTGAAGAATTACAGTTTCAACTGAGTAAATTATGCCCTAAATACGCCAAGGCCGAGAGTTGCGCAAGTGCCGTGAATTTAGAAATCGAGTTTGGTGACAAAGC
>CAZZCP010000107.1:0-5873 GCA_964653235.1 uncultured Pseudobdellovibrionaceae bacterium | reverse complement strand
CTCTGCCGGCGCCGCCGTCTATGTGAGCGAAATCGTTGACTATAACGATATTGAAAGCCTGAGAGTGAGTTCTCGGCTCTTACCGATCGTGCCCCGCGATGCCCCCAGATTTGAAATCCTGTGTGAGCATGAGAAAGGCTTAGATTCGTTAGAACAAGGAAAAACAATAAGAATTGAAACATTTTATCTATCATCCCAGAAAGAATATTTGAGTTATTTAAAAAGCATTTATCATCTTGCAAGAGGAAATCGAAATGCTTTCAGTATTTGTAGTTTTTTCTTTGCAATCTGTCGATGCTTTCTAATATAGAAAATACAAAACGGCTCCTTTTTGCTGTGGATAGAATTTCTGAGATCATTCGTAAGCTCAAGAAACCTGGCATTTTTTCGCTATTTTAGAAGGAATGAGCCGAGAATGCTCCAATCCCTCCTACCCACGCCGAAACATAAGGTGAAATCCGGAAGATTTTTCCGAAAATCGGATTCTAAGAAAGTTCAAAGATTCTATTGCATGAATTGTAAGACCAGTTTTTCTAGCTGCCATCTAGTCAACAGCAAAAGAGAGCAGTTATTAAATTTCTTGTGATTTTTCTTCTATTTTTTTAGTCTAAGAACATAGGAAAAATGAAAATCAATGAATCACTTCAAATCGGCTAAAAAACTTTTTAAGCCAGCCCTTCAAACCCTTGCGCAAGAAAAGAGCGAAGAAATCGACGAAGCGGCGATTCCGGCCTATGCCCATAGAAACCCATTTATCGATTATTTGTTTTGGAAGCGTTTGGAGATTTCACTCAATTACATCAATCAACACAAAAGCCGAGCTTCCATTCTAGACTTTGGTTTTGGCTCTGGTGTTTTTAGCTATATGCTAGCTCAATCTAAGCATCGACTTACTGCGGTTGATATTTCACTTTATCCCTTGCAGAAGATGAGAGACTTTGTTGATTTTCCACAAGAGATTTCTTTTTTAGAAGGTGATATCAGAGATATGAGTTTTACTGAGGGCTTTGATGTGATAGTTGCACTCGATGTTTTAGAACATCTTGATCATCTAGACGAATACTTAGCGCTCTTTCAAAAGCGACTAAAGCCTGATGGCTTTCTGATTGTCTCTGGACCTACAGAAAATTTTCTCTATAAAATGGGTAGAAAGATCGCCGGCAATCGTTTTTCAGGCCACTATCATCTCAATACCATTCTCAATATCAAGCAAAGTCATAAAGCTTTTTTTGATGTTGAGACGATTTCAAGCCTATTCTTTTTATTTGAAGTTTTTGTAGCGCGTCACAAAAGCGAAACTACTGAAATCTCAAGTCTTTAGGTAAGCTTTTCGATATGGCAAAGAAATCGAAGACAAAGGCGCGATCAAAAAAAAAGAAAGCGGCACCAAAAAGTTTTTTAGAGAGTCTATCTTCTCATAAGTACTTTTCCTTGATCGGTTTGACTCTTATTTGCTTGTTTTCTTTTTATTTACGTTTTGAAAACTTTGTAGATTGGTCAGAAAAGAAAGCCATTTTTCAGTATCAAGGTGAGTACCAGATGGGTAACTTTGATAGTTACTACTATTTGCAAGTGGCCAAGAGTCTAAGCAAAGGAGAGTATGATGCTGTCGATAAAAAACGGCGCTTTCCCAATGGAGTCAAAGAGCCTTTGCTTCCTCCTATGCTTTCAATTTTAGGCGCAGCTATTCATAAATTAACGGGCATTCCTTTAGCAACTCTTGCTATTTTTTTACCTGGAATTCTATCTACAAGTTTAGCACTTTTGGTTTTCTTTCTTTGTAAAGCTCTGCAGCTGCATCCGCTTTCTTCACTTACAGCTTCATTGCTTAGCATTCTTTCTTTGTCTTATACGGCTCGAACTCGATTGGGTGTTTTTGACACCGACTGTTTGAATGTAATTTTAGTGCTTTTGAATTCTTACCTGATTTACCTTGCTGTTTTAAATGAGAAGAAAAAGTATTATTATCTGCTCTTTGCAGCACTCAATACTCTGTTTTTCTATTTTTGGTGGAATACGGGGCGCAGTGTGGTCTTGTTATCCTTTCTTGCTCCCTTTTCTGTTGCTGCAATCTTTTTTATAAAAAGTCCAAAAGCATTGATTCGATACTCTGCTGTGCTTGCTCTTGGTCTTTTTTGTCTCTACCTGGTCGGCGATCAAATTCAGGCTTACTATAATTTGTTGGTAAGCTCAGAGCTTCAGAAATTTCCGAAGAACTTTGATATCGGTGAGCTTGAGGCGGTTACAATATCTTTATTTATTGAAAAATCGATTGATAATGCACTAATTGTTGCCGTTTCTGTTTTGGGTATAATTCTTTTTACGATTAAAAAAGCTTTGTCCACATTAATATTTATTTTGCCTCTAACGCTTGCCGTATCACCTTTTCTCATTGGCAATCGTTTTATTATTTTCTCAGCTCCAATTATGGCCCTTGGTGTTGCTTATGCTTTGCAGTTTGTTCTTGATCGACCCAAGAAAATAAAACCTGGCTTTGCACTGCTGTTAAGTCTTTTATTGATCGGCATCAGTATCTGGAGCAATCATCCCGTTTTGACAGATGGTTATACTAAGCCGGCCGCATTTGACAATATGCCACTTTTAACTACTCTAAAGCAAAATACCCCTCCAGATGCCAGCATTTGGACCGATAAAGATATTGGCTATCAAATACGCTACTACCTTGACCGTGCCAATTATGCAGATGGTGAGTTTGTTGATGGAGAGTTGTATTTTTATTTGTATTATCCCTTAGCGGTAAATCATCTAGCACTGGCGGGCAATTTTATGCAGTTTTACAGTGTTCGCGGAATAGAAGGGATGCGTGTTTTTCATTCTTTTTTTTCTGATACAAAAACGAGCTTTCAATTTATTGAGGAGCTTTTTTCAAAACAGCCTAGTGAAGCAAAAATCTGGCTTAAAGAGCAAGAAGAGAAAGGCAAACTTCCAACATCAGAAGCACTCAAAAATGTAGATGACTGGTTGAGCTTCTTGTACCCTAAGTTAGAAAAACCAGTTTATTTGCTACTCTATCGCTATATGACGCAAACTGCAGCTTGGTTTAAGCAGGGACATGCCGACCTAGCAAGCGGCAAAACAATTGGCCTTCCACTCTTTATGGACTTTACTGGCTTGCGTGAAGTAAATGCTAAAATTGGCAATCCATCGATCATCATCGACCCACAAACTGGGCGCTATATGGCAAGTGGAAAGCAAGGTGTTTTTCGCTACATTGGTTCTTATGGTATAAAAAATGAGATCAAATACTTTACTCCAAATGGGCAAATTACCGACTCAGCATTAAGTTACGACAAGCGCTTTGTCTTTCAGTGGCGACCACAAAATGGCTATGGTGTGGTGCTTTCTGATGAAATGGCAGACACCGTCTTTATTCAACTCTACATTCAGCAAAAAGCTTCTTCTTATTTTCAATTGGTTGCAAGCAATCCAATCTATCAAATATGGAAAGTTCAAGGAGACAAGATTGACTAATGCTAAGAACAAGATTTGTGTAGTAATACCTTGCTATAAAGTAAACGAGCAGCTTCCGGCAGTTCTAAAAGCAATGCCAGAGATTGTTGATCAGATTCTTGTGGTGGATGATCATTGTCCTGAGCATTCGGGCAAAGCAGCAGAAGCCCTACAGATAAAGAATCTAGAGGTTCTCTATCATAAAAAGAATCAAGGAGTTGGCGGCGCCACAATTAGCGGTTACCTGCGCGCGCTTGAGCTTGAGAGTGATATCATTGTAAAGCTTGATGGTGATGGCCAAATGGACCCGCAAAATATAGCAGCCCTGATTGAACCACTCATGGATGGACGAGCAGATTATGCCAAAGGAAATCGCTTTCAAGACTTTCAGGCTCTGCGAAAAATGCCAAAGATTCGCTTGCTTGGTAATAGTTTTTTATCTTTTTTTGTAAAGCTTTCTTCAGGCTATTGGACCATGCTAGATCCTACCAACGGCTATTGTGCGATTCGATTGGACGTTTTAAAAAAGATTCCACTGCATAAAGTCTCAAAGCGCTACTTCTTTGAAACCGACCTTCTGATACACTTGAATATCAATCGCTGTGTGGTGCAAGATGTTTCGATGGCTGCGATTTATGGCGATGAAAAAAGCAATCTCAGTGTGCTTTCGGCCTTATTTACTTTTCCGCCCAAGTTGATTGCAGGGCTGATGAAAAGAATTTTTTATAGCTACTACATATACAATTTTAATATGGCCTCAGTTTACTTGTTGGTTGGCATACCTTTTATACTCTTTGGAATTCTATTTGGTATATACCGTTGGAGCTTTGGAATTGCTGAAGGCGTCTTCAATAGTGCAGGAACAGTAATGTTGGTTGCACTCCCTATTATTTTGGGAGTTCAGTTTTTACTGGCTGCCATTCAAATTGACATCGATGCTGTACCGAAAAGAGCTCCTGCGGCTTAATTTTTTCAATTCTGTGTATCATAGATCGTAAAAATTTCTTCTGCAGATAGGGGTCTTTTCCAAAAAGAAACTTCATCAACATGAACTGATGAATGACTCCCCCAGTTATCACCACCAATTTCAAAACTCATTGCGGTTCTACTGTTGGTGCTCGAACTTGTCGTAGAGCCAACTTCAACTCCATTGAAATAGACTTTTAAATTCGCGCCATCCACAGTGTAGGCTATATGATTCCACTCACCTAGGTTGAGTGTAACGCTAACATTAATTTGGTTTCCTCCATGCCAGTATCTGAGACTGTTACTGCGATCTACATAGGGAGCAACACTTGTATATACCTCTGCATGGTTTTTAAGTCTTTCCAGCCACAGATTTTGGAGATCACGGCTGGGGCAGCTCCATCTTTTATCTGTTGTGTCGTAAATCACTCCTGGGACAACTGAGATATAGTTTGACAAATCTATCAAATTAGCTCATGATGGACTTTGTGTTGGCTCGTAATGAATACCTCTTAGACATCACACTGAATGGACGTAATTTCAATTCTGTTATTATTGATCAACACTACTTGAAAAAACATCCTGAGATGAGCGACGAGTTGATTTTGGAGTTGGTGGGAACACTTCATGGGCGAAGCTTTCCTATCGAAATGAGAAAGAATACTTATGAGTATTTCACAGTAGAGCCGGTCGATTATGAGGATAAACCCTATCGACTAGTTCTTGTGATGTGCCTTGGTGATGATTATTTGGGTGTTATCAATGCATTTAGAGTATCGAGGAGATAAAAATGAGAAAGAAAAGAAAATTTCCTTCAGCTGCTGAGTTGGAAGAAGCTCGAAACTTTTTAAATAAAACTGAAGCGTCTCGGCCACTGGCTAAGGAGGCAGGGCCGGTAGAGCGTGTGAAATATGCCCTCTGTGAAAAGTTTGTCATTTATCTTAACCAGTATAAGTTGACCCAAAGGGCCCTAGCTCAACAATTGAGCCTCGATGAAGGAGTTATGAGTAAGATACTTCACTACAATATTGAAGACTTCACTGTGGATCGCCTGATTCGCTATCTCATTGTTCTTTACCCGGATACTCAGATTGATATCAATACGGGTGAGGTGGCTTAAGATGTCTCTTGGTAAGGGGTGTAAGACCAAAAAAGAGCACAGCGGAGCCAAAAATAGAGGAGGCTTTTGGGGATATCGTGAGGATGCCAAGAAAGTCTCTAAAAAAATTCGTCGCCAAAATGATAGAGCCGAAGTTTCGGAGCAATTTATAGACCTAATTGAACTGAGTTAAAAAGTGTAAAGTATGTCTCCGGAATAAACTGTAAACGATGTCTCCGGAATGGACCGTTTTTGGATTTTTTCGCTGTCGCTTTGAAAATCTGGAGGTGGCGACCGGATTCGAACCGATGTAGAAGGTTTTGCAGACCTCTGCCTA
>CAZZCP010000106.1:5606-6080 GCA_964653235.1 uncultured Pseudobdellovibrionaceae bacterium | reverse complement strand
CATTGAAGTTGCGATGCAATCTCTTGAAAAAAGTGAAACAAAAGGGAGCAGCTAATGTAGTTTAAATGCGAAACCAACATATATAAGGAATAGTTATGAAAATACTAATTTTTTTATTTCTCATTTTCTCATTTTACAACCGAGCCATTGCTTGCGGTGAGCACTACACTGGCAATGGAGTTGATCTATTACCAGAACTTCAAGAAATGGTCCTTGCTTGCCAATACAATGGTGTCGAACTTGGCGAAGGGGAAATCAAAGTTTCTCGAACGAGATGCATTAACAGTTCTGGACATAGTGTTCGCAATGTTAGTTTTTCTTTAGATGAAACCGGCAAGACCTACACAGTCAGTGATATCGAAAAAACAGCATCTGGAGCTTATGGAATCACCACGCTAGAACAAGGCTACTTTAGCTGTGTTGATATCAAAGAAAAAATGAATGAATATGTGAATCTGTTCTCTCAATCTTTAT
>CAZZCP010000106.1:3184-5596 GCA_964653235.1 uncultured Pseudobdellovibrionaceae bacterium | reverse complement strand
TATACAATCGCAGCTGTATCAACCCAAGATCTGATCTTTTACCAGGCCTAACCAATGACGACCCAGAAAAGGTCTCAGAGCGCAGAGAACTTCTAAGAAAACTTTCAGATAATTTAAGTTATATCTTTCAACAAAGAAGTCTAAAAGCATTCGTAGACAGACTCGAATCTCAAGGAGCAAGTTTTATTGAAGTGATTCTTGAAGCAGGAACAACTTGTCTTTATTACAAGCCAAAACAAAAAGAGTATGTCGAAAACTGTCCTGTTCAAGGTAGTATCTCGCAATCTTTGGCCGATCAAATAGCCAATGAGTGTGAAGCCTTTTTAGATTAAAATCGCAATGTCTTATTTGAAGTACCGAATCAAAATACATCGGTACTTCAAAATTTTTCCCCATTTTTTTAGACAAAGAATATTATTTTTTTCATTTCGCTTGCAATGCCTGTTTTTTGAAGATTCAGATAAAAAAAAGAACTAAGTTCATCCCTGCGGAGGGGAAATGAAACGAATTCTTATCATCTTGATTTGCTTACAAGGCATGGCTTACGCCAATACTTGTTCAATGCCTTTTTACGAAAAAATGAGCATTCAAAAGCTCAAAGACCTCGTCAAAAACTGTAAAGATATCGATACGGTTGATAAGCTGATATCTTATCTCCCTATTAGCTACCGTGATAATTGGATTGCCATGTTTGTTGCACGTGCTTTGGGGAATGGCTCGATTCATTATCCAAGAATCAGCTTAAGTCACTACCCAGTGAAAATTGGTGAAGATGTAATGATCTCTTCCTTTGGTGGACACCCCAGTTTGGCTGGCTATGATAGCTTTGAGTTTATTGAATTCAATGCAAAGAAAAAAGAATTTGAGTTTGGCTTTGTGAAATTTCCAAAAGATGACGGTAATTTCTCAAATCTGATTCGCTATCAATTTTCAGAATCCAACCCTGTAGTTTGCATGGCTTGTCACAAGCAACAAAATTTTCTATGGGAGCTCTCTAACACCTGGCCAGGTCTATATATTCCAGAAACAAGAGAGAAAGCACACCCATTTGAAGTACAAGCTTTTGATGATTTTTGGCAAAGAAAAAAATTGGCCGAACGCTACCGCTACTTGAGTGATTCTTACGAAAATGTAGGGCCTAAATTTAGCCGAATCACCTATGTGGTAAATTCGCAGTGGATGGCCAAAGTGTTAAGAGAGCTGTTTACCAGTGAAGATCTCAAAGCCTACCAAGCCTCGCTGTTGCTGGCGCTAAGCTGTAAAGAGGCTGATTATAAGAAGCTATTTCCGAAAACACAACAGCGAAATCTGCGATTGTCACAAGCTCAAAGTCAAAGCGAACTCTACGCCGAGATCAATTTGGTTCATAGCTGGTTACAGTACTTACAGGAGTATTCACAAGGATTGTTTGGTATTGAGAATCCTGAGTTGGATTTTCGCTTTTTTAATGCTCAAAGAATCGAGCAATTTTACTTTCTCTTTCGCAACTTGAATCTAAACTTTCAATATTGGTCTCCGAGTCTTAGAGTAGACTTAAAACCAAACTTTCTTTTTGATGATGGCTCAGGAGATAATCTTTTGGCCCAAGAAAGTTTTCGTGAACTGGCAGACTACAACCATCAGATTCAAAGACTTTGGCAAAAATGTGAGCCCTTTGTGAAATTTCAAGAATGTGTAGAGAAAGAAAAACTTTGTGCTTCTCTTAGAGAACTCAATGACAAAGCTTTGAGCCCATTCAATTTAGATTAGAGAAGCTGCCCTGAGATCCACATATTGAATTGCGCTCGATCGGGGGAATAATCTTCGGCATGATAAAGAGTGAGCATAGGCTCTAGCATCAAGGCTTTGGCGATTCGAATCGAGTAGAGCAAATTCAAACTATCATCTTGAGTAAATTGAATATTTCTACTTACAGGGGTGTTGCCATTGACTTGGTAAAAAATAGAAGCACTGCCTAGTTTATCTGATATATTGTATGTCACTATAGGCGCAAAAAATGTAGCAAATCGATCACTCGAATCATCAGGTTCTCGATCAAAAAATTGAAAGCGGTACCAAAACCACATCCCCGCAGACCAAGTAGGACTAAAATTATAAGTAAAGGCATTAAAGCCACCAGGATTATAACTCAGACCTTCTTCTTCAGCCTCAGCCGTTCTCAATTCAGGAACCATAGAGTTCACTTGAAAAAGAGCCGACCAGTTCTCTCCTGAAAAATTGCCAATAATTCCAAAAACTGGACTCAACCACTCCGCATCTGTGCTACCTGGTTGTGGATTCGTGTAAAAAGTATACCTGGGAATGGCTACAGCTCTCCAGTGGTCAGATAGCTTCCAATCGACAATGAGTTCATTATAAAGTTCAACAGTATGCTCTTCGCGCAGACCGTCCCCTGAGATATCTTGACCATCT
>CAZZCP010000106.1:0-3174 GCA_964653235.1 uncultured Pseudobdellovibrionaceae bacterium | reverse complement strand
CATTTACACTGGGTCCCCATAAAATACTGAAATAACTCAACCGAGATGGTTGCAAAGCCTTAGACCAATCAAAATCACTCTCAAGTTGGGTACGTGACTCAAAACCAACTTCATCTTGGGCATGAGCAAAAGAAAACAACATCCATATTGATAACAAAAAAACTATGTACATTTTTCATCCTTTTTTTCTACCAATTAATTTACCTATATGCGTATGACTAACTGCGCAAGCATTATTTTCCATCTCTAGAAAAAAGATACAACTGCTCCCTTTTATTTCACTTCCCATCTTCCTTCAAAAGTAAATAAGTAGTTAAAATCTTTTGTGTATTCTGTCTACTAACTTTGAATTTTTAATGCATTTTCGGACAATCAACCTAGATCATCGAAATTAGGATGGAATTAAGAGAAAAAAGTGAAATAAAAGGGAGCAGCTAATACTATTTTCAAGTACCCTTCCAACTGGAGGAGATTATGCAACAAGCCTGTCGTATTGCTTTAACCGGTGGACCTGGAGCCGGAAAAACCACCGCAGCCGCGCTTCTTCGCCGAGAAATTGGTGACAGCATTGTGATTGTACCCGAGGCGGCCACAATGCTGTTTTCGGGTGGCTTTCCCAGATACTCTATAGAGTTTGCAGTTCGCGCGACACAAAAAGCAATCTATCATGTGCAAAGAAATTTAGAGGATGTACAAGCAGCAACCTATCCAGACAGAACTTTGCTCTGTGATAGAGGCACCGTCGATAGCTCGGTCTATTGGCCCAATGGAATGCAAGATTTTTTTCATGAGTTACAGAGTGATTTAGACAGTGAGTTTGCCCGCTATGATGCTGTCGTTTTTTTAGAAACAGCTGCTGTTGGTGATATTGAAATAGAGGGTGGAAATCCCGTGCGATCAGAATCGCTCAAAGAAGCCATTGAACTCGATCGCCGTTTAAAAGAAGCCTGGCAAAAGCATCCCAATTTTCATTTTATACCCCATGAGCCCTCTTTTATGCATAAAATTTCGAAAGCTCACGAATGTATTTTGAAAGTGATTTCAAATCACTCTTAATTCAGTTCAAACTCTTCTTCAAAATTGGGAATGCTGATATTGAGTCCTAATTCATACTTCAAACGGTAGCCCAAAGTATTAAGTGCCGATTCTTCGCCATGATTGAGAAAGACTTTCTTTGGACCTTTTTCAATGCCTTTGATCCATTCAATGATATCTTGAGTATCACCATGGGCAGATAAACTATCAATGGCTGCTATTTCGGCCTCGACATCTACCTCTTGGTGGTGAATTCGTATTTTAGGTAAGCCCTGTTTGAGAAGTCGTCCTTTGGTTTCTTCAGCCTGCCAACCTACAAAGAGAACTGCGTTTTCTGCTTTCGGCAATCTTGCCTTGAGATGGTGAAGTACCCTTCCTCCAGATAACATACCGGCAGCAGAAACAACTACCATTGGTCCATCTTGCATACAAAGTAGCATCGAATCATCCGGAGACTGAACCGCAGTGTAGCAATGCGAGCACAAAGGTTCGATCAAGCCTTCACGATCTGCTGTAATTCTTAAATCGTCCATATGCCTCATATAGATCTCGGTGGCTTCAACGGCCATAGGACTATCGAGATAAACAGGTATCTCGGGGATTCTCTTTTCTTTCTCTAACTTACGAAGCAAAAATAAAATTTCTTGTGCTCTCCCTACAGCAAATGAAGGGATGACTAAAACACCTTGGTTTTTATAGACCTTGTTGATTAAGCGGACGAGCTCGATAGATGGGTCCACTTTAGGTTGCGCACGATCACCATAAGTACCTTCCATCACCAGATAGTCGGTTTCGATAATCGAAACTGGGCCCTTGATCACATTTTGTCGACCATTGCCAATATCACCACTAAAGGTAATGATACTTGATCTGTGATCGAGTTGAAAACGAAGCTGTACAAATGTGGAGCCCAAAATATGGCCCGAGCGCAAGAGCCTAAGAGAAATATTCTCAAAGATCTCATGCCACTCGTCTTGATCTAAAGGCACAAAAAGCTCGAGCGCCTTTTGCGCATCACGAGAATTGTATAGAGGAAGAGCTGGAGAGTGTGAAGAGTGCCCCGTTTTATTGGCAAACCTTGCATCTTCTTCTTGCAAATAGGCTGAGTCAGGAAGCATGATTTGGCAAAGGTCATGAGTCCCATGAGAGCAATAGATAGGGCCAGAAAAACCTTCTTTGCTTAGCTTTGGTAAATATCCAGAATGATCGATATGGGCATGGGTCAGAATGACCGCATCGATTTCAGATGCGCCATCAAATTCTTGCCAATTGAGCTCTCGAATGCGTTTCGGGCCTTGAAATAAACCACAGTCGATCAGGATTTTTTTGCCAAAAGCTGTGATCAAAGTTTTGCTGCCTGTTACTGTTTTTGCAGCCCCTAAAAACTGAATCCGTGGATTTTTGGGTAGGGCATTCATTTCTTCTGCCGACTTAGATGGCGAATGTAACTGCTCAAATCGACAAGTTCTTGATCGCTCAGAAGGTTTTGCCAGCGTGGCATACCTGCTTTGCCTTTGTTGATTTGAAAGATCAAATACGGCTTAGAATGAGTATCTGGCAGCTCTGTTAAATTGCTTGGGTAGATCTGCCATATTTCTGCATCTTTGCCATCGCCTTTGCCATCAAGACCATGGCAGCGGGCACAGTGCTTGCTAAAAAGTTTTTCTCCTCTTTGAATCGAGTCTAAATTGCTTTGATACACTTTGGTGGGTTTAGGACCTGTTAAGAAGGTCCATCCATGTCTCATTTCGGGAATTTCATTGCTCAATGCAGGGCTCGGTTTGCTGGATGATTGACATGATGTGAGTAGAGCAAAGATACCAACAATGAAAAAAAACCTCATAAATGATTCTCCTGAATGAAACTCGTCTCAAATTAAGCCACATTTATTAGCTGATGGCAAAATAAACAAATCTTTGACTCATGTATAAAGTTAAAACAGCAAGATCCGATATGACCTAAGACGAGACATTCTCAGGTAGGTTGTATGATGGCTTTGATGCGAAAACTAAGATTTATGGCGGCGCTTTTACCGCTCTTTTCTGTTGTGCTCTATCAAAACTGTAGTGAAGTTGCCTTTCAAAGTAAGTCTATCGAAGACAAAAACACTGATCTTGGGCCCGCATGCTCCCCCGACCT
>CAZZCP010000105.1:3122-6148 GCA_964653235.1 uncultured Pseudobdellovibrionaceae bacterium | reverse complement strand
TAGATACAAAAACTCAAAACCCACCGACTCAGAGAGCTGCTCTTCGAGTTTAAAGCGGCTGTGGTAGAGAAACTCTTTAGAGGCAATACTGCCCAAACTGAGCTGGTAAGACCTTTGCGCATCTAAGAAGGCAAATTCTTGCTCAATGGGGTAGAGATAGGTGATGTAGTCACTGGCATACTCAGAATCGATTTTCTTGATCTTCTCTGTGCTCGGCGCACGAGTGGGCAAAAAGCTCTGGTATTCGGGGCTGAGCTCAAAGGCAAAAGCGATAGGAGTGAGAAAAAATATAAAGCAGATCGATTTCATTACCGGCCTATGGTCTATGTTTTTGAGATGAAATTCAACGCCTTAGATTTGAAGTTTTTTTTGTTTTTTCGCTCTGGCATTTTGCAATCTGCTCATATGATGAGCAGGAATGAAGAGATCTTTTGCAATTCAAGCTGGCAACAGTTTGCGTCAGCAAGCAAAGAAGAATTGCCAAAGCTCTCTTGTGAAATATGATTTAAGCATAAAACAAGGAGTTTATAAGATGAAAGCAATTGCAATTTTCTTAATTGGTTTTTTAATGATGGGCAGAGCCCATGCTGGTTTATTGTTGGAGCCGATGTTGGCCTATCCGGTGATTGCGGATGGAGAATTTGCCACTAATCCACCTATTGAGTATGAGATCGATACCTTAATGTATGGATTGGGGATTGGCTATCAAGCAAGTGAAGGACTGATGGTTGCTGCTAGATATATTTTAGATAGTGGAACAACTACTCTAACCTCAAGTAGTTTAGAAACAGAATTTGATTATAAGGGTACCAATTTAGGCGTTCTAATTGGTTACTCTATGCCCGAGAGTTTTCGCTTTTATTTGGCCTATGCCTTTCAGAAAACTGCTGAAATCACTGACAGCGCTGGTGCTGGCAATGAATACAGTGGAACAGGATTTTCATTAGGAGTTGGTTACAACATCGTAGAATACATCGCTCTTGGTATTGAGTACCATATGTATACTTATGATGAAATAGAAGATGTACAAACAGGTTTAAGTGGTTCTATTTCACCCGAATACGAAGAAAACTTCTTAACGGTAAACCTTAGCTTTCCTTTTAACGTCGGAAACTAAGCTCTCTGAGGCCCCGCAAAATGGGGCCTTTACAAATGTCTAGGCTTCCTGAAAAGCTTCCCAGTCATTATATTATTAAAAATGCTCGCTTCTTTGAGCAGAGTTTTTTTGCCATTGAAATCAAAGATCAAAAAATTTTGAATACCTACAACAAAGAAGATCTTTTGCCGCAAATCGTAAGCTATGATTTGAACGGCCAAATCATTTTGCCCGGTTTGATCGACTCGCATGCGCATGTGGCAATGACTTTTTTAAGGGATGTAACTCACTACCACCCTGAGATTCTCGAGGAGTTCTTTTTTGTACGTGAGAGATCTTTATCTCAAGAGCTAATGGCAGGGCTAAGCTACCCCTATCTTTTGCAAGGCCTAAGATCTGGCACAACTTCATTTATCGATCACTATTTTTACTACAAAGGCACGATCGATGCCTTTGAGAACCTGGGTTTAAGGGCCTTTATTGGTGAGAGCATCTCTAACATTGGCGGAACTTTTCCAGAGACGGGCTATGATCGCTGGGATGCCAACAAAGAAGACATTGCAAACTGGCAGTACTCTAGCCGCATAAGGCCGCTCATATGCCCGCATGCTTGTGATACCATTACCGATGATCTGCTCTTTGATATGCTCGATTTTGCCAAAAAAAATCAGCTGCCTTTTCACCTGCACGCGGCGCAAAGGCCTGAGGAATATGCATTCTGCCAAAAAGAATACAAAATGAGCCCGATTGAATGGCTCGATCATCTTGGCGCTCTCGGCCCCAATACCCAACTGGCGCACTGTATTTATGTCGATGAGCAAGATCTAAGACTGCTTAAAAATACCTATATCGCCTTTTGCCCCAGCTCACAGATTTTGTTTGAGAAGCTAGCGCCCATCGAGGCCTTTTTAAAACACAAACTCAAAGTCACGCTGGCAAGTGACTGCGCAGCGAGCAATGATTCGGCCAACCTTTGGCAAGAGGCAAGGCTCGCAAGCCTATGTATCAAAGACCGAATCGGCAGCGAACTCAAAGCCCAAGAGATTTGGCAGATGCTGCTAACTACTCCCTACTCTTTGTATGACAAAGAGCTGGGGCAACTCGATGCGGGCTTTAAAGCCGACTTTGTGGTGATTGAGCCCCATCTCACCCAAGAGCCTATCACTGATCTTGCCACCAATCTCTTGTTTTCTGCAGATGCCTCTCAGGTACAAGACGTGGTGGTCGATGGCGAATTGATCCTGCGAGATCGCCTGCCCACAAAAATATCTCTTGAAGAAATGAAAATGGCCCACGGCGAGGCCATACAGATTTTAAACTCCCGCTTTTAGTGCGTGTTTCTTTCGATAAATCTTTCTGCCGCGGCAAAAAGCTTCTTTTTTTTCTCAACATTCATGCGATCTAGAGTTTTGGCAGCAAAGCCCATTCGGGGGTTGGAGGAGTAAAAATCTTTGTTTTTATAAATAAAGTGCCAGTAGAGACCGTCTGCCTCCTCGGTCCAGTCGCCCGTGGTGAAGTCACTCATCTTTAGTAGGTAGTTCGAGCCGCAAACATAGGGTTTGGTGGCAAAGATTCCGCCATCGCTAAACTGACCCATGCCAAAAACATTGGGCACCATCACCCAATCGCTCGAATCAACAAACATCTCCATAAACCAATTGTATACATCTGTGGGCTGAATTTCTGCTAAGAGCATAAAATTGCTCAAGACCATCAACCTTTCTATGTGGTGGCAGTAGGCGAGTCGATCTGCCTTTTGAATCGAAGCATCGAGTATTGCTATGCCGGTTGTGCCGCTATACCAATTTGAATTCATTCTGCGCCGATGTTGAAAAAAGTTGGCTTTGCTCTCTTTGTCTCCAAATTCTCGGTAGATTCCGCGCAAAAACTCACGCCAGCCCATGATCTGCCGAACAAAGCCCTCGACCGA
>CAZZCP010000105.1:0-3112 GCA_964653235.1 uncultured Pseudobdellovibrionaceae bacterium | reverse complement strand
CGAGTTTAAGGGCAACTCTTTTTCATTCATTTGATAATAGTCTAGAGTGTGATCTAAAACCTGCTTTGGAGTGAGCCAACCAATGTTCAATAGGGGACTTAGCAAAGAGTGAAAACCAAAATCGATTGTACTTGAGATGGCATCTTCATAGACGCCAAACTGAGCCAGTCGATGTTCTAAAAAATCTTTGAGCCAATTTTCAGATTCCCTGCGGGTGATGGGCAAATAGAAATTTTTTAGATCTCCCGGATGCTTTGAAAAAAGACGATCAATCAGAGACTTTAAGTCGGCATGCTTTTTATGAGCAGTCACCGAGGGCAGGGTAGGGATAGATATATCTTTTGGAAACTTTTTTCTGTTCTCGGCATCAAAGCTCCATTTGCCGCCAAGGGGTTTTGAGTTTGTATCGACCAAGATCTGCATTTCTTTTCGCTTGAGCTCATAGAAATTCTTCATAAATGGCTTTTTGTACAAGCCCAAATAGTCTTGAAACTGCTCTTGCGTATTTAAAAACATCGGGCTAGCTAGAATCTTTTGTTCGATTTGATGTTTTCGAAAAAGGGAGCGGATTCTTTTGTCAAAAAAACTATCTTCCATTTCAAAATGACTGACCTCTTTTATTTTCTGAGACTTTAAAAAAGACAGCAGTCTTTCTTCATAGCTTTTTTTGTCCTCACAAAGTTCATGGTAATGAACTCGATAGCCTTGCTCTTTCAATTCAGCAGCATATTCTCTCATGCTGGCTAAAAAGAAAAAAATCTTGTGTTTGTGAAATGAATGATAGGTGCAAAGTTCAATGTCTTCAGAGATATAGAATACAGAATCTTTGTGATCTTTGTGATCTTTGTAATCTTTGAGAATATATTGCGGGTCAAACAGCTGGTTGCCCAGCACTAAAAAGGCCTTTGTCATAGTCAAAGACTAAGGCCTTTCTTTACTGGTGAAAAGCTTTATGAGTTTTTGTCTGCTTTTGAACAGCTTTTAAAAGTTGTTTTGTCATAACCTGTTTTTTTGATGGCCTCTAAAACAGAATCTTTGTTTTGCTCCTTCTCATCAAAAGTCACACTAATCACCTTGGTACTGAGATCGACTGCGACTTTTTGAATGCCCTTTACCTCGGCAAGTCCACTTTGAAGATTGCTCTCGCAACCCGCACAATGCACCTGGGTATTGTCGTATTGGCAAACTTGGCCCGCAAATGCCACCGAGCTCAATGTGAGAAGTAAGATTAAGCTTTTCATAAAGCCTCCTTTTTTAGTATTTTTAATACCATAGCAGAAAATTGACAAGTTTTGCCTTATAGAGGATGCTTGCCCAATGAAGAATCAATTTTTGCGTCGCAGCTATCAAGACTGGCAGAAATCCATCGATGAAAACAGCTTGTTTTCGATTTCAAACCAAGAAATCTTAAAAGACTTTAAAATCAAAGCCCTCTACGAAAAGCAAGAAGCGCAGCATTTGCCCCATTTTCGCTCGCAAGCATGGGATATCGCATTTCGTATTCACGACAAAACCAGCCCAAAAGAGCTAATGAATGCGCTATCGCTGGGGGCCTCAGCCTTGCTTGTCGATACACAAAAAGACCTAAGACAAATTCTAAAAGAGGTCGATTGCAAGATTTTGCGCTTTCACTTTTTTCAAGAGAATCCAAGTTTTGAAAGAGTGATTGAGGAGCAAAACATATCTTTGCAAGACTTAAATTCGGTTTTCTATGGAAACTTAAAGCTTCGCTATCAAAAGTCGCCCCTTCACCGGCCAGGCATACAGAGCTCCGACATCTATCAAATGGGTGCCAATGGGCTTCAAGAATTGCTTTATGTTTTGCTTGCCACGGTTGAAATGATCGATCGAGAAGAAAAGCCCGAGTTTTTAGAAGATTTTTCGCTCGCACTTCAATGCGAAACCCAATTCTTTTTTGAAATTGCAAAACTCAGAGCCCTGCAGCTCATTTGGCCCGAATTCACAAGAGCTTATGGTATAGAGACATCAAAACTTCGCATCCTCTCTCAAAGCGCAAAAAGAATGCTCTCGCGCCGTGACCCCTGGGTCAATCTCTTAAGACTCACCAGTTCTGCCTTTGCCGCCTCTTTGGGGGGAGCACATGCAATCTTAAGCGAAGATTTTGATTTGCGAAACCCGCAAGAAAAATGCCCCTCACAGAGATTTCAAATTCAGATGCAAAACATTTTGTGGATGGAAAGCCACCTAGATCTTGTGCAAGACCCCGCGGAGGGCTCTGATTTTATAGAAGCTCTAACCCAGCAAATTGCCGATCGAGTTTTGCAAGACCTAAAAACTTGGGAAGCAAAAGGCGGGCTGAAAAAAAACCAAGATTCTTTTTTTGCCAGTTTACAAGAAAACCAAAAGCTCACACTCAAAAATATTCAAACCAACAGAAAGAGACTCACCTCTGTGAATGAGTTCTCGCAAGACAGTGCGCCGCTAGAGCCAAAAGCAGAAGATGCCTTTTATCTTGACCAAGACTTTGAGGCCTTTTGGCAAAAAAGCGATGCCATTTGCAAAGAAACAGGAAAACGCCCAGAGATAAAAATGCTCTATCTGGGCGAGCCCGCAAGCTATCACCAAAGAAAAGTTTTTGCCGAAAATTTTTGGCTCACTGGGGGAATCTTAGCCAAAGAAGAGAGCCGATCTAAAATTCTCTGTATCTGCGGCGCAGACTCTGCCTATGAGAATATTCCACAGCTATTGAAAGAACATCCAGCCTATTTGCATATCTTTGTTGGCAAACTTGAAAATCAAGAATGCATTCACGTAAAGAGCAATCGAATTCAGAGCTTTGAAAGCTTCTACCGTGCATGGGAGGCTACTCAATGAGACCCAAGTTTGAGCAAATCGAAATTCACCAAAGAAAAGCCTCTGATAGCCAAGAAAAAAAATGGAGTTCCCCCGAGGGCATTGAAATTTTTAATTGCTATTTCAAAGAAGACTTTGAACATTTAGGCGGAATCCCCGGAGAGGCGCCCTATGTAAGAGGCCCATACCCTACGATGTATGCGCAAAAACCCTGGACCATTCGTCAGTATGCTGGATTTTCAACGGCAGAGGAGAGCAATGCCTTTTACCGCAAGAACCTTCAGCAAGGTCAAAAAGG
>CAZZCP010000104.1:0-6349 GCA_964653235.1 uncultured Pseudobdellovibrionaceae bacterium | reverse complement strand
CATCGTTTTTCAAGTATACAAAGTCTAAATCGTGATGTAAATCAATCTGGAAGCTTAAGTATTATTAAAACTCGTTACTTGCGAATCCCATTTGATACAGAAGATCTTAATAAAAAAACCCTTCGCTATTGTCTATATTTAAAATCTCAAATTCAAGACTTTCAATTTTGCTCCCCTTCTTTTACTGATAGTTTTCAGCTCTCTTCATATAAAATGCTGATAAACAGTAAATTAGAAAAAAGAAAAAAATCGAGAAAGTACATTCGAGATAAAAGCATCTTGATTGAGTTTGAATTTAAAGATGAAGCTAAAATAAAGTGGAGAATCACTCCCCCTGAATTCAAAATTGTAGATTACTATAAAGAAAATGAATTTCTCACCTTATTTGGAAAAGGTCTAATTCCAAAAAATGTTATTGAGCCCAAAGAGGATGAAATTTTTTGGAAAAAGCAATTGCCAATCAAAGAAAAATCCTATCGTTTTGAAATCTTGAGTGAAAATCAACTTCGACTCTATAAAAAGATATTATGGAAGTCTAATTATCTTCCTGAAAAAGAAGATCGACTAGAACTAAAGGATGAACATCTTCTCGATACCTATTGGTGGTCATTTCGAGTCTTTCCAAAAGAAAAAAAAGATCTAAAATTTGTAAAGCCAAAGCTAGAAGGAGATATGTTGTTTTTTACTGATTTAGAGAAAGGGCAGGATAATAAAATTGAAATTAAATACAAAAAAAATAACAAAGATCTTCTAGCCTACTTAGATATCTATCGATCTTTTCCTATGTCGATTGAATCAAGTATATCTGGCCCCTTTTTAAATTTTACCGAATTTCAATTGTTTGCAAATGTTGATTTTAGCTTTTGGTTTCAAAGTATTCTGGGCTGGAGAAACAAGACTTTTTCACAACAAAGATGGGGAATATTTTCTCGTTACTACAGAACTATTATTGAAAATAAGAATGCTATTGATATTGTAACGAATGAGAGCAGTATTGAATACATTGATGCTAGAGTACAGTACAAACTTTTACACAATGGGAGCCGCGGAGAAGATTGGCTTGGTCTTCAATACAGCTTGCTCGATCTTAATTACAAAGGCAATGAAGCAAACCTAATGGGTGTGGGTTTCTTTTGGCAGTCTCGCCCCTTTCGAATTGTCGATAAAATTTTTGAGGTCATCCCATTATTTCGATACCCAAAGAAGTTTACCGGTAGCCTAAACTATTATGTTGGAGCTTTAGATAATACCGAAATTGGTGGTACCTTTACATTTGACTTGAATTTTTATATCTACTTTAGTCCACAGACCTACTTTGGTCCAAGTTTGAGTCTTCTTAATTTTAACTTTCGCCCTGAAGACCGAGATTCTGCCATAGCTGCGAGCCTAATATTAGGAAAACTCAACTTAGGTTTTAGATTCTAAATCATTTTTTTTCCGATAAAGCTTTTATGAGTTCTGCTTTACAAAAAAAGACAGATTATTTATGCATTCATGACTTTCTCAAACAAAGTCCAAAAGATGAACTTTTATTGATTGACTGCAGTCTTTATCAACACAGCCCTGAGTGTTTGAAGCAATTCTGTGATCTCTCTTTAAAGAATGATCTGGTATTGTATGAAGTATCAATGGATTTACTGAGCAAACTCAACCTATCGAATTTTAAAGGCAAGATTGCGAGTTTTTATTTTGAGTATTCGGATGGAGACATCAGCAAAAGTGAACTTTATGTGAGTGAAGAAATGTCTGATACCGATGAAATTCCCCGTATTATTGAAGCAGAAGGACGCTCACTAGAGGCTATTTTTGCTAATTCTATCTTGTCAAAATTGCCAATGAGTCATACAAGAAACTACTCTTATTTTGATTTTTTTTTAGATGGAATTTTAATCTTTGATGATGAAAAGAACGTATTGTACGCCAATGAGCCAGCTGCAAATCGCTTGGGTGTTTCGGTTCGAAGAATCAAATCGAGTAAGAAAATCTATGATTTTATTCAATTTGATGACAAAAACTTATTTTGCATGCCAGGTGGAACTTGGGGTAAAGATTCACCCACAGGAGTAAAAGAAGTTTCATATACAACCAAAGGTGGCTCAGAAGGTCATGTTCAAATTTCATTACAGCCTTTTCCGAACACCAGTATGAACTCCAATCACTATGTATTGTACTTTCATGATGTCAGTCTTGAAAGAGAACTAGAGAAAAAGTACAAGAGCGAGGCATCTGACAGAGAAAAAGCCGAAGAGATGGCTTTGACCGATGAAATGACAGGTCTTTACAATTTTCGTGCTTTTCAATTGGAGTTTCCTGATTTCATAAAGAAATGCAAAAGAAAGCGATGGAAATTTGGCTTGGTTATTTGCGATATCGATCATTTTAAAAAGTTTAATGATAGCTATGGACACCAACAAGGTGATCTGACTTTAAAAACAGTGGCAAATACCTTAAACAAGACGGTTCGAAATACTGATTTTATTGCAAGATATGGCGGAGAAGAATTTGTAATGCTGATTGCACATGTTGATACGAACAGCTTAAGAGATACCTGTGAAAGAATTCGAAAGATGCTTGAGAAAACAAAAGTTCCTATGCTTTTAGATGATGACAAACATCTTGCAGTAACGGCTAGCTTTGGAGCCTGTGTTGTTGACCCTAAAGAAGAAGATATTTTTGATAAATTGACAGAGATGATCGAAAAAGCAGATAAGAATCTTTATGCGGCGAAGGCAATGGGTCGAAACTGCTGCGTGGTCGAATAGTTATTTTAAAAATTTAAAATACTTCTGCTCAACCACATCAATCTCAGCCTCTCCGTCTTCGACCTCAATCACCTCGGGCGGGTTGACTTTTCCATCATCAAAATCAACCCCTTTTTCAAAGAGTTTAAGCACTACAGAGTCTTTGTCTTCGTTGTAGTAAGGAACATAAAAAGACTCTACAACAGCTCCTTGTGGAATGAAACCATCGACGATATTCATTTGGTCTACAATTACCTTGGGGCACTTGTGAAATTCCATTTTTTCAATACCTGGTAAAGTCTTACACCAGCGAATCCACTCACGGATTCCACAAGAATTAATGGATGAGACTTCACCCCAGTTGATGATCAAATAACTACCCTCTTGTACTTGCAGATTGCTAAAGTCAGAATCTTCATCAACCTGACCTTGAAAAAGAATTTCAATTTTTCCATTTTCTTCTTTCTGATCAATCTTTAAGGACATGGTTTCCCCCTCTAGTGATTATATGCAAATTCTTAGTTTGAAGTTGAGCTCTTTTGCGACTTTTTCTCAGAGGCAATGCAGCGAATATAAGACTCTCTTTACCTGGCTCAACTCCAAGAACTAGACTTTGAGACTTTTCAAAAACCAATGAAAGACCTATTCCGGCTCCCCCGCCTTGAAAACGAATGCTTTGCCCAAAACCATCTTGAAAAACAGTATTCATTCTCTGTGCCACTTTTTGCAGATCGAGACTGCCAAAGCGATCACGTGTACCGATCACAATGTCTTCGTTGTCTTCTAAAACAAAAAACTGATGCTCTTTAACTTTATCGCTAGAACTTGGCTTCTTACTTGCCGAATAAAAAACATTCATCAGCAGTTCATCAGCAATACAAAGCAAATCAGGCAATAGATTCGAGTGACCTTGTTGATTTCGAAGAAGGTTTTCTACTTGAGTAAGAATATTAGATTTAACATCTCTTAAACTAAACGAAATATTATGTTTCTTCACAGCTTTGGCCGCAAAATGCTCTTCTGCTCGGCTGAAAATATTTTGATCTAGGGCAAGGGCTGCAAAATCAGCATTCTTTTCAAAGCAAGCTAAATCACTCGACACATAGTGCAGGCCAGAATGCTGCATATGACTCTCTAAAATGCTTTTTGGCGACCAATCTTCAGCAATCAATATTTGCTTTGAGTAATCTACTTTTGTCTCTAACTCCGAAGAGTGTAAGACTTCAACCTGAGGCCATTTCTCTTGAAACTTCTCATACCAAATTGGTAGCTTGAGGGCTGCATTGGATTTCTTCATGCCGAATCCCTCCATTTGCAGCTCACCATTGTTATATCATCTAGCAGGGCTTCGCCTTGACGAAATTCTTCGATCAATTCTTCGAGTTTTTGCACAAACTCATCTGAATTCTCTGTGCTTTCTGATACCTGAATCAAGGCTTTGAGAAAATTTCGTTCTCCCCAAACCTGTCCCTCTGGGTTGGTAAAATCCATGATTCCATCTGTATAAAAGAAGAGCTTTGCCCCTTTGGGAATTTGAATCTTCACCTCATCATATTCACTATTCGGAGCTTCTCCAAGACGTCGATTGTTAACTTCATTCAGAGGAATCAAATCTTTCTTTTTGAGTGGTGCATCCTGTTTTTCAGGTATGATCCAAGGTGGATCATGACTGGCATTGCAATAGGTCAACTCGCCCGTTTTTAAATCCATAGAGGCGATGAAAAAAGTCATCATCAACTTACTTTTTGAAGTATCATAGATAGATCGATTGAGAATCTTCATTGCTTTTGCCGGACTTATATCGGGCATCATGGATATAATGGAACTTGCTGATCTTGCTGCCGATGTCACCAGAGCGGCTGAGGCTCCGTGACCTGTAGCATCGCCAATCCAGATAAAGATTTTGTCTTTGTCTTGATTGTAGAACCACCAGTCTCCCCCACATTCAGAGGCAGGTCGGTAAAAACCTGTAAGTTCAAAATTTTGTCCAGCATAGTTCGTTTCAGGAAACAGTGTCTCTTGAACCGCTTTGGCAGTTTCAAGTTCTTTTTCCATCCTTGCTTTCTCAATTTGATCTTTAAGCAGATTCTCGATTTTGCTCGCCATATTGTTAAAGCTATGTGCGAGTTTACCAACTTCGTCTTTGCCCTTAAGTTCTACTCGTGCATGAAAGTCCCCTTGGGCAATTTTTGCGGTGGCGGCCACCAGTTTTTGCAGAGCTCTCACTAGAACGCGAGAGGCAAAAACACTAACCAGAACGGAGAATGAAATCAGAGCGATAAAAAATAAAAAAGATTTTGCAAGCAATACTTCAACTGCCTCTAGGGCTTGATCTTCAGAGATCATTGTGACTACAGTTAAATCAGCCAAACCAACTTGAGAGTACGAAAAAAGAAATTTGCCTTGGTCTCCTAGTTGTTCTTCAAAGGTACCTGCTGGCAGCCGAGTATTTTCGATAAAACCTACAAAATCAATGCTATCTAACTCGCTAGTTTCTACTTCTTGAAATAGATCTTTGCCTTTTGCATTGACTAGAAAGACCTTGTAGGCTCCTTGTGATCGAAAAAGATTGGTCATTCTCTCAAGATGTACAATCGAAAAAAAGAAGCCATGATTGGGATCACTTAATTCACCAAAACGAAATCCATAAAGATAGAGCTTTTCTTTGGCGTTATAAATTTCAAAAATAAATGGATTTTTTCTGGAAGCTTCAATCAGCTCATCTTTACGGCTCTCAATGTAAGAGCTAAAGTTCACCTTTTCAAGTTTTGCATACTGGCGATAAAAGCCTGGTTTGATGGGCCTATACAGATAACTTGCACGCAGCTGTTCATCGTTTTCAAATATTTTCTTGCTCGTTGAATAGAAACTATCACTATCAGGATTGTAGCCATAGATAATGGCTTCAAGTTGTGCATTGATTAACTCAAGCTCTGAGCGAAATGAGCTGGCTATTGATTTAGTGTAGTTGGAAGAAGAGTCATATATATAAGAGAGTTTGTCTTTTTCAAAAATTTGTGAAGCAATAAGCAAATACAATCCCAACATACACATGGGTAAAGACACGAGCAAGAACAAGAGCTTGTATTGTATTGACAAATTCTTCATATAAATCTCTGATTTCATTACTCTATCGACATTTTTTACCTCTTAGCGGATGGACCTTTGACCAAAAATAGAATAATTGCTGCGACACTCTGTTCAAATCACCGATAAATGATTGAGAAAATTTATGAAAAACAAAACCGATACTTTCATTGTAATTCTGGCAAGTTTTTTCTTTGCTTCTTCAAGTTATCTCTTGATTGAAGACTCTTTCTTAATGAGTTTCTTTGGTCAAGGCAGTGGAAATTTGCTAGAGGTGGGTAAAATATCCTCTATGCGTAACGACGTTCGTCGCAGAACATCGCTGCATACTTTTTGGCTTCAACTAGACAAAAGTGACAAACTCTTTATGGGTGATCGAATTTTCACAGGTAAGAATTCTGAACTTGAAATCGATATGATTGATGGCTCAAAAATTATTGTTGAACCCAATTCTCTTTTTGTGATTGAAGAGCTCGATGCTGCTAAATCGATTGATTTAAAATGGGGAAGTTTTGCAGCAC
>CAZZCP010000103.1:0-6626 GCA_964653235.1 uncultured Pseudobdellovibrionaceae bacterium | reverse complement strand
CATGGGGGCTTATAAAGCAAGAACAGGACCAAAATTGAGTACTTACAAAAACGAGAGGATTAGAAAAAGTGAAACAAAAGGGAGCAGTTTATTATTGTTACGCTGGAAGCAGCTTTTATAAATATTACCAACGCGCGAACCAAAGCCCAGGTCTATGCTTTTTATATGCCCCTAAGTCTAAGTTTTTGTTAGACTTTTAAAGTGGTGTGCCGCTTGGGCACTGGCTTTTCAGGATGAAAGCAAAGGATATATTGTGAGCGATCGCTTATCAAAAATCAAAAAGCTTGGAAGCAAAGCTAAAGAAAAATTGCAAGCAGGTATCGATAGTTTTAGACAGCGCTTGCAAACTACAAAACTAAGCTCAAAAGACCCGAGTGCAGAGTTTGATGCACCTGAAGATTCTGGTCCAAGTGCAGCCGAAGTGATTACTTCAAAATCTGCCGATATGGCAGGGCCAATGAAAATCGCCAAAACAATATCTCGTCCCCCGCTTGAGAAATACTATCCCTATATTATAGGTAGTTTAATTGGAATGGGAGCAGCTGATCTAGCCACTACAGCCTTTAGAGTACAAACTATTCCATCAACTGCTCCACCAACACAACGAAGTGCGCCAACTGGCAACCAAACTTCTTCAACGACACAAAACTATGCGGCGATCACGCAAAGAAATCCATTTAATTCAGATGGTGTGATTCCCGATCCTATTGGAGAGAGCAAAGAGTCTGAAAATGTAGACGGGCCAGCCGTTCCTACTCAACTTCCATTAAAACTTTTAGGGACCATTGTTCATGCCAATCCCGCAAAGTCAGTGGCTACAATGCAGGTCAATTCTGGTAAACCAAAGATCATACCCTATATTCCCAATGATGATATCGAAAGTATGGCGACTCTCTTAAAAGTAGAGCGCGGCAAAGCTTTTATTCGCAATAGCAATACGGGCCGGCTCGAATATGTTGAGCTTAAAGTTGATGGTAAGGTTGCTTTTGGGCTATCCGCTCGTCAACAACCTCAAGATGATTCAGAGGTTCGTAAAAAAGGCGACAATCAATTTGAACTTTCAAGAAGTACAATTGATAGCTATATCAATAATATCTCGGATGTTTTACAGCAAGCAAGAGCAGTTCCTAACAAAGATCCCGCTACTGGTGAAATCAATGGGTTTAAGGTTCTCGATTTAAAGCCAGGAAGTATTTATGAAAAGTTAGGAATCCAGAGAAATGATGTAATTGAAGCCGTCAATGGATCTGCAGTAAATTCTCCGCAAAAAGCAATGGAAATGTATCAAAATTTAAAAAATGCAGACAAGATTTCAATTCGCGTTAACCGCGGAGGACAATCTCAAGAACTAAGCTATTCGGTGACCAATTGATGAAAAAGATGAGAATTGCTTTATTTTTGTTTTCACTCTCACTCTTTGCTCTAGGCACATGGTATCTTATACAAAAAATTGGGATTCCCATGGACTCTGAATCCAATGTCATAGAAGTACAAGCTTCGCAATTAAAAGACATAGAACAAATACTCACTTCGACCCAAGTGGCTCCTAGTTTTAAATCTGAGAACAATGAATTCCAAGGTTTTCAATTTATCGAATTTGAGGCTGAAAGTTTATTAAAAAAAATTGGTTTGCAAAAAGGAGATATTGTTACTGCAGTAAATGGAAATCAGATCGGATCTCCCATGGAAGCTATGAACTTGTATTTAGATGTAAAAGAAAAGGATCTTTTTAAAGTTCAGGTCCTGCGCCAAGGTATTGAAAAGGAATTGTACTTTAAAATCAAAAGATAAAGGTGAGATTATGGAAAAACTCATTATCGTATTATTGTTTGCAATCAGCATAAATGTTTGGGCCCAGGATGATGCCCAAGATGACCCTCCCCCCCCTCCTCCAGGTACTTTTCAAGGTGAAGAAGAAGGAAGCTTTGACTCTGAGAGAGACTCAGGAGCTTCTCGCTCCAGGGGGGCTCGAACAGATAGATCAGGTTCTAGATCCAATAGTCGCGGTGGCGGTTCATCCCCAAAACTCAATGCCAATCCTGGCTTTGATTCTTTAAAACAAAGACGTGCTAAAGTTCCTTTTTCTGAAGCGGATGCAGAAGATATAACAAATGAAAACTTTCCTGAATTGATCGAAAGCTTTGACTATCCCAATGCAGATATTGCTGATGTGGTGAAAGCGATCTCTGAATTAACGGGTAAGAATTTTATTATCGACCCCAATGTTCGAGGTAAGATTACTATTATTGCCCCCACACAAATTACCAAAGCTGAAGCCTATAAAGCTTTTCTTACCGCTCTTGCCATGAATGGCTTTACGGTTGTTCCCTCAGGCAAATTTTTAAAGATCAAAAATGCAAGAGCCGCGCAAAGAGATTCAATCAATACCTACTCAGGGGAATACTCACCTGACACCGATCAAATGATTACAAGAATCATACAGCTCAAGCATATTTCGGCAGCTGAAATTCAAAAGTCTTTGCGAATTCTTCCATCTAAAGATGGTGAGATGGCGGTTTATGCTTCTACCAATTCACTGATTTTCTCTGACTATGGTTCTAACATTCAAAGGGTAATGCGAATTATTGAGCAGCTAGATGTTCCGGGCTTTGAAGAGCAGCTCGAAGTAATTGTCATTCAACATGCAAAGGCTAAAGATATTGCCGATTTGATTGATAAAATCATCAATAAAGACAACTCTAGTGGCAGTAGTAGCCGTAGACGTTCACGTCGATTTTCATCTGGTGTTCGCCGCTTTGGCTCTGGCGATCAAGGAGGAAACTCAACTTCACTTTCATTGGTCACGCCCGATGAGAGAACCAATTCGATTATTGTGGTTGGTAACCAAGCGGGAATCGACAAAATCAAAGAGCTGGTTGCCAAGCTTGATTTTCGTATTGATCCTGCCGATGCTGGCGGAGTTTATGTTTATTACATGAAGTATGCAGAAGCTGCGAAAGTGGCCGAGATCTTAACTGGCATTGCCCAGGCTCAGCAACAAAACAATAATAACGATGATCAAAACAATCGAAGAGGCGGCGCTCGTGTTTTGACCGATCGAACAGGAACTCGAAACAATACCAATAACAATCGAAACAACAATGCTCCTGAAGCTGGCGGAGGCCAAGGCCTGCTTGGCCCAGATGTACAAATCACCGCCGATGAAAGTATCAATAGCTTGATCATTACGGCTTCAAGACAAGATTTTGAATCGGTAAAATCGCTGCTCGAAAAAATCGATATCCCTCGCAACCAAGTCAATGTTGAGACCTACATTATGGAAATCAGCTCGCAAGGTCAAAAATCTTGGGGCGCAAGCTACTTTAAGTTTCAGGCCAATGATGAAGGTGAAGTGGTCTCGCGAGCTGGATTTGATGGTGGCAATTTAGAATCACTCCTCAACCCTGCCTCCTCATCAGGAGGGGCTATTCTTGGTTTTGGCAGCGGCGAGGATGTAACCTTGAACCTTGGACAAGGCTCACCGATCACTTTGACTTCACTCGTTGGATTGATCACCTTTTTGCAACAAGTTACCGACGTCAATGTACTATCGACTCCTAACGTAACTGTGCTCGACAATGAAGAGGCTGAGATCGAAGTGGGCCGACGAGTTCCGGTAACCAATGACACTACTGTGACTCAGGCAGGGGCAGTAAATAGTCCAACGCGAGAGCCAGTCAGTACCAAATTGAAAATCAAACCACGAATTAGTCCAGGCTCAGACTTTGTTCGACTCGAGCTAGAGCAACAAGTGCAACAGGTTGTTAGCGAACAGGCGCAATCGGCATCGGCGCTGGCACAGAATGCCATCACTACGAGTGAGAGAACAGTGAAAACACATATTGTGGTTACCAATAAAGATACGGCGGTTCTGGGTGGATTGGTAAGAGAAGCGGAGAATTATCAAGAACAGAAAGTTCCCATTTTGGGAGATATCCCCATCATTGGCTGGCTATTTAAGTCGACTCAGAATCAGAAAGAAAAAAGAAATTTGGTCATGTTTATTACTCCGACCATTGTTCGAACTCCTGTTGATGCACGTGAGCTTCGAGATGAAAAGATTGAAGATCGCTTAAACTTTATCAAAAGAAATATGGGAGGTAGAGATCCATATGGTCGATATATGGATAAGATTTCTCGGGCAAAAAATGGTTCTGAGTTTCAAGGTGAATCGAGCTTTGATGAGCTGAGTGGCGAGCAAGAACTCGATCCCACCGAACCAGAAATTTCAGATTCAGACTTTGAAGAAGGTGAAGATCTCTAAACAGCATAAGGGCTCGAGAGAGCCCTTTTTTTACTCACAAACTGCTCCCTTTTATTTCACTTCGGACGTCCGTCCGAGAGCAGTTAAATATCTAAAAATTTGAGACTATTATGTCCGAAAATCTTAAAATTTCAGTGCATTTTCGGACAAGTATACTAAATCATCAAAACTAGGATTATATTTGCGGAAAAAAGTGAAATAAAAGGGAGCAGTTTGAGAGGATTTACAATCTTTGCCCAACTGCCCAAAAGACCAGTAAACAAGGGCTTGGCGAGCCCCCCCAATTGCTTCTATACTATTCACTATGGCATCTGCTCAGCACCTATTGCTTCAAAACACCAGCATGAACCAAGATCAGCTCAATATTATCTTTCAGAGCCAATCTCCTGGTGGTTACAAAATCGAAGAAGAAATTGATCGAAGAGATCCTGAGAATGCCGATGAGGCCTTGGCCATTGTCTGTAAAGAGCTTGGCATCGCTCATATGAAAGACATACCGATCAATGATATTTCAGTCGATTTGATTCGAAATATCGCCATCAACTATGCCAAAAGCCATGAGGTTTTGCCTTTTAAAGATGAGGGAAGTCACGTTAGCATTTTGATTTCAAACCCACTCAACGTAGAGGCACTCAATGATTTGCGAGCCCATTTTAACAAAGAAACTCGAGCCATTGTGACTACCTCCCCTCGCCTGCAAGATGCCATTAATAAGGTTTATGAAAAATCAACTGCTGCACTTGAGGGCTTAGATGACATCGAAGATGACGACTATGATTTAGAAGATCCTATTATTGATCTACTCGAAGCAGGAGACGACGATGCTCCTGTTATTCGATTGGTAAACACCCTTTTGTTTCGTGCGGTAAAAGAAAAAGCTTCAGATATTCACATTGAGCCATTTGAGAGAGAAATGGTGGTTCGCTTTCGTATTGATGGTCAGCTCTATGATATTTTTAAGCCGCCTAAAAAACTGCAAAATTCGATCACCTCTAGAATCAAAGTTATGGCAAACCTCAATATCGCCGAAAAAAGATTGCCACAAGATGGACGTATTCCACTAAAACTTGCCGGTAAAGATATTGATATTCGCTTAAGTACCGTGCCCACCGCACATGGCGAAAGAATCGTGATGCGTCTTCAAGACAGATCTTCAGTGATTTTAGAACTCAATCAGTTGGGCTTTCCCCAAGAACTTTTAGATACTTTGGATGATGTTTTAGGTCGCAGCTATGGTATTATTCTGGTCACTGGGCCTACCGGTTCGGGTAAATCGACCACCTTGTATTCTTGTCTAAATAAAATCAATGCCCCCAATCGAAATATTATCACTGTTGAAGATCCGGTCGAGCAAAGGATTCAAGGCATTGGGCAAATACAAGTAAATTCTAAAATTGGTTTGACCTTTGCCAGCGGCTTAAGAGCCATTCTTCGTCAAGATCCTGATGTGATTATGCTCGGTGAGATTCGTGACTATGAAACTGCCGAAATTGCCATCAATGCCTCACTTACGGGTCACTTGGTTTTGTCTACACTTCACACCAATGACTCTGCCGGGGTCTTTCCGCGATTGATTGATATGGGCTGCGAACCCTTTTTGATTTCATCTTCTCTATTAGCAGTTATGGCACAAAGACTTGTGCGTGTGCTTTGCCCACATTGTAAAGTTCCCTACACTCCTACAGATGCAGAGCTCAAAAGTCTCGACCTTACTTTAGATGATATTGCCGGCTCGAAAATCTACAAAGCCATTGGCTGCAATGAATGCAATCAAAAAGGCTATCGCGGCCGAACCAATATTGCCGAAGTCTTGATGGTAAATGATGAAATTCGCCAAATGATTCTTCAAAAAGTTGATGGTTCAAGTATCAAAAAGAAAGCCGTCGAGCAGGGCATGGTCACGGTTCGTAGTGAAGGAATTCGCAAAATCTTGATGGGTATCACAACCATTGAAGAAGTCTTGAACTCAACTCAGGTGGATGCTTAATGCCACTTTATGAATATCGCGGACTCAATCGCGCCGGCAAGAACGTAAGAGGTAGCATCGATGCCGACAATATGCGGACGGCAAGAATTCGTCTAAAAAAACAAGGCGTGTTCATTCAGAGCCTCAAAGACAAAAAGAAGACCAATAGTAAAAACAAGAAAAAAACTTCCTCAGCCAGCGGTGTTGGTGTCAATGATATGGCCATGTTTACTCGACAACTTGCAACTCTGCTGAAAGCCAATATTCCTCTGGTCGAAGCCTTAGCAGCGGTTGCAGATCAAGTGGAACACCCCACCCTAAAAGGCGTAGTTTCTGATATGAAAGACTCTGTCAATGAGGGCTTGGCATTGAACAAAGCAATGAAAAAGTACCCTA
>CAZZCP010000102.1:0-6804 GCA_964653235.1 uncultured Pseudobdellovibrionaceae bacterium | reverse complement strand
AAGCCGCCAAAATTGATCTCAAAACCTGCTTGTGGCTGGGCAAAAAAAATGTCCTCCTCGATCTCGGCATCTTGGCTAGCGCTAAAAATTTGCACCCGCCGCTCTCCCCAACCGACTATCGCATCAATCACTGGGTAAAAAGAATCTCCCATTGCATAGCCAAAGTAAAAACCTCTATGACTCGCATCATAACGTGCTCTATGAATCCCTCCACTCTGCTCATTGCTTGCATCAAACCACCATTGAACTCCACCGCGAAATCCAGAAGGATTTTGAGTAAAAAAGCGCACTGCCCATAACTCAAGACCTTCTTTGGGAGGATCAAAACCATTTGAAGTAAAAGCAGGAAGAATCTCTTGAGATTCATAATCCATTTGTTGATAAATTACACTCAAGCCGCCGGCCCGCTTTCCTTCGGCATAGGCGAAAGAACAGAGCAGTAAGAGAATAATGAGTTTCACTGATTCTCCAAAACCACGCGATATTTGGCCTGATTGCTTCTCACTCGATCAAGCGCAGCATTGACCTCTGACATTTTTACCAGTTCGGTTTGCGCCACTATATTTTGCCTAGCAGAGAAACCAAGCATCTCTTGAATTCTTGATGGGCTACCAATGGGACTGGCGACAATTCTCTTTCGACCAGCCAAAAGTAAAAAAATAGGCAGCTGCAGAGGCTCGCTTGGTACTCCAACAAAACAGAGTGTGCCATCAGGCCTTAATGTATTAATATAGGAGTTCCAATCAAGATTTGCGTGTGCGGTATTAATAATAAAATCAAAACTTGCTGCCTTTGACTCTAATGCCTCTGGATCTGTTGAGTTCACAAAGTGATGGGCGCCAAAAGCTTTTGCCTCAGCTTCTTTATCTGCCTGGCTCGAGAAAGCGGTCACTTCACAGCCCATTTTTGATGCGTACTGAAGGGCCAAATGGCCAAGACCACCAATTCCAATCACTCCCACTTTGTGATGTGCTTGTACTTGAAACTCTTTTAGAGGAGAATAAACCGTAATGCCTCCACACAAAAGAGGAGCGGCATTTTCAGAGTCCAGTGAGTCTGGTATTACAAATGCAAATCTAGAATCTACAATGATTCTTTCTGCAAAACCTCCGTAGCCATGTAAGCATGTTGCTTGGTTTTCTGCACAAAGGTTTTCATCTCCTCGCAAACAAAACTCACAAGTATGACACGAGCTACATTGCCAACCAACACCAACTCGATCCCCAGCTCCCAAATGTTTTACCTTGGTACCGAGTTTAGCTACTTTGCCTACAATCTCGTGTCCTGGTACGAGCGGATATTCTGAGATTTGCCAATCATTATCGATGAGGTGAACATCGGAATGACAGATTCCGCAATGAGTGATTTCAATTTCAATATCAAAGTCTTCAAGTTTTTTTTCGTCATATTGAAAGATTTCGAGCGGTGCACAGGCTGATTTCGCTGCATAGGCTTGGATTGGCATTTTGTCTCCTTGGTCTGAAACCAAAGTTTAGACAATTTGAGAAGAATGAAAAGAAAAAAGGGGGGATTTGCTTAAGATCTATTCAACGATTTCAAGCACGCTTCTCTTGTTGAGTTTAGTACTTGCTGCATTGAGAATGGTTCTCATTGATCGAGCTGTTCGACCTTGTTTGCCTATAACTTTTCCGAGATCTTCTTTGGAAACTCTAAGCTCTACAACTGTAGTCTGCTCACCTGTGAGTTCATTCACTTCAACTTCATCCGGGTGGTCGACTAGGGATTTAGCCATAAATTCAACAAGGTCTTTGAGACTGCTTGTGTCCATCATCTTCTCCTCTTGGCTAGCCAGAATGAGCCCCAGCACTAATATTTATATTAAAAACAAACAAAATGAGAAGCAAGTAAGATTAATTGACTTTCTGGGCCTTTTTTACGATGTCACGGACTCTGTCACTTAATTGAGCACCTTTAGATTGCCAATCTTGTAGCTTCTCTAGATTCACAACGTACTCTTTGTCTTGCCCTTGTGGAGCAGGATTGTAATATCCTAGGATATCGAGAAATTTTCCGTCGCGAAATCGACGAGAATCTGCAACTGCAATTCTATACTTAGGACGATGTGCACTGCCACCTCTGGCTAAACGAATAACTACTGGCATATAAAAACCTCACAAATTTACGGCCCTTAGTATTACTACTGGCCCGACGGCAAATCTAGATAAAAATCTTAAATAGAAGATTTTTTTACAAAAATCGAGCTTCTTGCGCGATGCAGAATTTTTTTCAAAGGCAAATCACAGCTGTGACTTCGGCAGACCCGCAAGCCTTTCTGAATCTTGTTCAAAAAAGCCTGATACAGAGTGCAGCTAAATCTGCAACTTAAATGCTCTAGGGCTGCTCACCGGATGTTCTAAAAATAAGAAAGCAGCTCAAGCAGCTAAACATAAATTGAATCCAGGCTCGCCATGCCAAAACCACCAGTTTATACCTTCGCACCTATGCAAAAGAACCAAAGTTGCACCACAAAAAAATTGACTCCACCCCAGCAATTGTATACCTTCGCACCAATGAAAAAACAGTTGCAACTCCTCCCCAAACCGAAGACAGATCATGGCGGCTCCCTACCTCATCCCCAAAAAAGAAAACGCCCCTTAGCCCGCAACCTAAGCATGCATATGGTACTTCGCTCAAGCAAAGCCAGGGGCAGTTGGAGCTTTCTCAAACACCAGGAAGCCATCGAGAACGTCCTCAACAAATTCGCAAAAAAATATCAAATACAAATTCTGAACCATGCAAATGTTGGAAATCACATTCATTTGCATCTCAAAACCAGCACACGTGTTAAGTATCGCGCTTTTATTCGAGCGATCACATCATCGATACGAAGCCTGGTAACAGGCTATTCAAGGTGGAAGCCAGCGCCCGATAGATTTTATTTTTGGGATCTCAGGCCCTGGTCACGCCTACTAATCAGCTATCAAGAATACAAAAATCTGACCAAGTATATAGGAATCAATCAACTCGAAGCATTGGGGCTCTCAAGAAGATCTGCCATTAACTATGTAAATGAAATCTTTCGCAGACCCGCTTTGGAATGATGCGAGGGCTTAAAAAGGAATGAACTGCTCCCTTTTATTTCACTTGATTCTCTGAAATCGATTGTCATTTCAAGAATTTAGAATGCGCATCCGAAAATGCACCAAATTTTAAAGATTTTCGGACAAGTTCTAACAAAGATTTTAAACACTTATATGCTCTCGGACGGACATCCGAAGTGAAGCAAAAGGGAGCAGTTTTAAAACGGAAAACCACCGCGACCGCCGCGACTGCCCATTCCTGGAAAACCTCCCAGAAAACCGCCGCCGCCTTTGCCGCCCATTCCCATCTTCATCATTTTACTCATCATTTTGCGGCTTTGCTCAAATTGCTTGATAAATTTATTGATATCTTTGACCTCGGTGCCGCTACCTTTGGCAATTCGAACTCGGCGCGATCCATTTAAGATTTCGGGTCGATCTCTTTCTCCAGGAGTCATCGATCGAATGATAGCCTCGATCTTTTTGATTTCATGGTCTGGGGGAGTCATATTCTTCATTTGTTTTTTGAGCTGACCCATTCCCGGGAGCATACCAAGAATGCTTTCCATCCCGCCGAGCTTTTTCATCTGCTGAATCTGCTCTAAGAAATCTTCAAGAGTGAATTGGTTCTTGGCCATTTTCTTAGCCGCTTTTTCTGCTTTTTCTTGATCCATCACATCTTGAGCTTTTTCAACCAAACTCAAAACATCTCCCATATCTAAAATACGAGAGGCCAGACGATCGGGGTGAAAGACTTCAAAGTCTGCTGGTTTTTCACCTGTTCCTAAAAACTTAATCGGCACACCGGTTGAGGCTCGAATACTCAAAGCGGCACCACCTCGCGCATCCCCGTCAATTTTTGTTAAAATCAGGCCGGTCAAACCAAGTCTTTGATGAAAGCCCTCTGCCACATTTACGGCCTGCTGCCCAAGCATCGCATCGGCAACCAAGAGAATTTCTTTGGGATCGGCCACAGACTTTAATCTCTCCAGCTCTTGCATCAATTCATCATCAATTTGCAAACGGCCAGCAGTATCGACCAACAAGACATCTATCAACTTATTGCTGGCCCAAGCTTTTGCCTTTTCAAAAATCACTTCGGGTTTGTCTTGAGGATCGGTTTCAAAATAAGGTAGATCGAGTTGTTTGCCTAAAGTTTGCAGCTGTTGAATCGCAGCAGGCCGATACACATCTGCGGGCACCAAAGCGGGTTTTTTGCCGTATTTCTTTTGAATCAATTTTGCCAGTTTCGCAGTGGTCGTGGTTTTACCAGCACCTTGAAGACCAACCAAAAAAACCACGGCAGGTGAGCCTTTGAGCTGCAAATGTTCGGCCTCTCCACCTAAAAGAGAAACCAGTTCATCATTGAGGATTTTTACAAACTGATCGCCAGGAGATACAGAACGCAATACCTCTTGCCCCAAAGCCTTTGTCTTTACAGCTGTAATAAACTCTTTCACAACTTTAAAGTTTACATCGGCCTCTAATAGGTGAAGACGCACTTCTTTGACCGCATCTTCAATATTATTTTCAGAGATACGATTTTGGCCCTTCAACTTGCGAAAAGTGTCGGTCATTTTGTCAGAAAGATTTTCAAACAATGGCGCTCCTTGATCTTTAGGATTTATCATTCTATAGATGATTTTTTGGCAAAAAGCAAAGGACATCCTATGTTGCTTTATCTTCGATTTGCCTTATCTGGCTTGTGGTTTGGCTTCGCGGTTACAATCAACTGCATCTATTTTCTTTTTCGCCCTTTTCACGTATACAACAATTTTCTGGTCTCTCGTGCTGCATTTCCGCCAATACTTAGAATTGCTGGAGTAAAAGTCATTTATGAAAATCGTGAAGAGCTTGAAAAACACCATCCCTGCATTTTTACCTGCAATCACCAGAGCTCTTTTGACATTGTGACCATGGGGCATTTGTGCCCAAAGCGCACCTTTGTCATTGGTAAGAAAAGCCTACTCTACATTCCCTTCTTTGGTTGGGCTTTTTTCTTGGGCGGAAACTACTATATCAACCGTAAAGATTTAGAAAAAGCCGTAGGGGTTTTGCAGAAAGCCGAGATGGGCTTTAAAGAAAATCGAAGTGTGATTCTCTTTCCCGAAGGAACGCGCTCAAAAGGCAAAGGGCTTTCTTCTTTTAAAAAAGGCGCTTTTTATATGTCGCTCAATTCGGGAAGACCCATTGTACCGATTGTAATTGAAGACTATGCTCACTTAAAATTCAATAGCCTTCGTGCTGGTGATTTACGCATTCGCGTTTTACCTGCGGTTTATCCGAATGAGCATAATTTTGCCAATGTAGAAGATTATATCGCCTTTATGCATGGGCAGTATCTGGCAACACTCGATGAGTTTAAAAAAGACCGCAGCTAGATAAGATTGTTTTAAAGTGATCCCTTTTATTTCACTTCGGACATGCGTCCGAGAGCAGATCTTGCCGAAAACAAGGAATTAAAATCCAAAAGTCTTTGGACTCTGTCATTGCCGCCAATGCAATCGAAAAGGGAATTGCCATCTTTCACAAAGACAGGGACTTTCATCAAATACAAAGGACTCATAAAAAAATGATACCTGCAGAATAGGTCCAGTTGAGGTTTCATTCTCATTGTCAGAGCTGCATGCGGCAACAGTAGATGAAAACTCAAGCCTTAATAACTAAAACCTCGAATAGGTTCCGGTTCGGGTGGAGCGTCGAGCAAAGTAACTCAAGACAAGCAAACTCACCACCGCAATGGCAAAAGCAAACCAAGGCTCAACATCTGAAATGCCAATCAAGCCAAAGCGAACCCCATTAATAAAATAGAGCATAGGATTAACTTTTGAGATGGATTGCCAAATGGGGTGTAAGCTATCGATCGAGAAAAAAACTCCGCCCAAATACATTAAAGGTAAGAGTATAAAAGCACCTACTGCAGAGAGCTGATCAAAGGTTTTGGCCCAAAAGGCTACACTGATTCCGAGCATCGCAAAAGCAAGTCCGCCAACAATTAAAAAAGCAATCAGCCACAAGGGATTTGCCACCGACAAAATCTGGCCCTGAACTACATAATAAAAAAGCTGTCCTACGCTGAATGTAATCACCCCAACCATGAGGCCTCGAGTTAGCCCCCCTAATGCCATAGCCCAAACAATTTGCATTGAAGTCAAAGGAACCACACGCAAATCTTGTAAGTCGCCATGAAACTTTGAATTGGTGATGGAGCTGGAGGAGTTTTGATAGGAGTTATTAAGTACTGACATCATCACCAGCCCCGGAATCAAAAAGGCAAGATAGGAGATGCCACTTTTCAACGAAATACTCTCGCCGAGGCTTACGCCAAATATCAGCAGATACAAAGAAGAATTAATAATCGGAGTCATCACAGTTTGGCCGAGCACACGGCGAAAACGGCGAACCTCTTTGAAGTACAAGGTTTGAAAAGGAATCCAAGAGCTAATTTGCATTTTGCGATGCTCCTAAAACACGAACAAAGGCTTCTTCTAAACTTCCTTCTTTCATTTGAATGTCTTTGATGCACTCTAAATCAAGTGAAGTCGATTTCATCAACTCTCCCAACGGCATCTTAGATGGAATCTCAAAACGCAAAACAGAGTCTTTATTCTCAACCAAGTATTGATTTTGAAATTGGGGCATGGGGCGAACCAGCTCCATCACCACTTGTCTTTGTGTATACTTTTTTACCATCTCACGAGTCTCACCAAGTTCAATCAACTTGCCATGGTCAATAATACCAATTCGATCACAAAGTTCTTCA
>CAZZCP010000101.1:2714-6819 GCA_964653235.1 uncultured Pseudobdellovibrionaceae bacterium | reverse complement strand
TTAAGTAGGCAATCTTGGGAAATTTTTGATTTTCTACCTTTGAAATGACAGAAGAAGCTTGAATCTCTTCTTTTGCATTGAGCTGAGCTTTTTTAAAGGATTCATGTTTTGCTTCAATCAGCTCTCGAACATCCACTCTTTCAAATGAAGTTTCTTTTGGGCTTTGATGATAATAGGCTATAAAAAAACAAGCAAAGCCAATAGCCAAAAAAGCGCTCATTAAATACTTCATCGACACTCCACTTCTTGCGTCTCAAGAGATCGCGGCGAAATGTAGGCAAAGTCAAAGCGATCATTCCAAGCTTTTATTGGAATTTTATAATAAGATTCACCTCGGCTGTTTCGAATCAAATCGACAACTTCGAAGATTACACCTTGATCGAGATGATCTTTGTTAAACTGATAGACGATCAAATCTCGATATGGCTGAGCATGAACAAGTGCACTGCTTACCTTGAGTTTTCGGCAATGTCGGCGAAAACTTTTTTTCTGATTTAAACTCTCCAAAAGACCTTTTTGGTATGCAGCCCAAAACTCATTTTCAGCGCAAGCCTCTCGCTCAAAATGGGGATTGCGTAGCCTAGTTTTTTGCAGGGGTGTAAGTTGCAGTCTTACCCAGTCGTACTCATCGTTTTGTATTTCTTCAGGCTCTGCATGCCTGACCAGATGAACACGAGTAGGCATGATCGTTCCACAGATGCTTGATTGATCTAAATTGGTTTCTGAACGCAAATTCAAACCATTTTCACTTGTAACGATGGCATTTAGATGTTCTTGTTCCCAGCCTGGAATCAATCCACGATTGGTATTGATGTATTGCTTGTGCAAAAGAAATTGCAGCATGCTCCATGTCTCTTTTGTATCAGCTTGCAAGTACATTTTTCTAAAGTTGTTCAGTATCTCCATCAAAGCCAAATACTCTACACTATCTCTATCCATATAAAGGTTGAAAATATTTTGATCGTAATTCCAGATGATTTTATCAAGATCGAGTCGAAAATTAGAGTCTTTTGATCCGAGGCTCGCATATCTACAAAAGTTAGAATCTTCAGCTTTGTAACCTTGATTGTATCCCCCTGACCATGCCGCATGAATTAAATTATAGTAAATCAAAGGCCGCCAATTTCGAAGTGCTAGCTGGTATTCTTCATCTGATGAGTAATCCTTTTTATTGGGTTTTTTTAAAAATGGATTGTGCCCAAGTTGGCACTGAAAACCTTCTTTTCCCTGGTTTTTATAAAACTTGTAGTATTGATTTAAAAAGTGAAAGCTTCGATAATATAAACGCAATCCTTGCTCGATTTGCTTTGAAGGATCAAAAAAGTTCTCTGGCATCAAAACATAAGGATGGCTCGGAATATTTAACTGCGCAATGCCAAAATCCTGACCATTGGCAGAGACCATAATTTGTGCAAAAGGCTCTTCGTCAATTTGTGGGCATACTGGAAAAATAGCTTGGGTTTGATCAAAATAGTATTTAAAAAGCTTGTCTGAATTGGCCTGAGCTTGGCGCGTGAGATCGCAGTCGGAGTCATAGGCTATTCTTTGGTGCATAAAGCGCGACTCATGCATAAAAACCGCGATCGAGCCCAATAGAAAAGCCGTATAACTGTAGTTTTGATCATCTCCTTCTAGATACCAATCTTTGGCAATATGGTGGGCTTTTTGAATCACAATACCAAGCATGCTTTCATAATAGTTTTGGGGCTTGGTTTCATCGTAAAGAGCGCCGTAGGGCTCAATTCCAGAGCTTAAACTGAAGAATCGATGTTCTGGCAAAAGACTTTCTTGTTGTTTTTGATACTCGGCAAATGGTGAACTGAGCTCTTGATCACCTACCAAAGTCACATCGTCGTGTTTAACTTTAACATAGTTGGCAAGCTCATCACCTAAAGAGGCTTGAGCGGGGGATAAATAAAGCAGGTAAAAGATTGTATAGATAATATAGGCTCGCATAGTGTCTCCGAGACTATACAATGCAAAACAAGTGCCTATTTAGCTTTGAGTTGGGTGCTTTTGTATCTATATTGCCAAATACAGAGTGACAATTAAGGGCTTTGCGCCTGAACTTCTTCTAAGCAAGCCTGGTGATTCTGGTAGCGCTCATAATAGTATTTCTCTTTATCACTCAAGCAGCTCGCATCAGCAGTACACTCTTTGAGTTTTGCCAAAACCTGGGTTTCATTGACAACGCCATCATTATCAAGCTTTGGAGAGTAATTTCCTTTCTCCATGCAATTAGAGATATTTTGAATGTAATTATTGGTTTCGCCATCTGACTTTACAGACTGAATCGATGCCATTAAATTGGTAAAAGAAATAGGTACTGTATCTCCATGGTCTTCACGTATTTTTCGTTCAACCGTTGAAAAACTAGAGTTGTAAGAGGCCGCAAGTAAAAGAAGCATCTTTTGGTAATCACCATCACTGTATTGAAACTCTCTACCGCCCATTTTTCGCACAAAGTAGGCTTTAATACGTTCTAAATACTCCATACCTGTACCAATTTGCGCTTCGATCTGTCTCTGTCTCTTATTCTCATCCGAATGGAGCCTCGTCATTTCACGGTAATAGCGAAGATCAACAATATCATTATCATCCTTGTCTTTATAAGGAAATTCACGGCCCGAGTTGCCATTGAGCTCGGTAAAACTCTCCCATTTTGATGGACGCCGTTTGTGATGCATATATGCATCTGTCCAGGCCTGGGGATACATTTGCATCAAGCCTCGAGCGCCTTTTTGCGGTTCATTTATATTGAATTGACTTTCTTGAAAGCCAAGACAGGCAACAAAAGCATAAGGGTAGCCGTAAGCTTTAGAGGCATTGTGCAAAACCTCTTTGTACTCTTTTTCATAGTTTTGAATACTAGAGTGGTTTTGATCGGGAAGACAATCGTATTCAAGAGCAGAATGACCGATTTGGTTGAGCACAAACCAATCCGAAACCTCGTCCTCACTTTTATAATTCGTTTGATCTTCAAGTGCTTTTTTTAAAACATCCTGAAGGGGAGCTAAGCTACAGCTATCATTATCTTCACATGGGCAAAACTCTTGGCCTACGACTTCTCTATAGTGTTGATCAATTTGATCTACAATATGATGAGGTATCGCAATCGCTGGCTCACCAGCTGCATTCACATCATTGGTCCAAAGTGGATTGGTGCAGTTCGGATCGGTTTCAAGAATACATACTTCAAAAAAATAACGAGTCTCAGTGATGTTGGGAGCAAAATTCGTTGGGTACTCTATAGCCTGATAAGAGATCACCCGCACCTTTCTTTTATCTCGAATTTCTTGAATCTCTCTATCGTTTTTTGCAAGTTGCATCTCAGATTCAAAGCTAAATTTGATCGCTTCTTTTATTTGATCTTCAGTCATAGTTGAGAAGCGAACCGGTTGTTTGGTTAAATATTGAGTGCTTGTAATCTCAAACACCGGCAAATCAGCAAAGGCATGCATACTGAAAAAAAACAGAAAAAGAAAAACTCGCATATCAAGATATCGGCATTAATATACAGAAGAATAAGGTCTAGCTGGCATAAGCTAGACCTTTAGCTTAACCTCTTAGCTTTGCTCTAAGAAGATCGCGGTTCATGCGAGCAATATTGCTCAAACTGATCTCTTTGGGGCAGGCCGCAGAGCAAGAGCCTGTGTTGGAGCAAGCGCCAAAGCCGGCCTCATCCATTGCTGCGATCATTTTCTCTGCACGATCCCAGCGCTCAGGTTGACCTTGCGGCAAAAGGGCATACTGGGAGTATTTGGCAGAAGTAAAGAGCATTGCCGAGGAGTTCTTACAAGCTGCCACGCATGCCCCGCAGCCAATGCAGGTTGCAGACATAAAGGCCTCATCGGCATCTTTTTTCGGAATCGGAATCTCATTGGCATCTGGAGCCGAACCTGTTTTCACAGAAATAAAGCCACCAGCTTGCTGGATCTTATCAAATGCAGATCGATCTACACTTAAGTCTTTGATAATCGGAAAGGCCGTTGCACGAAAGGGCTCAATCACAATCGTATCACCATCATTAAATTTTCTCATATGAAGCTGGCAGGTCGTCGTACCGGTTTGCGGTCCATGCGGATTGCCATTGATGGTGAGATTG
>CAZZCP010000101.1:0-2704 GCA_964653235.1 uncultured Pseudobdellovibrionaceae bacterium | reverse complement strand
GGTACCGCAAATGCCTTCACGGCAGTCGTGATCATAATCAATAGGCTCTTTACCTGACTTGATCAATTTGTCGTTGAGAACATCGAGCATTTCTAAAAAGCTCATATCGGTTCCTACATCATCGACTTGATGCTCTTCAAAAAAACCTTGAGAGTCTTTGATCTTTTGTCTCCAGATTTTAAGATTTAATTTCAAAGTGGTTTCAGCCATGACCAATCCTTATTTGTAACTTCTTTGCGTTAGTTTCACATTTTCAAATTTGAGCTCTTCTTTGTGGCGAATCTCTTCTTTGTTCTCACCCGTGTATTCCCAAGCGGCAACATGACAGAAGTTCTCATCATCTCTTTTCGCTTCATTTTCGGCGGTTTGATGCTCTTCACGAAAGTGACCACCACAAGACTCTTCTCTCTCTAAAGCATCACGGCACATGAGTTCGCCTAATTCTAAAAAGTCAGCAACACGGCCTGCTTTTTCAAGCTCTTGGTTCTTTTCATCTTTCGCACCTGGTACACGTACATTGTTCCAGAACTCATCGCGAAGGTTTTTAAATTCTTCAATGCCCGCCAGAAGACCTGCCTTATCTCGGGCCATACCGCAACGCTCCCAGGTAATGTTTCCAAGAGCTTTGTGAAAATCATCCACAGATTTTTCTCCCTGAATGGCAAGGAGCTTGTCGAGTCTTTGATTCGCTTTGATCTCAGCATCTTTGAAAGCTTCATGATTTGTATCAATTTTCTTAAGATCAGCCGTGGCGAGGTAATGACTCACTGTTGAAGGAGCAACAAAATAACCATCAGATAAACCTTGCATCAAGGCCGATGCACCCAAGCGATTGGCTCCGTGGTCTGAGAAATTGGCCTCACCCAAAACAAAGAGACCCTCAATCGTGCTCATCAGATTATAATCAACCCACAAACCACCCATGGTGTAGTGAACTGCCGGGTAAATCTTCATCGGAACTTCGTAAGGATTCTCGCCGGTAATTTTGGCATACATATCAAAGAGGTTTCCGTACTTTTCAGAAACCCATTTTTGGCCTTTCTCTTCAATTTCTTTTTTAAAGTCCAAGTAAACTGCAACACCCGTTGAGCCAACACCTTGACCATTATCAACGGCTTGTTTGGCATTTCGAGAAGCAACATCGCGCGGAACCAAGTTTCCAAAAGAAGGATACTTTCTTTCAAGATAATAATCTCTTTCCTCTTCAGGTATTTCATTCGGATGTCTTTTGTCACCGGCCTGCTTCGGAACCCAAACGCGGCCCGAGTTTCTCAAAGACTCCGACATTAAAGTCAATTTTGACTGATAGTGACCCGATACGGGAATGCAAGTGGGGTGTATTTGTGTATAGCATGGATTGGCAAAATAAGCACCCTCCCGGTGGCATCTCCAAGCAGCAGTAACACTGGAGTTCATGGCATTGGTTGAGAGATAGTAAACATTGCCGTAGCCACCAGAACAAAGCAAAACTACATCGGCCGCATGAGATTCAATTTCTCCCGTAATAACATTTCGAACCACAATACCTCGAGCTACACCATCTACTTTTACTAGCTCAAGCATTTCACGGCGATTGTAAGTATGAAGGTTGCCAGCAGCGATTTGCTTATTCATTGCCGAGTAGGCACCTAATAACAGCTGTTGTCCTGTTTGACCTCGAGCATAGAAGGTTCGAGAAACCTGCGCTCCCCCAAAAGATCGATTATCAAGCAAACCACCATATTCTCTAGCAAAAGGAACCCCTTGCGCGACACAATGATCAATAATTCCATTGCTCACTTGGGCTAGACGATAGACATTCGACTCACGAGAACGATAGTCACCGCCTTTGACTGTATCATAAAAGAGTCTCCAAATAGAATCTCCGTCATTAGGATAGTTTTTTGCTGCATTGATTCCGCCTTGAGCTGCGATCGAGTGCGCTCTTCGGGGAGAGTCATGAAGAGTGAAAGCGTGAACATTAAAGCCGCGCTCAGCCAAGGTTGCCGCAGCAGCACCTCCGGCAAGACCTGTACCGACAACGATAATTTTATACTTAGGACGATTGGCGGGATTGACCAACTTCATATCAAAAAGATGTTTTTCCCACTTTTCTTGTATTGGGCCCGAGGGCTCTTTGGAATCTAATTCGTGTGCCATATTTACCTACTTATTTAGTAAAAAAAGAAAACATAAACTGGCTGAGCCAAAAAACCCAAACCAATTAAAATACCATAAACTATACTAATATTTTTAATCATGGGCGTATACTTAGCGCTGTAAAAGCCTAAGCTTTGTAGAGAGGAGTATACACCATGGGACAAGTGAAATCCCAAAATGAGAACACAAATGGCATAACCTACTACATAGAGAGGGTTTTGAAAGACTTCAACCACCAAACGAAATAGATCGCGCATCTCAGTGCCATCGACCACAGTCGAGTAATAGGGCCCATATTTAAAAGTAATTAAATGGTAAATAACGAAAAACAGAACCACTACACCTTGATAGATCATTGTTCTTGAAGCAAGTGAAGCAGCCTTTGCTCCATTCGGATTTTGTGAAGGATTGGCTTTTTTGGCAGCTTTGTTTTTTTTACTAAGATAAATGGCACAAACAACATGAATACTAAACATGGCAACTAAGCCCGCTTCGGCAACGTATATAAGCGGATTGCTTACTAGAGTATGCCCATAAACATTGTAGGCATCTGAGCCAACAAACA
>CAZZCP010000100.1:0-6831 GCA_964653235.1 uncultured Pseudobdellovibrionaceae bacterium | reverse complement strand
TTTACTGTTTTTGAAGCACCTGCACTCTTGAGCCTACAGGCTCTGAAAATTGGTCGTAAAGATTGTTTTCACGATTCATTTTTGTGCCATTAAAGTTCACAGAATAATCTCTAAATCCATTGAATTCTGGGTCATTATCGTACTCTTGTAAAAGTCTGAATGGATACTTTTGCAGAGTATCGCTTTGATTGTTGTTTGCTATTGAAATCGAATTGTTTCTACGAATCAAATCACCATGAGTTTCAACGCTTTGATGGGTTCCAAATTCAAAGATCCCTCGATCAACAAATGCAGATTGATTTTCGCCGCTGCAGTTAGAATCGTTTGTATACACTATGGCTCGAACTTCAAGAGTGCCTTTAGCTACTCCATTCACATTTGAAGTAATATTATAGGTTGTTCTTAGTTTATAGGACCAGCCCTCGAAATGATCAACTATACAGTAGATATCTTCCCAGGTGCCTTCAATCATTTGATTATTGGGGCCTGCTGCGGGAGCTGCATCATCTTCACTGCAGCCCCAAAGTCCCATCATTGAAAAAGTTAAAATTAAAAGTATGCGTTTCATCTCTCTTTCCTCTTCTTAGTCATAAATAGAGCAAAAGCCTTGCCGAAGTCCTAAATACTTGAAAACATTTGCGCTGATGGCTTTGAAGGGCTGTTCTGCCGTGTTTTTTGAGTTTTTCACTATTAGAAAAATAAACAGAGCTGACAAAAAATGTCTGTATTTTCGGCAGATTTAGCTTATAAAAGCCAAAAGAGATCTTCGATATTTTGCTGAAATGGCAAAATATCCAAGCTCTCTCCATAAAATAGGAAATGAAAATGAATAAGAGCTTGCTGGCGAGTTTTCAAAACCCCAAGTTGCTAGATCTGGCACTCACACATAAGAGCTTTAGCAACGAAAAGAAGCTATCGCAAAAGAACAACGAAAAACTCGAATTTCTCGGTGATGCGGTTTTGGATTTGGCACTCACTGAGCTCTTGATGCAAAAATTTCCGAAAGACAAAGAAGGGCAATTATCTAAAAAACGAGCGAGCCTGGTCAATGAAGAGAGTTTGGCAAGTCTTGCAAAGAGTATTGGATTGCAAAAGTTGATTCGCCTAGGAAAGGGTGAGATATCTAGCGGCGGTAGAGGCAAGCCTCGTCTTTTGGCCTCGGGCCTTGAGGCATTGATTGGGGCTAAATTTGCCGACTCCTCGTATGAAGAGACTCGGGCCTTGATCTTTGAACTCTTTATGCCGCGAATTGAAGAGTTAAAGCCAGAGCTTGATTTTGAAAAAGACTTTAAAACTCGTTTGCAAGAGATAACCCAAAAGAAAAAAGCTTGTGCACCCGTTTATGAAATCACCCATTATTGGGGAAGTGCTCACCAAAGAACTTTTATTGCCGAGGTGAGTTTAGCAGGCAAGTGGTTAGCACGAGGTTTAGGTAACAGCAAAAAGCTAGCTGAACAAAAGGCTGCTGAAAAGGTGCTCAAGGGAGAAGACTCATGTTTCATGTAGCTTATATTGGTCTTGTTGGACTACCCAATGCTGGCAAAAGCAGTCTTCTCAATCACTTGGTTGGAGAAAAACTGGCAATCGTAACTCACAAAGCGCAAACGACTCGCAAGCGCTTAGAAGCCATCTTGACTCGTGAAAACCAACAGATTGTACTTGTCGACTCTCCTGGAGTGATTGACAAAAAAAATGGTCTGAATGCCTTTTTAAAGCACGAGACCAAAGAGATGATTCGCGATGTAGACGCACTCTTGGTGTGTTTGTCTATCGATTCACGTAATCCTGAAGAGCTCGATAAAATCGTGCAAATGGCAGCGCAGTCAAAAAAACCATTGGCGATATTGATTATGAAAAGAGATCTGCCCAAGCCGCAGAGAATTGCTCTTTTGCATCAGCGCTATCAAGACTATGGGGTTCCCATTTTAAGTGTATCGGTAAAAGAGAACCCTGAAGAATTGCGTCAACGAGTGTTTGAGCTTTGCCGGCCATGGCTCAAACAACAACAGGCCCTCTTTTATGATGCCGATGATATTACAACCGAAAATCTTCGTGATCTTTGCTCGGAGCTGATTCGTGAGAAGTGTTTGGAGCTTTTGCACGATGAGATCCCTTATGGCTTGGGTGTATTAATCCGTGATTTTAGCGAAGAAGAAAAGCTAACAAAGATCTATGCCGATATCATTGTCGAAAAACAGAGTGCCAAAGCCATAGTGATTGGCAAAAAGGGGCAGCATCTTAAAAAGATTGGAGAGCAGTCGAGAGCCTCTATAGAAAAGCTTTTACAGACAAAGGTATACCTTGAGCTCTTCGTACGAGTTGAGAGCTCTTGGACGCAAAATGAAAGCCGTAGAAGGGAGTTTGGATATGCTCCCTAAAGTGGCTGTAATTGGGCGTCCCAACGTGGGTAAGTCTACACTATTTAATGCTTTGACCAAATCGCGATCATCACTGGTTCGAGATGAAGAAGGGGTTACACGAGATATTCAAAATCAGAGAGTAGAGTGGCTAGACTTAGAATTTGAACTCTTTGATACCGGCGGTATTACCAATCGCCAAGATGTTTTCTCGCCCATGATTAAAGCAAAGATTGAGAGAATTTTGCCTGAGATGGATCTGATCTTGTTTGTTGTCGATGGTCGAGTCGGAATCTGCCCCGAAGACAAAGAGGTGTTAAAATGGTTAAAGCTGAGCCAAAAGAAGTTTTTGGTTCTAGTCAATAAAGTAGATCGTATTCAAGATGATGAAATTGCCAAAGCCGATTTCTATGTGTGGGGCGCAGAAATTCTCTCTTGTGCTTTTGAACATGCAAGAGGTATTACAGAGACTTTGGAGTGGATTCGCGATAACTTGCCCAAGGTAGATGTAGAAAAGAAGATCAAGCCTGATTTTAGCCTCTGTATATTGGGAAAACCAAATGCGGGTAAAAGCTCCCTTTGCAATCGCTTGCTCAAAGATGAGCGTCTTTTGGTTTCAGAGATTGCCGGCACCACAACCGATTCAGTTGATCTTGAGTTTGAACATGAGGGAGAAAAGTATCATTTAATAGATACAGCAGGTCTTCGGCGCAAGAAAAACAAGAGCAACGATCTCGAGAAAATCTCTGCAGTCAAGAGTTTGCAGAGTATTGAGCGAGCTGATTTGATACTTTTGTTGGTGGATGCTCTCGAGGGTCCGAGTGAACAAGAGGCTCGATTGGTAGAAAGAATTCTTGATGCTGAAAAATGTGTTTTGCTGGTGGGCAATAAGCTCGATCTCTCTAGTGAGACTTCTGAGTTTCGTAAGAAATTCAGACAAAAAACCAAAGAGGTTTTTCACTTCTTTGCTGACATCCCCTTAGTATTTGTCAGTGCAAAAACCGGAAAGGGAATAGATAAGCTTTGGGAAGCAATTTATCTAATGCGACAGAAAATGCATACGAAAATTCCAACCAGTGAACTCAATCGTTTTTTTCATGAAGTGATTCGCAAAGCACCAGCCCCTGTTAGCGGTACCAAAGACGTTAAATTTTATTATCTCACACAGACCAAACAAGTACCGCCCAGTTTTATTGCTTTTGCCAATCACCCAGACGGAGTCAATCCGGGCTATCGACGTTTTTTATCTAAGAGAATTAAAAAACAGTGGGGTCTTGAAGGCTTGCCGATTCGTATTTATGCGATGAAACAAGGTGGTGGCAAGAGCCAAAAGGCAAAATCAAAAGTTAACCCCTAGAATGACCAAGGCTTGGAAGGCATCTCCCTCTAAGCGAAAGCCAGTATTGGTTGCGCCAAGGTCGAGAGTGGTGTTTTCATCACTAAAATTGGCAAAGATATATTTGGCTTCAAGACCAAGATAGCTCTTATTACGAGCAAATGGAATTTCAAAGCCTAGGCCGCCTTCAAAACCTGTAGTTCCATCTCGAACGTCGGCAGCCACTTGATCGATTTTATATGTACGAAATAGCTGGTTTAAACCACCAATAACATAGGGATTGAATCGACCCAGTCCCTTCGTGGTGTTTTGAGAATTAAAATAATATTTAAAGTTAAATGAAGTTGTGGTCGTCTCTAAGCTTCCGGTATTAACAGCATTTTGATCGGTAAAATCAAACTCATGCGAACTGATCACATAACTGACTTGCAAAGCAAATTTTAAATCAAAGAAAAAGGCAAGATAGAGTCCAAAGGCAGAACCCGTACCAATGAGACTGCCATAGCTGCCGGTATAGCCCCTCATTCCACCTACAAGCCCGATGGTTAAGAATCTTCCGTTTTGAAAGAAGTTGATATCTGCTTCTTCTTCGGTGGCTTCTTCGAATTCACTGTAATCAACAAAAGGATCAAAACCTTCTGCTTGTGCATAAGTAGAAAGTGGACTCAAAAAAAACAAAAGAATGATGAATGATCTCAAATTTCCCCCAAGTAGACATATCTATAGAGAGCAAAAAAGATACCATGTCTTTGTTGTTTTATTGTATGTTTGAGACCGTATAAGATAGTCAATTGATCAATCCTTTAACATCAAAAGAAGAAGATAACCCCTGCTTCAAAAGGAGTGTCACCAATCGTTCGAAATGAAACTCCATCATCTACTGAAGTGATTCCTAAGCCCGTCTCAAAGTGAAACGCAAGATTCTCAAGACCGGCGAAGCTAAATTGTACCCCAAGAAGTGCGTTGAGCTCAAAGCCAGATTCATTCTCAATTGTTACGCCATCGTCAGCGAATTCTTCATAACTGATGATTCCGGCACTCGCACCCATATAGAAATTCAAATTGTCTTCAGGAAAAATGATTTTAAACACCTTGAACATCAGACCAAAACGAGAATCGTCTTCTTCTGTATTTACACCTAATGATAAGGCCATGCCTACGTCGGGATTAGGAAAGTAGTAGGCCGTTGCACTAGGAAGGCCTTGAGGTATGTTGAGTTGATCTGAGTAGCCAATTCCCAAACGATTGGTTAGATCTTTAGCGAGAAGGGGAGAGGAGAATAGTATACAAAGAAAGAATAGAAGTGTGTTTCTCATAGCTGGCCTTTCATCCTTGAATTGCTATTACTATGACAACTCTATATGCTTGATTTTTCAAGATTTTTGCCGCAAAAGCCCAGTCCTAACGGTATGCGCAAGGTAAGTTGTCAGTCTCACTCAAGATAAGTTTTTGCTTGCAAAGCATTGTCAAATGCGAAGAGATTGGGTATCCATTTGCTTTCTCAAGCAAGATGGGGCCTTAGCTCAGTTGGTAGAGCGTCACGCTGGCAGCGTGAAAGTCAGCGGTTCGAGTCCGCTAGGCTCCACCATTTTTCGGGATTAAAAAAGCAAAATTTAGAATACTACTTGTTAAGACGTTGAAATTAAAAACTTAATGGATTCAAGTAGTTACTTCCAATTCTCAACTCTAAAATTTCACAACATTTCTAAGAATTTCTCCCATTGGCTACTTATGGCTACCTGATTAGCAGGCCCTTTTTCCGAATTCAAATTAGCACAACCTCCGTCGCAATCCGTTTAAATCATTAACAATTTTTGTCGGCGTTACGCTGGCAGAAGTTGCTAATTTTCAGCCAGCAATGTGCTGGCACGAATTAGCAACCTTAACAAATGGAGGCTTTATGGAAGCACAAAATTTAAGGAGATCACAAAAGAAAGTGATGACCAAAGAAGTAACAGCTCTCAGGAAAATGAGAGAAATGAAAGGACTAAGCCGCAAAGACGCTGCGCCACTAGTCGGCGTGACTTTTAAGCTTATTGAACAACTTGAAAATGGAAGAGTTGAATTAACAAAACACAAAATTGCACAATATTGTTTGGCCTATGGGTTCACCCAAAATCAATATCGTGACATTTGTGATGGGAAAATTGGCAAAGTTCAAAAAGAAATTTGTAAAGTTCGCACAAAGGTTATTGAACAAAATAATTTAAGGAGAAGCTACAAAAAAATTATCACCAAGGAGGCAAAGATTCTTCAGGTATTGAGACGGTTAAAAAACTTAAGCCAATATGATGCAAGCCTTCTTTGTGATTACAGTAAAACCGCTATTGGGCACATTGAGAATGGAAGAATTGAACTTCCCAAGTCTAGGATTTTTCACATTGTTAATTCCTACGGGTTCACGATGGAAGAATTTGATTACCACATGAAATCAGATGTTTTTGTCACAGATATGCAAGACGAATGTATCAAAATTATTAAGGCGCTTGGCGAAGAAAAACTCAAGGCCGTTTACCCTCTACTTTCAACTTTTAAAAACTGATAAACTTTAAGGAGAACAAGAATGAAAGCAACTAATGAAAATTCAAAAATGAAAAACAATGACTACACTTCTATCAGAGTTAAAGGAAATACTAAAAAAGATGTTAATAACTTTTTGGAAAAAATTAACAAAACAGAAGACTGCGGAAAAATTACTTTTGATGCTCTTGTGAGCTATTTCCTAGAAAATGTGAACCAAGAAGATATTGAAAATCTCCAAAAAGGTGCAATCACTTGGGCACATGAAGATAAAAGATTAAAACGCCTTTGGGAAAAAAAGAAAGGTAAAGTCTCAGAAAATAAATGGAAAGAAATGCTCTATGTTGGCCAGCTTGCCGAGTTCATTGCTGCAAACTCTAGGCTTGAAGTTGCCACAAATGCCAAGCTTTAAAGTCGCAAACTATCAGGGGGAATGTCACAATTTTCCCCTGATATTAAAGACTTAATTATATATCTTGACAAACTACGCTAAATGGCGTAGTTTGAGGGAAGGAATTAGGATGATTGAAAAGAAAGTTATTTATTATGCAACAGAGAATGGAAGCTCACCTTTTAAGGATTGGCTAAAGAGGCTCGATAATTTAAGCCGAGCAATTG
>CAZZCP010000099.1:0-6936 GCA_964653235.1 uncultured Pseudobdellovibrionaceae bacterium | reverse complement strand
TGGCTTTAAAGTAGGTAACATACCTGGTGAAACTAGTACCTATCAATACATTCCTAGAGGAGTATGTTTAGTGATTGCCCCGTGGAATTTTCCACTTGCCATTCTCACAGGTATGGTAGCGGGAGCTGTTATCACTGGTAACACAGTTATCATGAAGCCAGCAGAACAAAGCTCAATCGTTGCAGCTGAGCTAATGCAGTTGATTAAAGACTTAAAGCTGCCCAAGTCTGTGATTCAATTTTTACCTGGATATGGCGAAGAAATCGGTGAGTATTTGGTACAACACAAAGATATAGCCACAATAGCCTTTACTGGTTCAAAAGAGGTGGGACTGAAAATTCTTTCTAGCTGCTCTAAACTACAAAAAGGACAAAGCCAGCTGAAAAAAGCTTTGATTGAGATGGGAGGAAAAAACGCCATTGTTTTAGACTCCGATGCTGACTTAGATGAAGCTATTAAAGGTGTGATTTATTCTGCCTTTGGATTTCAAGGCCAAAAATGTTCTGCCTGTAGCCGTGTGATTGTTCATGAGGCTATTTATGATCGTTTTGTAGAAAGACTGCTAGAGTCTGTCAGTAGTATTCGCGTGGGTCGATCTGAAAAGCCCGACAGCTATCTCGGTCCAGTGATTGATGAAGAAGCAAAAAGTAAAATTTTATCTGCTATTGAACGAGCTAAAGAAAAAAATACTTTGATTTACCAAGGTGAAACTCCAGATTATGGCTATTTTGTTCCGCCAACAATCTTTAAAGACGTAGCTGTAGATGATGAAATTGCCCAAGAAGAACTCTTTGGTCCCGTCTTGGCTATCATCAAAGCCAAAAGTTTTGAACAAGCAATCGATTATGCAAATTCCACTCACTATGGACTCACAGGAGCAATCTATTCGCGTAGCCCTGCCAATATTGAATTTGCAAAACTCCACTTTCAGGTTGGCAACTTTTATATCAATCGCGGCTGCACAGGTGCAATTGTTGATCGTCATCCTTTTGGCGGCTTAAAGCTATCTGGAATTGGTAGCAAAACCGGTGGCCCTGACTACTTAAAGAACTTCTGCGATCCGCGCGTGATCACAGAGAATACTTTGCGCCAAGGCTTTGCACCTGAAACTCTAAACTAAGGCCCCAGTAGTATAATTTGACTGATACTATCAATCAGCTGCTGGCCCCAAGTTGTCTGAGTTAATAAAAGACTTGAACCACCCAGTATACTGGTAGTTAAAACCGCTACCTTATACGGTACCTGTGGGTTCGTGGTATCAGACAGATAACCCATTCTGTCACGAATTTCTTTGGCTTTATTCATTTGGTTTAAAACAAAAACATACTCTTCACTTGATTTTGCAATATTGTACATCTCTAACCACAAGTCTTTGTATTTAAACTTTCTTGCAAATGCCTGAAAGAAGAAATCAGAATGTATGCTGCCTAAACCCGTTGAAAGATCGATCATCAGGGCAAACTTTTTATCTGGATCAAAACCACTTCTTGCTATCTGTTCGACTCTGCCAACGAAACGATCTTGCAAAAAATAATCAAAAGACATCAACATGGCATCTGAAACAAAGGCCCTTGTTTTGGGAGGGAGTTTATATACTATACCTTGGGCAACTTCTACAAACCAGAGTACCGCTAAACGAAAGGTATTCCAGCTTTCTTGGCGCACATGCATCTTTAACATTACAATCATTGCCCTAGGATCTTCTGTAAAGATTTTTTTCGCTTGTTTCAATCCATATTTATTTTTAAGTCGACTTAGCTCAGGAAAATTTTTTGAAAAATAACTCAAATTCACACTTTGATCGACAAGACTGGCAGTTCGATTGTAGACTTCAATATTGGTGTTGGGGGTAATGATCATCCCTGTATTTTCATCCAGTACGGTCTTTACACTCAAAGGATCAACAATACCACTTGAAGTCTTAGCTGCAACAATTAAACCTTTATAGTGCATGTAAGTGACGTATTTCACGGCAAGTTCATCCCTTGCATGTTTTAATTTTCTCTCATACCAAATACGTTGTGTAGAAGTTAATCCTTGGTCTTCTAGCTTTTCTTTGTATTTAAGATAACGATACATGACCATTTCAGCTTCTAAAAAAATAGGTTCAACAATGTGAGTTGCCGCACGAACTTCTCCGCGCTCTAAAAGACTATTGAGCTCACGAAGTTCACGCACTCTTTTTTCAAAGTGAATGCTCTCCATCATTCCCATTCTACGAATCAAGCGATTGCGTTTGACTCTTAGTTCAACGGTTTTAAAAAAGAGTCTCTCTGCCTCTTCTGTTCTGTCTTTCATTTGACGCAGATCTTTCTCAGAAATCACAAAGTCATCATTGTTTCTCTCTACTTTGCGTTTCTCTGCATCACGAATCGGATAACTATTACGAACTTCAGCTCGTGCACTTTCTAAGCTTGATAATACAGCTTGTTTTGATGAGTTTTTAAAATAGTTTAGGCATGAAGCTTTGCAAATAGGACTCATTATTAGAAACAAAAAAACAAAAGAGTAGCGCATGGTCATCCCCCATAAACTTGCCTAATCTTTCTGAAATATTGATAAAACTCAAGTTTCTCAAATTTACGAAAGAATTCACTACCTGAGTTTTGAAATTAGTTTCTACAAAGAGACTCTAAAACACTTTGAGTCTTAGATTTGCTGTGTTCTAAAACTTCTACACTCTCTGAATGAAGTAAATCGAGTATTTTTTTTAAACTTAGATCTGCAAGGTAAAAAGGAACACGAGTGGACAGCTCAAAAGCCACTTCTTGGTTGGGCAAAAGCCATTCTTCTAGTACCAGTTCAGAATAAAAATCATCTCTCTCTACTTTCCATTTATGAACCTGAACTGGTCCTACAGATTCAAGTTCTAAATGTCCTATACCAGCACGAAAGTTTGCCAAAAAATCAATTTCATAAGGATTCAAAACCTCTAAAGGACTTCCGCGGTGCTCGAGCCACTCAACCATCTGCTTTTTCTCAAGCTCTCTTTTCAGGGAAGCAGAGAGAACTTCTTTGTGTTGAGACTTATCGAGCTCGATTTTAAACCCAGTTCGATGGAGCCAGCTCATATGGATTTGCTCTACTGATACTGGACGTATTTTGATGGTAAAATCAAATTTCTTGTCTTCTTTGTTTCTTAAGCGAAAAACAATATTACTAGCTAAAAGATATTTTTCACATGTATCTAAAAAATAAATCTCTCGGTCTTCTGGCTTTTCAAAATCAAATGCAGAGATGACTTTTTGTTTCTCTTCAGGCTTTAAATTGATTTTGATTTCTACATAAGAAGCTTTCGCCAATGTGGATGCACATAAGAATAAAACGGTGATGAAAATACGCATACGACCTCCCAGGAGGGCAAATTCAAGCATAAATTGTTAGATTATTGCAAATTTTTTATTAGAACTATGGGTTATACAAGACTCTGGTGTTCTGCGCTATTTTTCACTGCATGCTGAATTCGAGGAATAAAGCGCAAGAACACTCCCAAACTAAAACCTGCGACTATCCCCCCCAAATGGGCCGAATGGGCAATTCCACCCAATTCTTGAATGCTTGAAAAATAACCTGCAAGGTCACTGAGTAGCCACATCAAAAGCGCCAACCAAACCGGAAAACTACGAAAGCCCATGTAATCTTTCATTGGCAGAAGCCAATAGAGAAATTGCGTTTTTTTATCCCACCAGAGAACTACAAACAGACCCATTAAAGCACTAATGGCTCCGCTTGCACCAACTAGAGGAACAGGTGCAAATCCCGATAAGAAAAAATAAAAAAAGGCAGAAACGACTCCACCGCCTATATATACCAAAAGAAAGCTTGCAGTGCCAATCAAGGGTTCAAGCACACAGCCCAGTAAAATCAAGTACCACATATTACTTATCAAATGCAAAAAACTACCATGAAAAAACTGATAGCCAAACCATTGCACTAAAGAGTGCTTCATCGAACTCAGACCAAAAAAGTAGATAGGATGTTTCTTTTCTATTTCTTGCAATTCAAGAAATTTTTTTTGCCAAGAATGAAATGCTATTTTATCTCCACGTGAAGGGAGGTCAATCGCAATATTTCGAAAATGATCATTGCGAAGAGCAAGTTGTCCCAATAGAAATTCTTGCACTTCGTTTCCCGATTGAGCTAAGTCTGCAAGGCGTAAGTAAAAGTTGGAATATTCTTCTGGATTGCTCAAGATCAACTGTGCAAAAACCTGCCCTTGAGTCGATAGAAATTCTTCATCTGCATAATATTCAGAGAGATCAAGATTGCCCTTTTCTTGTTGTACGTGAAAAGAGATAAAAACCAAAATATTAAAAAATAATATCAGATATGTCATCGGAGCATTTTTAAGTCTAGAAAAACCATTAAAATAAGGAAGAATCACCGCTTGCTCTCTCTCTTCTTCGAATTGCTTGCAGGAATTCGATCTACAGGCATGTTCTCATTAAGATTCATATGCAGCTCTACTAACAATTGCTGCAACTCCATATCTTCTTTGTGAAAACGAAGCATCTGTTTTCCTAAGCGGATTGCCTTATCTCGTTTTCCATAGGCTTTAAATTTTTTTAGCATTTTTTTACCGAGTAAGTACCACTCTCCTTGTTCTTCTTGCAAAATCCAAAATTTTTCTAAAATATTAAGATCCTTAAGTGAGAGTTCTTTTTGCTTCATGAGACTAAAAGCAGCTTCATACCTCTGTTTTAAATCATAAGACTCATTAAAAACATAATTTTGCAATTTCTCTTTATCACCAATTAAAAATTCGGCTTTGGCTTCTATCAGATCAGTCATTCCATAAGAGCCACGTGCTTTAATATCTTGCAGAACTTGAGCCAGATTGTAATCTTTTGAGCACTCTTTACTGCGAATATAAGCCAATGCTTGAGTACTTGTAATCGAATCTTGTTCTAGAATATCATCAATATAGCGATTGCAAATTTGATTGGCACTGGAGCAATTCTCTATTGATTCGTGATAGCAAAACCAGCCAGATATACGACTCTGAGACTCACGATCTAAAAAGTCGTAGATCGTAATCAAACTCTCTCGCGAGACTTCTTTTTTAGACATCCACCATTGGGTTTGAATTCTTCTCTCTGATAGATAAGGTGCTAATAGCAAACTATCTGGGAACTCAGATAAAACAGCCTGAATCTTAGACCACTCGTGCTGCTCAGCTAGTTTTTCAATATACCAGAGATAGGCATAGATTGGAATATCAGGATAAAAATCAAAGTGCATTTTTGAGTCAAAGCGATCTGCAAGAAAACAAGCATCTGAATTTTCAGCTTCTTCACAAACTGCATTCAAATATTTTTTTTGAATCTCTTTATCATCTCTCAAAAAAGCTTTGGCTAAATATGCTGTCTCTAAATCTACTTCTCTAACAAAAGCAGATTGAATTTCTTTTTCTAAACAATCCCTATCAATAATTTTTGTGAAAAACAGTGACAGTGCTGTTTCTAATTTGCTCTCATCTTGCTGCCAATAGGGCCAAATTTCATTCACTTCTTCACACTGTGGGTAAGAACTGGTCATCAAGATCGACCAAACACGATTTTGTTTTACTTCAGAATAAAAATCTTGAATCTCTGTGAAACCTAAGAAAACAAACAGAAAGACAAATGGAAGCACAAGACCTTGAGTTAATGACTTCTCGTTTTGTCCCGGTGCATTTGCAAATCTACCGCTCGTAGATAAGGATACTGACTCAGAAAGCCTCTCATACCATGGCCTACGATGACGATGAGTAAATATCTCTAAGAAAGGAAAACCCAGTCCCAACCAACTCAGCCACCACATCGAAGATCTTTGAACAGCTTGCAAGAAACTTAGATTTTTTCGTGTATAGACATCAACAACCTGAATGCGAAACAATGCGCCACCGATTGATTTAGTAAAAAGAGAATAAGACAAAGATTGATATAGGACTCCAAATAGATAGACAATCAATACTCCGATCAACATCCAAAACATGGCTTCCCATTCATAATCCATATATCGAGCGAGATTCCAATTCTTGCGAATACTTGAGGTGATAAGATTTGAAGATAACCATATGAATAGCAGATCAATCACAACGGATGCTGCCCGATCTGCAGTAGGTGCAATACTATTTTGCCATGGTGCCTGACTTTCTCGGAAGACTTCCTTTTCTTTCACCGAAAGATATTCACTGACATCTTCAGGATTTTTCCAAACCATGAATAGTTATCGGTTTTTAGAAATGAAATGTAATTGATCTCTGAAGGAACTAGACCTCTAAATAGAAATAATATTTAATCTCAAGAGCTTGCCATTCGAATCATACTCGACATGAATCTCACCATTTTTTTGATCTTGGTGATAGGTGTTGAATTTCTCTTTATTATGAGATTTTGAAAGAGTCTCAATACGATCCACCGGCAATGACCAGTGCTTCGAGTATTTATCCACCAATGCGCGCACATCTTGCTGCATGGGCTCTTGAGATTCAAGCCCTAAAAATTCAAGAGAGTTTATTTTATCTCCCTGAAAACCAAGTTTGTACTTTCCTGAAAGCTCTCCAAATTGTAAGTCTTCTATTGATGTGGGTTGCCTGGCAAGTTCAGTTTTATCAAGATCCATTGAAGCTTTGAGTTTCATCCGTAAACGCTCTTGCATTGCTCGAACTACATCAGGCTTTCCTACTGACTTTACACTGGCAATGCCTCTGGAGGGACTTTCTTGAATTTCTTCAGAAGGTGATAAAAGCTTCTTGTTTACAATACTGATGGTTAATACAAGGGTTATAATAGATCCCGCAAGCGCAGTACGTTGATTTTCTTTGGCCCTTTGAATGAGCAGTTTGCGCATTCTTTTTCTTGGCATTTGAATCACATTATCTGGAGTATCGTCTTTTTTCTTCAATGCTCTCCCCCTGTAGATCTCTATCGACAGATTAGAGTGCGAAATGCA
>CAZZCP010000098.1:0-6937 GCA_964653235.1 uncultured Pseudobdellovibrionaceae bacterium | reverse complement strand
CTACCCTTTTGTCGATTGGGCACCAATTGCTGATCAGTTGCAAGGCTTGCAGCTGTTTTGGCTTATCGGCAAAGAAGTCTCAATTGCTTTGGTATTAACCATGGTAGCCCGATTGCTGTTTCAAGTGATTCAAATTTGCGGAAGCATTGTCTCAGTTTCAATGGGGCTCTCAACAGTTGAAACTTTCAATCCCAGTTTTGAAGAGAGAACAACTGTGATTGAGCAGTTTCAACTGATGATTACCTCGCTTTTTTTTCTTGCTCTTAATGGCCATCATCTGTTTTTAACTGCATTGGTAGAGAGCTTTCAAATTGTTCCTGTTACTCAGATGTTTATTCAGTTTCCTGATGCCAAGATGATTGTCGATCTTGGATTTTCGGTACTGACTATTGGTATTCAACTCTCTGCACCAGTTATGACAGCTGTATTTTTTATGAACATTGCGATTGGACTGGTGGGAAGAGCTGTACCGCAAATTAATATTTTGATTACTAGCTTGCCGGTTAATATTTTACTCGGGCTTACAATCTTGATGGTTTCGATTCCAGCATTTTTATATCAATTTAGTGAGTATATTGATTTGAATATGAATTATGTCTTTAAGGCATTGAAGGAGATGTAGTGGCCGATCAGGCAGGTGAAAAAACAGAACAGGCAACCCCGCAGAGGCGAGAAGATTTTCGCAAAAAGGGGCAAGTTGCCCAGTCGCGAGAGCTATCGACTTTCTTACTGCTCTTGGGAGCCTGTTTTATTATTGGCGCACTAGGTTCTTACTTTTTTCAGCAAATTTATTTGCTCTTTAATGGTGTCTACACTGATGCCATTGTTGCAGCGGCCCGCCAAGGCGAATATCAAAAGGCATTGCTCTTTAGTTTTGAAAGAGCTGCTTATTTGTTGTTACCGGTGTTTTTGATTACCACAGTCTTGTCTTTTTTCTCCTCTGTTGTGCAGGTTGGTTTTCTTTATAATGAAGAGGCATTGCAGTTGAAGTTTGATCGCCTCGATCCGATTCAGGGTTTAAAAAGAGTATTCAGTTTAAAGTCAGTGGTTGATGGTCTCAAAGCGATTGCCAAGGTTCTTGTTGTAGGAAGCATTGTCTATTTGATTTTACGATCTGAAATAAATCAAGTGGGCCTTTTAGTAGAATTCTCCATCTCGCAGCTTATGACCTATTTTGGTGATGTGAGTTTAAAACTTGTGATTGCCGTAACCATATTTATGGCAATTCTCTCAGGTATTGATTATGCATTTCAGCGTTGGGATCTAGAACAAAAAATGAAAATGACCAAACAAGAGGTCAAAGAAGAGACTAAAAACCGAGAAGGAGATCCACTGATCAAGGCTCGTGTTCGTAGAACGCAAAGAGAGATGGCACAAAAACGGATGATGGCAGATGTGCCTAAAGCCGATGTGATTATCACCAACCCAACGCACATTTCGGTGGCAATTCAATACCAAGCCGGTATGCAAGCTCCTGTTTTATTAGCAAAGGGTGCCGATAATGTAGCGATGAAAATTCGAGAAGTGGCAAAAGAGCATGGCATTCCATTGGTAGAAAATAAACCTCTGGCAAGAACAATCTATAAGACTTTGAAAATAGGACAAGTGATTCCTAGAGAGTTGTATGAGGCAGTGGCCGAGGTTTTGGCCTACGTCTATCGCATTAAGCGTAAGAAGGCAGGAGTATGAATCAAATATTAGAATTGGTTCGCAAATACGAAAAATATCTCAAAAATCATGACCTAATGATGGCATTTGGTTTGATTGGTATTTTATGTGTCATGGTCATTCCTATGCCGGCCTTTCTTTTAGATTTGTCCTTAACCATGATTATTTCTTTTAGTCTTTTGGTTTTGTTGGTTTCAATGTATGCAGAGAAGCCCCTCGATTTTAGTGTGTTTCCAAGTTTATTGCTGGTGGCAACACTGTTTCGCTTGGCCTTGAATGTAGCCTCAACGCGTTTGATATTAAGAGATGGTCACACAGGTGAATCTGCAGCAGGTGAGGTCATTGCCGCATTTGGTAGCATCGTAGTTGGTGACAATTATGTCATTGGACTTGTGGTTTTTATTATCTTGGTTGTGATCAACTTTGTGGTGATCACCAAAGGTTCGGGAAGAGTTGCTGAGGTTGCAGCTCGATTTACCTTAGATGCCATGCCTGGTAAGCAAATGTCGATAGATGCCGATTTGAACGCAGGTTTGATTTCTGAAGAACAAGCTCGTAATCGCCGCCAAGAAATTGAAAGTGAAGCTGATTTTTACGGATCAATGGATGGTGCTAGTAAGTTTGTTCGAGGTGATGCCATCGCAGGCATTATCATCACGTTGGTAAACATTATTGGTGGCCTTTTGATTGGTGTTTTGCAAAGAGACTTAGACCTTGCCAAAGCAGCAGAGTTTTATACCAAATTAACCATTGGTGATGGTCTGGTGTCACAAATACCTGCGCTTATTATTTCAACTGCAGCGGGTATTGTAGTGACAAAAAGTTCTTCAACTTCTAAGAATATGGGTGCCAGTTTTGTAAAAGAGCTGACGGCAAACCCCAAAGCCATAGTTATTGTAGGCGCAATCATTGCAGGTATGGGAATTCTTTCTTCTTTGCCTACCCTTCCCTTTGTATTGATTGGCGGCTTTGTCGCTGGTTCTGCATGGGTGATGAAGAGATACCGTGAAGATGAATCTGCCAGACAAAGACGAATCGAAGAAGAAAACGCGAAACCCGAAAAAGAAAATATTGAGAATTTATTGCCTCTCGATTTGCTCGAACTTGAAGTGGGCTACGGCTTAATTGATATTGTTGATTCTAGTGAAAGTGGTGATTTGCTTGAGAGAATTGTCAGCATCAGAAAGCAATTTGCCCTCGAATTGGGTATTATCGTACCGAGCATTCATATTCGTGATAATTTACAACTCGAGCCAGGAGAGTATCAACTTCTTATTAAAGGCAATAAAATTGGCGGTGGTAGTCTGATGCCTGATCAAATGTTGGCGATGGACCCAGGCAATGTGATCGATGAAGTAGATGGAATACCAACCAAAGAACCCGCTTTTGGTCTAGATGCTCTTTGGATTAACAAAAACAAAAAAGAAGATGCCGAAGTTGCAGGTTACACCGTTGTTGATCTACCCACTGTAATTGCCACCCATATAACAGAGCTTTTAAAATCACATGCTCACGAGTTGCTAGGTAGACAAGAAGCCAATAATTTGATCGAAAATTTTAAAGCGAACTATCCTAAGGTCGTAGAAGAATTGATACCAGATCAATTGGCACTTGGACAAGTGGTACAAATCCTTCAAAATTTATTGAGAGAACAAGTTTCGATTCGCGATTTAAGAAGCATTTTTGAAAGCCTTGCAGATGAGGCGCAAAGGTCAAAAGACTTAGAGATTTTGACTGAGGCAGTACGCAGACGTTTGGCTAGAAGTATTACCAAGAAATACCAAACCGATGATGGAGTTTTAGAGGTGATGTCACTTTCTCCTCAAATTGAAGATTTAGTTTCGAACTCACTTCTGCAAAGTGAGCAAGGGGTTCAGTTGGTAATGGATCCAAGAATGGCGCAAGCCATTTTGACCGAAATTGCCCGTAAGATTGAAGAAACTCCAGAAATAGCTGGTCAGCCAGTCTTATTAACCAGTCCTAGTATACGTAGACATATTCAAAAACTAACCGAGAGATTTATTCCACAATTGATCGTGCTTTCTCACAATGAGGTAACATCTGACACCCAAGTACAATCCCTCGCTATCGTGGAGGTAGCAAATGCAAGTTAAGAAGTTTGAGGCCAAAAATATGCAAGAGGCATTAAAGATGGTGAAACTTGAGTTGGGACCAGATGCAATCATTCTTTCGGCAAAAGATCACAAGAAAGGCTTTGGTATTGGTGGAGAAAAGAGCGTTGAACTAACGGCCGCTATTTCAGAAGAGAGTCTCAAAAAAAGAAAGTATGCTATGGCTAAGATTCGCGAATCAGACAAAGAAGCCCTTCTGCAGGCTCCAGCAAGTTATCAAAGAAAGTACATTCAAAAAAGTATAGATCGCTATCAAAATAATGCAGCTAAGTCTACAATGCCAATGCGTTCACAGAGTTATATCGATATCATAGATGACCCGCCCAAAAATGCAGTGGTCGGAAAAAGTGTCGACGACGCTCTTGATGGAGTTGAGAGAGTTAAAAATGCAGCACAAAATGCATTTCAAGCATGGGTGACAGAAGAAAAAACACCTGCCCCAGTAACTACAAAAGCAGTCCCAGCGCCGCAAAATTTGGAAGTTGATTTTTTAAAAAATGAAATCAAAAGGCTGCAGTCGATGCTCAATAATTTTCAACAAGTACCGCAAAACTTTGTTGGCACTCATCCGGGCTCAGATAGCGGTATTCCCTATCATTTGAGCTTTATGTATGAAAAACTAGAAGATGCTGGTATTCACGAAGATTTGATTGTCGAAATTCTTTTAAAAGCCAAAGATCGAGTTCATCCGCAGAAACAAAAAAAACGTGCACTGATTGATGCTTGGGTGGCCAAATATATTCTTGATGATATTCAAGTTGTGGGCCTCGATGAAATGCCTCGTCTTGAAAGTTTTGTCGGAAATCTCGGGGCAGGAAAGACTTCGACTCTGATTAAATATGCGAGTTATTGGATGGTTTCGAAAAGAAAGAATATTTTGCTCGCTACCACAGATACACAAAAGGTAGGAGCTGCTGAGCAAATGCGCATTTACGCACAAATTCTCAATGTTCCTTTCGTGGTAATTCGAAAAAAGACAGATATTGAAATGATTCTTAAGAAGTTTCCAGAGATTGATAAAATGCTTCTCGATACTCCTGGGGTAAATGCATCTCAGATCGATGAAATACAAGAAATTCATAAAATTCTTCCTGAAGCATCAGACAATCACCGCATTCATTATGTTCAGTCTTGTGCCAACGAATACAAAAGCGCCATAGAAGCAGCTCGCAGGTTTCGCAGTTTTGATTATGGCGATATCATTTTTACCAAATTGGATGAATCGGTCCATCATGGTTTGATCTATAGCATGTCGAAAAAACTATCTTGTCCTCTACACTCTTTTGGAATCGGACCGCAGATTCCTGAAGATTTTGAAATGGCTACTCGTGAAAGAGTACTCGATTTGATTTTTCGCATCACCAACTCGAAGTTAGGAGTTTCAGTATGAATAAAGTTACAAAAACGATTAGCGTAAGTTCTGGTAAAGGCGGAGTCGGAAAGTCAACACTAGCAGCAAACTTGGCCTACCAATTGGCTCAAGATGATCAAAGGGTTTTGATTCTTGATGGAGACCTTGGAATGGCAAACCTAGATATTATCTTCAACCGCAAATCATCTCACACTTTGTATGATGTCATTTATGGTGAAATGCAAATCGAAGATGTTCTTCATAGCATTCATCCCAATATTTATCTGATTCCAGCGGCTTCGGGGCTTTCTGAAATGCTCAATCTCAAAGATGATCACAAACGCTTGTTACTAGAAGAAGTGAGTTCACTGCAAAATATGTTTGATGTGATGTTGATCGATACGGCTCCTGGAATTGATAATAATGTTCTCTATCTTAACTCAGCCGTTCACAAAGTGATGGTGGTAATGACTCCTGATCCGGCCAGTCTTACAGATGCTTATGCTTTGATAAAAGTTTTAAACCGCAACCACAAGGTCGATCAATTCTCGATCGTTTGCAATCAAGTTCGCGATGAAAAAGAAGGAATTGAAATGTATCGCCGCCTATCGGATGTCGCCTCTCGCTTTTTGTTTGTTAGTTTGGACTACTGGGGCTCTATTCCGCAAGACCCGATCTTTGCACTGAATACGCGAAGACAAGATCTCATTTTGAGACAGGCTCCAGAGGCCAAAGCCAGCCAAGCCATCCGTCAGGTATGTGAAAATATGAATCATTTTAACAATTTGTCACACTCAAGTGGGGGGCTTCAATTCTTCTGGCAGCAGCTTCTAGGTGTGGCTTCGTAGAATTGGACTTTGAGGTAATGTATGGCTTTGTTACACTATACATAACGGGGTAGGGATGTCTAATAAAAGCTCAAGCTTATTGAAGCGATATAAAGAAGATCCACAAAAGCTCACACCAGAGCAAAAAGACAAGTTAATCATGGAATATGCTCCATTGATTAAGTTTATCGCTCAGAAGATAGCTGTTCGATTGCCTTCAAATATCGAACTTGATGACTTGATCTCAAGCGGAGTGATTGGTTTGATGGACGCAATTGAAAAGTACGATCCCTCTCGAGATAATAAGTTCAAAACCTATGCTGAATTTCGTATTCGCGGCGCCATTCTGGATGAATTGAGAGCACAAGACTGGGTGCCTCGTTCGGTTCGTGATAAAGCCAAGATGCTCGATCGGGCAATTGTTAAGCTTGAGGCCAATTTAGGCCGTACCGCTACAGAAGAAGAGATTTCAAAAGCCTTGGGCTGTTCAATGGAAGAGTTTCATGATCTCGTCAATCAAGTACGACCCGTTTCGGTTTTGTCAATTGATGAAGCCTCAACTTTTAGCAATGTCGATAAAAAGTCGATTCTCAATATTCTTGAAGGAACCAAGCTCAACAACCCGCATAGTACTTTGGATATTAAAACCATCAAAGATCTAATTGCTCAGGCGATCAACGAGTTGCCCGAAAAGCAGCGCCTTGTTTTGTCTTTGTACTACTATGAAGATATGAACCTCAAAGAAATTGGTCAGGTCTTAGAAGTGACTGAAAGCCGAGTTTCGCAACTGCACGCACAGGCCGTTTCTCGTTTGCGATCGAAATTGGGCAATTACTTTGAGAATGAAGAGCTCATTGCTTAGCCTTTTCTTAAATTGTGCGCTTGACATAAGACCTGTAGGTTATCGGGGCTTGCTCTTCCGCCCTCTCGAACCGGTTTGATGTGATCAATCTGCAAAA
>CAZZCP010000097.1:0-6944 GCA_964653235.1 uncultured Pseudobdellovibrionaceae bacterium | reverse complement strand
CTCGGACAAATATTCAGTGGGTGAAAGAAATAAAAAGTGAAATAAAAGGGAGCAGCTTTAAAGATTAATCCCTAATTTCATCCATCAGTGCCCTATGAAGTAACATCATATCTTCACTGGTTTTTTTCAGCCTCTGAATCAAAACCAAGGCAATATTCTTGTAAATCGGCATGCACCAAGCTGGAAATTCTTCACCAAATTGAATGAATTTCTCTTTGGTTAGAACCAAAGTTTCACACTCAGTGTCACAAATCACGGATGCAGATCTTTTCTCTGAATCGACCAAGGCGCCTTCACCAAAAGAAGGAGTAAGGCTATCATCAAAAGCGGAAACCACGTATTTTGTGCCATCAGGAAGAGTTTTCTCAACAAAAACTCTACCGCGCAGCAGAATATAAAACTCATCACCGATCTTTCCTTCGGTGATCAGCTTTTCACCGATATTGTATTTGCGAAAGATCATCATTTGATGCAGAGACTGAAGCGCAGCAAGATTTTTCTCTAAACCTTTGAAAATCTTCACATCGCTCAAAAAAGCAATATTGACTAAGCTTTCGTTAGGCTGTGCGCTCACAAGCCTCCCTTTTTTCAATTACGATAAACAAACTATTTTCATCGAGAACCTGATCTAAGTGTGGATTGAAGTTGGGTTGGTTGAACTTCATCTCTTTTACATTCTTAAGATTGTGTACCAATTGGGCAACATCTGGTGTTTGTTGGGCTTTTAAAAGGGCTTTTTCTTTACTTAAAAAGGAGTTGCCTGAATTTTCTAGAAGCCCAATCAGTTATATACCCTGACTCTCTTGAAAATAATATTCTCTAGCATCTTGATAGGTTTTGCCAACAAGATCATTCGGTATTTTAATTGAATTGAGATAAAATATGCTCTTTGGATCTAATAATTCATGATAAATATTGCTCAAGCCTATTCCGCTTGCTGCATTGGCAATCATTAAGCGGCTATAATCTCTTGAATAAACGATTTCTTGCACATGGGCCAGTTTTAGATATTGATCCATTTTAGGGTCGATGATTTCGGCAATGATACTTGCACCCTTGGCTATATGAGAAAGAGTCATTGCTGTCATAATGGTTCTTGAATCTGCTTCTGAGGCAGTAGGCATGATTCCATTTTGCATCGGCGATTGATCGGCTAAGATAAATATTTTTTTTGCCTTTTCCGGTCTAGCACGAAGAAGTGTTGCCTCGGTAAAGTGATCTCCGTAAATAAACTTCATATTTTCAAAGCCCTCGATTTCTCGAAGACTTTCGACTTCTTCATTAGAGATATTGCAAATCAAAAGGATTTTATCGCTAGTAATATGCGGATTGCTGTTTAAGATGTGTTTTAAGAGGCTGTGCATTTCAATTTCCATCCACAGATAATAAAATGATCATGCAATTGATCTGGATTCACCTTTCCTCTCCTTTCATTAAGAGCTCTCTCTAGAAAGAAGCTCGAAATTCTAGCCGTGAGCACGCCCATCGATAGAACTCCACTTATCATCAATAAAGATGCATAAATTCTTCCATTTGAAGTAATGGGTACAATTTCTCCATAGCCAACAGTCAAAACCGTAACCAAAGCCCACCAAAGAGCATCAGCATAACTTTGAAAGGCACTGGTATTAGATTGCTTAGCTTGATAAACAAAATAAGAAAATATCAAGATCAGTGTAAAGAGTGTGCTTAATACAGTGATAAAGATATGCTTAAGGCAAAACTCTTTAATATCTGTAAAAGTCTCGAGCAATTTCTCTTTGTGCACTTTCATATTTTCTTATCGTGAAAAAGCTTCTGTTTTTGCACTTTTAGGGATGCAAATTAGACCAATGTCGGCTTTTTTTACTGACAGATGCCCAATCTTTTTCTAACAAGAGTGATTAAGGAGTTGCTTATGAGCCGCGTACATTGGAGTGGAAGACTTGCATTTATCTTAGCAACTGCAGGGTCTGCGATTGGTCTAGGGAATATTTGGAAGTTTCCCTATGTTGCCGGAGAGAATGGCGGTGGTGCATTTGTATTGATTTATTTGCTTTGTATTTTGCTCGTTGGAATTCCAATTATGATCTCAGAGCTCTTTATCGGGCAGCAGTCACAATGCAATGCCGTGAGTTCCTTCGAGCAGCTAGACCGAAAAAACTCCCCTTGGCAGACAGCCGGCTGGTTTGGTCTTATTGCCTCGGTTTTGATTTTGTCTTTTTACAGTGTTGTTGGCGGCTGGGTTTTAGACTTTGAGTTTCGCAGTTTAAGTATGTCATTTGGTAGCAAAAGTGAAGAGGAGATCAAAAGTCTTTTAGATGCCTTGCTGGCAAACCCACTCAGGCAAAGCATTTTTCATACTCTTTTTATGGGATTAACGACTGCCATCGTGATGAGTGGAATCAAAGAGGGGCTTGAGAAGTGGAATAAGATTTTGATGCCAGCCCTTTTAGTGATTCTAGTCGGACTTTTTGGCTATAGTTTTAGCCTTCCTGGCATGGGTGATGCCTTTGCTTTTTTGTTTTATCCTGACTTTTCGAAAATCAATGCCGCATCGGTGCTAGAGTCTGTTGGACATAGTTTTTTTACTCTTAGCCTGGGGATGGGATGTATAATTACTTACGGTAGTTATCTATCAAAAAAAGAAAATTTGATGAAAATTGCTTTTATAGTTGCCCTGCTCGACACAGCCATTGCTTTGGTAGCGGGTCTTGTTATTTTCTCGATTGTGTTTAGTTATGATCTTGATCCTACTGCGGGGCCAGGATTGATGTTTGTTACCTTACCTTCTCTGTTTGTAAAGTTACCTGCTGGTGAGCTATTGATGACTCTCTTCTTTCTATTGGTCAGCTTTGCGGCACTTTCTTCAGCGGTCTCGATTCACGAAGTTTCGGTAACTTATGTGAGTGAAAAATACCATTGGCCGCACAAGAAATCGGCTTTCATTACGGGTCTGTTTATTTGGTTGATGGGGTTTTTGTGCCTGGGATCTTTCAATTTTCTTTCCAATACAAAATTATTTGGGCTTACGTTTTTTGATCTATTTGATAAAATCGCATCGAGCCTATTATTGCCACTTGGCGGGATGTTGATTTCACTTTTTTATGGTTGGAAGCTCGGAAAAAATGCTGTCGAACAGACTTTTAAAGGTCGAGATCAGAGTGTTTTGCAAACTGGACTTCTTTGGAGTTCGCGGCTCTTAGCTCCCTTTGCGGTATTTATTGTGCTTTTAAACATCATACTCAAGTCATTGGGCTATGATCTCTTAAATTTGCTATAGAGCATCATAGTGAATTTGCAAAAGATGAGAAATTGACAAAAACTCAATCCTTCATAGACTGTGGATAAAAGTCTAGGGGGTAATATGAAAGCAGTTCTGCTTTTGATTTTTGTTGTGGAGACAGCAGTTGCGGGCGATATACCTGCGGTCTATAAGAATCAGGTTCTCGATTTTCGCTTTAACTCATCACGCTCATGGTATGCATGTTCTTACGCAAAGTCTCAGGCTCAAGATTTTTTAGAATCTTTGGGAGCTAAAAACATAGAGTTTCATCGTTGTAGCGATGGCCGAAATACCGGTGGATTTTTAAGTATGAGAGTGCAATTTGCAGCCCTTGAACTGACTTCAGAAAGCAGAGTAGCCAGTCATTGGACCTATGTTGAGCTGGGCGGCGATGAAGCTTGTACGTTCAACAATCGCTTAATTCAAAATCTACTGCCCTACTTTAGTATAAGAAATTTAGAGAGCAGTAATTCTTGCTGGTACTCGCAAGGACGTTATCGTTTTCGTCTTGAAACTCTTCAGGAGTAGTCCCTAAAGTTTTTCTGGCTTTCTGGTCTTATACTTCATTGATAGAAGGCCGAAAACAAAATATGGGATTTCACAAAGCAAAAGAGGTTATATGGTCTTGTTTGCGAGTTTCGAAGCAAAATTCAGATTTGGACCGCGTTGATTTTTTGCGAAAGATGCCTTTTTTTGAAAGCCTAAGCCGTTGGCAACTAAAGCGCGTCGCTGATTATACTTATGAAAGAATCTATCAAAGAGACGAGTATATTTTTGAAATCGGTCAAGCGGGAGCTGCTTTATTCTTAATTTTAGATGGTGAAGTCAGCATTGAAATTCCTGACAATGACAATATGATCACGATTGCTCGCTTAAAAAAGACTGACTTTTTTGGTGATTTAGCTCTACTAGATAATTCAGAGAGATCGGCATCGGCCAAAGCCAACACCCATACAAAATGCCTAGCTCTTTTTCGAAACGATTTAGAGCGAATGTTAAAAGAAGAGCCAGAGATATCCTGTCATATCTATAAAAGTTTGGCCTCTATTATAGGGGAGAGACTCAAATCAATGAATGAGCTGGTTGAGTCGCAAAGTGTATTTCATAGCGAGGATATTCGTGTCAAAACAGGCTAATCAAAATCATTTTTGGTTTTTCTTAATTTCAGGAACAATTCTTTTATGCATTGGCCTGATTATGCTTTGGTACTTAAGGTCACTGATCTTTCCGATCTTGATTGCAATTATATTGGCTTATCTTTGCCGGCCCTTAATGAAGAGCTTTCAGTATGAGTGGATTCCCGAAGCCTTTCGAATCATGTTGATTCTGACCGGAATTTTTAGTTTTTTTCTATTGGCAAGTTGGCAAATAAGAGAGTCAATTCCTGATGAAGATGAACAGATTGAGCTTTTAGTGCGCCTGCAGTTTAAGGTGCGAGAGAAATACGAGCAAACTATGGATATTCATAGTGGTAAAGGCCACTTTGTTTACCGTATGATTGCCAAAGATATTGATCCGGCTATTAAAAACCTGCAAAACGCGCTTTATTTGGATGCAGAACAAGAAGCAAGCTTTCTCAAAAATTACGAGTCGATAGAAAAAAAAACGGATCGTGAAAAGAGAATTTATGAATACTATTTAGCAAATAAAGATTGGAAAAAAGATCAAATTCAAAGTGCAAAGACAGAAAAACAAGAAAAAAGAGAGCCTGCTTCGAGTTTTATGCTTCAGCCGCAAGAAACTAACAGTGTGATTGCAAATTTTATGAATATTATCTCAACTTGGATGATTATGCCTCTTGTGTTTCTCTTTTTGCTTTTTGATAAAGGGCAAATCAAACACTACATTGTGGGGTTGATACCCAACCGCTATTTTGAGATGAGCTTAACCATCTTTGATCGTATCGATGAGGCGATCGGTAGTTATTTACGTGGAACCCTATTGCAATGTTTTTTGGTTGGTTTTAGCTTGGGTACAGGTTTTTTTCTGATCGGTTTTGGGGTGAAGGTTTCAATTGTCATTGGTTTGTTCGCTGGTTTTGCCAATGCCATACCATTCTTAGGCCCTTTTATAGGCTTAGTTGCAGGTTTATCTTATGCACTTATTGCTGAAGACATTGAACCCATTTTACCCTTTCTTGAGCAAAAGCATTTGTTTTTTGCTGTAATGATCGTTGTAGGTATTGCGCAGTTGATGGACAATGTGTTTTTTCAACCTGTAATTCTGGGCAATGCTGTCAATCTTCATCCTATCGTTGTGGTTGTCGGGGTCATCGCCGGATCTATACTTTTTGGTTTTGCCGGAATGCTATTAGCAGTTCCAAGTATTGTTGTCTTTAAAGTGTTAGCTGAGACTCTTCTACAAGAGCTGAGGGCCTATAGGATCATTTCATGAAATTGCTGCAAAAGTTTAGATTCTACCGACGCAGTCTTTATTTCTTGTATCTTGGCAACGCATTGGCAGTGATTTGTTTGATTGTTATGTTTTCTTTCTTTTTGCGTTCCAGCCATCAGAAGTCTCAAGATATTTCACAGTTGCTTGAGCAAGTGAAAGAGCTAGATGTACTTGAGTATGAGAGCTTTTCTATTTCAAAGAAATCGGCTTTAAGCCAAAAAGAAAGTCTTCTTTTTCTTGAAAAATTTTATCCTTTTGATTTTAGTGGTGCGCAAAAAGAAGTTTTGCAAGAGTTCAGCCTCTCTCCAAGTGAGGAAAATTTTTTGAAGATTCGAAATTTAATTGGTGAAAAGCGCACTGAGATTTATGCCAATGTTCAAGAGTCTACAAAAAATTGGGAGTATCGAAGACAAGAGATTCTGTGGATTTCAGCCCTGTGTTTTCTTTTTGGTGTTTTGATACCAGCTACTCTCATTTATTTTTTAAGTCGCGCACTGATTCGCTTAAAAATGCAAATGCAGAGAAAAATTATAGATCTTCTTAGTGATTGGAGAGAGGTAAAGCTAAAAGACCAAACTCGCGATGAACTTTGGGTGGAATTGGCTTTGATTACAGTAAAACATAGTGAAGACTTCTATGATCATGCACTCACTCGTTTTGCTTCAGAACTTGCGATTTTGTTTCAGGCTAGAAGAGCAGAAGAAAAAAACAAGACAGTTGCCTAAATCGGTGTTACATAATTCTTTATGTCGAATATTGATCGTTGGAACCCTGGTGTTTTTCGAAAAAGAATTTTTGATAAATCGCAGGTGCCGCTTCCTCACTCTGCACCACTTCAGAAGATCCCCTCTGTTTTAGATATTGAATTTGGCGCGGGCAATGGTGAGTTTGCCCTTGGTTACACGCGTGAGCATCCAGATCGATATTTGGTTAGTATTGAACGCACTCAAAATAAATTTATAAAGATGCGCAATCGCAGCTTCAATGAGGTCAGAACCAATCTCAAGGTATTAAGAGATGATGCCATTTTATGGGTGACTCATTCTTTGCCTTATAACTCTATAGATCGAGCTTTTTTTCTCTATCCGAACCCCTATCCGAAAAGCCCTTCAAAACGTTGGTTTCGCATGCCTTTTTTTCATTATCTCATGTTTCTTTTAAAACCAGGGGCGGAGATTTATTTGGCCAGCAATATTCCAGAATACCGCCGCGAAGCCATTGAAGTGATGCTAAAGTACTATGGAATTTCTAGCTACCAAGAAATTACTCCTATAGATGCAAAAAC
>CAZZCP010000096.1:0-6950 GCA_964653235.1 uncultured Pseudobdellovibrionaceae bacterium | reverse complement strand
CCGCCCGTCAATCGGGCCCAAGAATTGGCGGCCAAAGCGGAGGCCGCTCTCGCTCCTCATCCAGATCAACTGATGATCGATCATCGCGCAGCTCGAGCCGCCCTTCATCATCTTCTCGGTCAAGCTCTAGCTCAAGTCCAAGCTCGCGTGCAAGCGAACGAAGTCGCTCTCGAAGCCCTGCTTCGGCAAGCACCGCAAGCACTCGATCGGCTTCGAGCTCTTCGGCAAGCAGTGCTACAAGAAGTGCTAGTACGCAGACAGCCTCTTTTGCTCCGCAAGCAAAGTCAGCGAGTCTCACTAAGGCGGTGGCTAGCGAAAGTGAAGCCGAGGTCTTCGGCCGCGGCACCCCGCCGATTGAGCTTACGCCTCGTAGAATAGCGCCGAATGGTGAGACGGCACCGAAAGACATCAAGTGTAATGATAAAGGATGGGCTCATTTAGGCAATAAACTTTTAGAGAGAATTCAGCAAAACAAAGAACCTGAAAGCGAGCTTGAAAAAGAATATCTAACTCAAGAACTCTTTTGTGGACAACATCCTAAATATAATTCGAAGACGAATGTAGAATCTTTATCTATGGATGAAAAAGATATTTTTCGTCAATTCTTAAACACCTACGGAGAAACAACGAAGTCTTGCATTCAATATGCAAGTGATCGAGTTCAGAAAGTCTGTAAAGAATTTTTTGATTTTAACAAAGCTCCTCAAGGAGATGCTGAAAGCAATTACTATGAAGAAAATAATTTAGATGATACCAATAATTTAATTCAAGACTGCAGAAAAAGAATCGATATTTTATTGAGAGATGAGAGTTTTAAATCTGGCATTGATGCTTTGATTACTGAAGAATTATTGATTGATGATAAAAAATTCGAAGAAGTCTTTGATAAAAGCACTTGCAGTTTTACAGAGGAAATTGTAAACAAGCGTTTACAAGATTTAATGATCGAGTACAATTGTTGGAAAAAGAAAGATGATAATTCTAAGCTTCGCGATTTGAGACAAGCAATTGTCAAAAATAGTCGTTTTAGAGAGATTGATGGATTACTAGGTAGTTTATCTACAGAGATACGTCACCCTGATCAGTTGAACCCGATATTATTTTTAAAATTTCAAATTGAAGTACAGCAAGATTTATCAGAAGCAGCTTGTAATTTTGAAAGTAAAACAGATCGTAAAGAGCAGTCTCAATAAATATCACCAGATATAATACCTCTTAATATGGGCTCTCCTCGTGAGTTTCGGCCAATCTCTGTCAATTCACCAGAATATTCTTCGAGTGTTCTTACTCTAGCATTGTACTCTGGTGCATTGCTCGGTCCCATATCATTACATAGGAGTTCTGCTGGCTCTCTTTTTATATCATCGGTAGTCCCCATCTCCACTTCTTGAAAACAGGCGATTTGACATCCCCATACAAATTCATGTTCATGGGTTTTTTCTTCTCTATGGTGATCATAATAATGTCTATGCCCTAAATTATGCATCACTCCATGGGCGATGGTAGATGCAAGTTCCATTGGGTTATCCGTTGTTTGAAACATTAATATAATTGGGTGCTCGTAAACTTCACCTGGATAATTTGGGTCATCAGATAGAGCTTTGTTGCTATCATTTGAACTTGCCAATTCTATAGCATCTTTCATTTTAATTGGTTGGCCAGATTCTGTTTTCGTATCATGACAAACAATTTTAGGAGCATTTTCAGAGAAAAGCATGGTCACAAGGTCTGGAAGATGTTTCATTGCTGAAGCCTGACCTTCTCCGCTCCCCAACCTATACAAACAATTTAAGAATGGAAGACTTGCTTGCCATGCGGCCTCATAAATAAAGTCTTTTCCGTATTTATTTTTACAAGATTCGTGAATATGATAGCCTCCCAAGCTTCTCTCAAAATTTCTAAACCTTGAGTGATCAGGGATTAAGTATTCTTTAGTATCGTACCAACTTTGAAGAATGGGTGACAAGTTATCAACGTAATCATCTTCTAATTCCCAGTAATCTTCTTGCGTTCTTACATTCGTATAACAGGGCAGGCAGACGGATCCTTCAATTTCATCAATACGTGATGTGCGAGGCACAAACTCGTTCATTGAGTATTCGCCTTGGCGGATGAGCTTGAATTGATTGTTTTTGTCTCTGATTTCGTATTTGGTTTTGAGTTTGCTGTTGATGCGTTTGTAGCTGCGCCTTTGCTCAAAGTCTCCATCAAAGTTGGCATCGATGCTGCGCTGGCAGGTATCACCTTTACATCTTAACTTTTCATCGACCTTTTGATCGCCATTGTAGTCGATGTTTTGAAAAATCAGTCGAGCGTTTCTATCATATTTCGCAGTGTACTCATAGAAGCCATCTTCATCTTGGTCATACTTAACGCTTTTTGTGCTGCCGTCTTTGTAGAAGCTGCGAAAAAAATCATCTTTGCCATTGGCATTTAAATCGATGGCTTTGGCATTTTTATTTTTCGCAAGTCCAATCAAGTATTGATTCTTTGAAGATTTGAGAGCCTTCTCCCAATCTTTTCTCTTGCTGGCAATGCCACGACTCGCCTTGGCCTGACAAAGCTTCTTCGAAAAGTCTTCAAGACTGGGATCATAGTAGGCCGGATCACAGCTGGGATAGCCATAGACCTGGGCCGAAAAGATAAGGCAGAGACCAATCAAAACTCGCATAATTTCAGAATAATCCAAAAGCAGCTGGGAGCCTATCGGATAGCTGCGAGCCTGGGGCTTTGGTCGGGCTTAGAGCCACAATCCTTAGTGTTGACATATCGTCATTTTACGCCGTAAAATAACGGTATGTATAGCAGAATACTCACCCCTCCCAAAACCTCTTATTTTCTACTAGGTGCTCGGGGCACCGGTAAATCGACTTTTTTAAAAAAAACCTATCCTAAGGCGAAATTCATCAACCTCTTAGATGAAAGTCTCTACCAGTCTTACCTTGCAAATATTGGACTTTTCTATCAAGAACTCAGCGGCTTACAAGCCGGCTCTCGAGTAGTTGTAGATGAAATACAAAGATTACCATCTTTACTAAATGAAGTGCATCGTTTGATTGAAGAAAATGCTTTAATCTTTGTGCTATCAGGTTCTAGTGCGAGAAAACTTAAAAGCTCTGGGGTAAACTTACTAGCTGGTAGAGCTTTAAACTGCTACATGCACCCTTTTGTGCCAGAGGAAATTGGTAAAGATTTTAATTTAAATCAAGCTCTACGCTATGGTTTAATTCCTATAAACTATAGTGCTGCAGATACTGAAGCCACGTTAAAAGCCTATACTGAAACATATCTAAAAGAAGAAATTAAAGCCGAAGCATTAGTACGAAATTTACCTGGCTTTGCACGCTTCTTATCTGTTGCTGCTTTATCACATGGTCAAATTCTAAGTATATCAAGTACGGCTAGAGATGCAGAGGTATCTCGCACAACGGTAGAAGGCTTTTATAATATCATAGAAGATACACTCATTGGCTTTAAACTTCCTGCCTATGATGCGAAACTGCGGGTTAGAGAAAAGAAACGCCCAAAATTTTATTTTATCGACCCAGGATTAGTACGAGCGATCAAAAAAAACTTTGGTACTGTTACGCCCGAAGAGAAAGGGCATTTGTTAGAAGGTCTAATCGCTCAGATTCTCAGAGCTTACAAAGATTATAAAAATTTATATGACGATCTGTACTATTGGTCACCTGCAGATACAAAAAAAACAGAGATAGATTTTTTATTGAAAAAAAAGGATCAATTCGTAGCAATTGAGGTCAAATCTTCAAAGACAGTATCTAAAGCTGATTTATATGGTTTAAATGCTATTAATGAATTAAAAGGTCTTCAAAAGCGCATCATCATTTACCTTGGTGATCGAAAACGCAGTATCGATGGCATAAAGATTTTACCTTTAGGTGATTTTTTGAAATTACTTACAAATTCAAAAGACCTATTTTCTCAATAGTTACGATGATTCGTTATAAAAGTGTAAACTATGTGCCCAAAATATACCTATTTGGTGTCGGCGGTGAAGGCTCAATAACCCCTCGGTATCATTCAACCCATAATGCCTCTGAACTACAGGTAACTACTTTAACATTCTTTAAGCTCGCTTCTTGAAGACTTTTTGCTCAAGTGCCTCAAGGCGGGCTTCAATGTCCGATGGTTACGATAGAGCCTGCCTGAGCGTATCACGAAAGAGTTGTTGATACTTAACCCCTTGTTTGAGAGCTTTTTGCTTGTAGGCATTGATGAGGTCTTCATCGAGGAAGATCGTGGTGCGCACTTTTGGGTTTTGCGCCTCTTGATATTCCTCATCAGTCATCTCAACATCACCATAATGAAACTCACCATCTTTGAGTTTTGATTGAGCTTTAGTCTTCTTCGCCATCGTACTTCTCCCACAAAAAATCCTCCAGCGAAAAATCCTCCAGCGAAAGAGACTGATATTTCAGCACTTCAGAAAGCGGGATGTTCCAAGTCTCTTTTGTTGTTATAAGATTTTCATAAAAACTCCGATAATTTATTAAGATTTTCTACTCATTAGAAAATTTATTATTTGAAGTAAATACATTCAGATTGCTTTGTAAAACATTTAGAGAAAATCCACCTATCAAAGCTCTTTCTAAAAATAAGACGAATTAAGAGAAAAAATTGTATCTATTTACGACACACCGAAATACTAAAAAATGAAAGTCACCTAACTAAGCTACTCTTATGCTTGATTGTAAGAATTTCTCCAAAAGCTTAAAATAGGGCCAACTCGCAACAATAAAAAATACCACAAGCAAAGAAAATTGAATTTTTCTAGAAAAAGTCACTGTCTCTGATACAAATCATGCAAATCGAAACTCTGGGGAGGGTTTTCACATGGGGCGGGGAAAAAGACTTTTCGTTTTTGTATTTTCTTTTATGTTTGCGCAAGGAGCACATGCACTCTTTACAGAGAGCATGGTGTCTCCCCATGCTTTGTACCAAAAACCCAAGAATTTTAACAAGATCGTCAATGCCACGCACTTGATTCAATATGGCTGCACAGGATCTTTTGTTTCAAACCAAGGACATATGATTACGGCTCTTCATTGTTTGGAGTTTTTCTTTCCGAAGCATGTTGAAGAAGGTGCCTACAAACCCAGTCCGCGCCGCTGGGAGTACTTTTTTGGCCGAGAAGATTCGTATTGGCCTGGCAATCACGTCTACCCTGGCCCACTTAAAGAGTTTCTACTCAATGGTAAAAACCTTGATGCTGAAGTGGTGTTTACCGGCGAAAGATATGGAGTAAATTATCTCGATAATATGACGGCGCAAGATTTTGCCCTTATCAAAGTCGATGTCGATGAGCAGGTCGACTGCATCAAAACGCCGAGTCGATCGGTAAGACAAAGAGAAGAGCTTTGGGCTCTTGGGTATCCCGCAGGATATATTGAAAGATACGGCAATGAGGTTGGTGATGGCCAAAGCTTAAAAGTATCGACAGGCAAAGTAGACTTTACCCTAGCTCAGTCTTTGGGTCATATGATTGATTTTTTGACTGACAATACAGAGCGTGACTTTCAAGATGTCTTTGCAGATGTAGCCGAATATCAAAAAACCACCTACTTAGCCATGGTCGATGTCGATGAGGGCATGAGCGGTGGACCTTTAGTCAACCGTGAAGGAAAGCTGATGGGTATAGTGAGTATGGCAATGCCAGCGCACTTTTCAAAGCTAGAAAGAAAAGTAAGTATTGTTGACGTCTTGTCAGCTAAAAGAATTATGGGCCAATTTTTAGATCATCAAGAAATTGCAGAGATCTTTTCTTGTAGATAAAGCTTATCTAAGAAGCGAAAAAAATCTTTTCTAGTCTCTTTGTAGCTTTTAGGGCCTTCTCGAATTTCAGCAGGGCTCTGTACGTAAGCTGAGAGATCAGCAAGTTCTTCTGGCATTGCTTCTATCAAGTTTTTAGATTTCTTGGGACTAATCTCCATATGAAACTGCAAACCGACTTTGTTGTCTTGATATAAAAAAGCTTGGTTTTTGCAAAAATTTGATTTGGCAAGAGCGGTCGATTCACTAGGTGTTTCAAATTCTTCTACATGCCAGTGCAGCACAGATTCTATTTTGCTTAGATCAGAAAAAAGCGGATTCTTTTTTGCTGCCTCTGACCACTCGATATCAAACCAACCGATTTCTTTTTCAGGCATAATAATCACTTGCGAGCCCAGAGTTCTTGCCATCATTTGCGCCCCCAAACAAATACCCAGAACTGGTTTTGTTGAGCGCATTGCCGCTGCCACAAATTGCATCTCAGTTTTGAGCCAAGGGTATTTCTCTTCATCATGCACGCTCATTGGTCCACCCAAAATCAATAGAGCATCGATTTCAGCCAAACTAGGAAGAGCTTCATCAAGAAAAAAAGCCGTGCGAGTAAGTTCAATACCCTTCTCTTCGGCCCAGGACTTGACCAGAAAGGGTCTTTCAAACTCAACATGCTGTAAATAGTGCAAACGCATCTTAATATGGTAATGAAGATGCTGTTTCAAAGCAATCTTGATTTAGCTGCTCCCTTTGTTTCACTTTTTTCTCGAACATAAAGCCTAATTTCAAAGACCTAGTAACCTGGTCCGAGAATGTATCAAATTTTAAGGCCTTTCGGACAAGATTTAATAAGTATTTTGTACTTTTAGCTGTTTCGGACGGACGTCCGAAGTGAAATAAAAGGGAGCAGCTTAAAAAGTAAAGATTTGGTACTTCTCTTCAATCTGCGCCCGCATCACAGGATCGACCCAATATAGATTGTAAAGATGAACCGCTTTGGTGTCTTGGTTTCGCTTTAATCGATCGACATGAAATTCAGCAAACATCTGGCCATTTTTAGCCCAGTCGTAAGCTCCGCCATAGTAGTAGACCTCGGCCTGAAGCTCTAGCTTTTTGAGTTTCTTGTAGATTTTATTGGCTGATGCTTTTGAGCGAACCCCAAGCGTGCA
>CAZZCP010000095.1:0-7074 GCA_964653235.1 uncultured Pseudobdellovibrionaceae bacterium | reverse complement strand
GTATTGGTCTCACCCTTCTTAAAATCATCTCGCTTCCATTGACCAATGCAAGGCCCGCAAGCATTGGCAAGGACTGTAGCTCCAACATCAGCAAGAGTTTTTGCGTAGCCATCTCTTTCGATGGTATTTAAAATCTGTTGCGAGCCTGGACTAACCATAAATTGTTGAGGCATTTTCATGCCTTTTTCTAAAGCTTCTTTGGCGATATGACTTGCTCGCCCAATATCTTCATAGCTCGAATTGGTACAAGAACCTATCAATGCAGCCGAGAGCTGAGGATTCCAGTCGTTGGCTTTGACTTTTTCTTTCATCTCAGAAACCTTATGAGCTTTATCAGGAGAGTGAGGTCCAACCAAATAAGGTTCAAGACTTGAAAGATCAATTTCAATCACACGGTCGTAATACTTTTCTGGAAACTCTAAAACTTCAGGGTCAGCAGTTAAATATTCTTTATGAGCTTCTATTTGACTCAGCAAATTTTCACGTCGAGTGATTTCAAGAAAATCTTTCATTCTATAATCATAAGGAAATACAGAACAAGTGGCTCCCAATTCAGCACCCATATTGCAAATGGTGCCTTTTCCTGTACAAGAAATGCTCTCACAACCTTCACCAAAGTATTCAATAATTCGGTTGGTTCCACCTTTTACGGTTAAGATTTCGAGTAAGCGAAGAATAACATCTTTTGATGCAGTCCAACCACTCAACTTACCTTTTAAGTGAACCCCATATACCTCTGGATTCTTCACCTCCCAAGGCATACCAGCCATCACATCAGAGGCATCTGCTCCGCCAACACCGACGGCGCACATTCCCAGTCCACCCGCATTCGGTGTATGTGAGTCGGTACCAATCATCAAGCCGCCAGGAAAGGCATAATTCTCTAAAACCACTTGGTGTATGATTCCAGCACCAGGCTTCCAAAAGCCGATTCCATATCGAGATGATACACTTTGAAGAAAGTCAAAAACCTCTCGATTCTCATCCATTGCGGTTTTCATATCTTCTTCTTCGCCTTGATAAGCGCGAATCAAGTGATCACAATGAGTCGTCGCAGGAACTGCTGATTCTTCTTTACCAGCTAGCATAAATTGCAACAAAGCCATTTGGGCCGTAGCATCTTGCATTGCCACCCGATCTGGCTGAAGCAACAAAAAGCTTTTGCCTCTTTCTAAGTCTTGGTTTTCAGGATCACTCAGGTGACCATAAAGAATTTTCTCAGCAAGCGTGAGAGGACGATTTAAACGTTTTCGCACCACCTCAAGGTTCTTTTGCATCTTGCCATATGTCTTTTCCAATAGCTCTGGGCTGGTTTCAATTTTCGCCATGTGCACGACTCCCTTTGATTTTTGGCTAATATGCCATTCTTTCGCCCAGTTCTCAATGGATTTGCATTTAGCAAAGCCAAACTGCGCGGCAGGTCAGCTCTAGTTTTAGTCCTTTTTAACCGATAATTCTCATATGAAGTTCTTTTTATTTTTGGCATTGATCAGCCACTCGAGTTTGGCCCAAGAAGTATTCTTTTTGCAAGATATCGATGAACGAATTCGCTTTGAAGATGACCCTAACTATGACCGGTATTTGGTCGAGCAATTTGAACAAAAAGAAGCATTAAAAAAAATCTCCATCCAGCAAAAAAAAAGAAGGGCAAAGTATCTTGAAAAACAAGACCGCCTTCGGCGCAAATTCGCTGAGAAAAACCGTAAAAGAAAAATCGAGTTTTTACAGGCTCAGAAAGAGGGCGAAAAAAAATATCGTCAAGAACTCAAACGAAGAAAGAAGAAACAAAAAGAACTTGAGAAAAAATATCTAAAGCAAGAAGAGCTTGCATTGCAAAAGAAGCAAAAAGAAAAAGAACAGCAACTTTCAGAGATGCGGCAAAGACTAATGAGAATGCCAGCGGGTATTCTCTCTGAATTCGACCAAAGACCAAGAGTTGATAAAAAACTGCGCTACAAGTAACTTTGCATATACAGGCAATTGATTTTTTTTTGTGAACTCCGATAAAGTTGCTATGGGAGCGGCTAAAAAAGTTCAATATGACAATGAAATTGAGTCTGAAGAAGTTGAAAGTGAAGAGCAAGTTGGTAAAGCACTTGAAGATGCGCCCTACACTTTGGTAGAACTCGAAGTCATAAAAAGCATAGAAAACGAATTGAATTTTGATGTCTATGTACGCCGTACTGGCAATAAATTCACAAAGATTTTTAAGAAAGGCTCTAAGGTTGATTTAGAGAGATTTGAAGCCTATCAAAAAAAGGGCACTAATACTCTTTATATACACAACGAGAATCGAAAAAAATACCTCAATATCTTGATGGAGCTTTTAACACCCGACAAAATTTTTAAGAACAGAACCACCAAGATACTACAAGAAATATCAGAGCAAACCTTCTTAGAGATTTTTAAAGATACGGAGTGTGATCAACAAACTATTGATCGTGTGATCACCATCTCAGACACGTATTTATCGACCATTCAAAGTAATCCTAAAATAATGGCTAGCTTTATTGAAAATGCCAAATCAACATCTTATCATTGCAAACACGCCATTGCGACATCTGTTTTTTCTTGTTTGATTGCCATGCACTTAGGTATTACCGATCGAGAAACACTTAGTTATATCAACCTTGGCTCTCTCTTACATGACATTGGCATGACAAAGATCGAACAAGATATCGGTTTAAAAGATCGATCACTTACCGATGCTGAGTGGAAAAAAATTAAAGATCATCCAAGCATGGGAAAAGAGATTTTAGAAGACTTCGAGAACCTGAATCCAAACATTATAAAAATCATCGAACAACACCACGAGCACTTCTCAGGCTCAGGATACCCTTATGGCTTAGAAGGAGAAGAAATCTACTTTCCTGCACAAATTGTAAGTGTTGCTTCTGCTTTTGTTGCGTTAACAAGCAAACGCGGCGGTCGTCCGATATATCAGCCTGAACATGCAGTGTTTTTAATGTTTACCGATGGTGGAAAGTTTAATCCAGACATCGTGCAAGCCCTTGCTGAGCTATTGAACCTCGATTTCATATAATTGGGACAGCCCTTAGATTTTACTATTGAATCTTTAGGCTTCCATAGACCATCCCGAAGTCATACATAAGTACCTAATATTCATGATAAAAAATAAAAATCTTGAGCCTTTGATATCAGCTTTTTCGTTTAAAGAATAAACAGACTACCTTAAAAAAAAGACATACTTTGACCTTTTCACTGGCCTCTCTTTAGCAGATGCATCAATAATGCTGACATGCAAGAATCGAAATCTTATATGCAAACAGTTTTAGAACAAGAACTTCATAGAAGAAAAGCTCTAAATCCCTCTTACAGTTTAAGAGCCTTTGCTAAACATTTGGGCGTTTCAAGAAGCAGTCTCTCTGCTGTGATGCTTGGAAGAAGAAAAGTTTCAAAGAGAATGTTTGAAAATTTACTCGATGGTCTCGAGTTGAGCCCAAACCAGCTGGAAATTTTAAATAAAGAAAAAGAAAATAAAGATAAAGAAAATTTTATCCAACTCCAAAGTCATGATATGTCCGTTTTAAAAGATTGGTATTTTTTTGCCATCTTAAATTTGGCACAACTCGATGAAAATCAAGCAGATGCTCAATGGGTTGCTGACAGACTGGGTTTACCTGTTGAAACCGCCAATTTTGCCTTAAAAACTTTAATCCATCTCGATTACCTTGAAATAGATCAGGGACGCTTGGTTCGCAAAGTCAAGCCACTAACCTCATCCCGCGATCAAGTATCAAGCTATTTACAAATTCACCATACTCAACAGCTTGAACTCGGAAAGTTGGCACTAAAAAACACTCCAATTCAAGAGCGAGATTTTAATTTTACTACTATGACTATTGACCCTGAAAAAATAGATGAAGCCAAAAAGAGAATTTTAAAGTTCAAACGAAGTTTAGCAAGATTTCTTGAGAATGGATCAAAAAAAGAAGTTTATAGTTTGGGAATCCAACTTTTCCCGACAAGGATCTCAAAATGAAAATAATATCTTTACTCTTGTTTTTCTTTTTATGTGCTTGTACTGAAGAAGTCATTCACAATCATTTTTCCTCTCCTATTGGTGATGAAGCAAATAATGGTTTTATACCAGATGACAATTCAGAAGATTCAGAAAATCTTGATACCAATGAAAACTCGAATTTCCACAATGGATTGTTAATGAGAGCAATTTCCTATACTGATTATTACTTTCAAAATTTCTGTTATGTAACTGATGATACTCCATTAGAAAATCCTACTCAGCTTATTTCAGCAGATGTTAATACTGATCTAAATTGCAAAGTTTTTTCGGAAGCCCATAAAACACTTTATCAGCACACAAGAAGAATTCTTCGAGATATAAAAGCAGAGGTTTTTAAACTCAAAATTCAAGATTTTACAAATACAGATGAGCAATCCCTCGATTTTTGTGTAAAAACTCAAAAGCCAGATGAGATAAATGAGGTTGTCGATCTTATTAATAACTACCATCACTATGATGAGTATTTTGAGCCTATTTACTTCAATACTCAATGTATCAAAAGATTTGACAACTCATCTGCGCATCGTTTTCAGCTGATCATAAAACTCTTGATTCAAGCCATTGGCCAAAGAATTCCAAGTTACGGCTCTTATGATAATTCTGATTTGGGTTTCTTATTTGAAATTTCTATCTATTTAACACCCAAAATCATTGAAAATTACGAACAAAAAAATCAATATACAGAACCTAGGCCTGAGTATACAGAGAAATCAGACGAACTAATTTAAACGTAATTTCCCTTTTTAATTTTTTCTAAAATAATTTTTTCTGGCTTGAGTGGATCATTTGGGTCCACCATCCAAAAAGCTTGCTGTTCACAACGTTTTTTCTCTTTCAATAGCCAGTGAAGTATTTTTGCCAATTTCTTATTTTTTTTATCTAAGAAAAAAGGATCATTCTTTAAAACATCAGATGCTTTTTTGAGAGAACGATACTCACTCGAATCTTTCTCTGAAACATTGTAATAATGCAGATCAAATTTTTCTACATCTTCAGGCAAAACCCCCAGAAAACGTACATCGGGAGCACTAAAATCTTTGTTTCGAATCAAACTCGCTGCCGACCCTGCTTTTAAAGTTCTAAAAATATTCTGCATAGTATAGGCATCAAGATCTCCAAAGAAATACATAGGAATCTTCAATTGGTCTTGAATCAATTTGGACCAACCCCGAACCGCATTGGATGGAACCCCTTGCGCACCCATCACAATACAGCGATTGCGCTCGGTAAAACCATTTGCAACAAAGGTATTTGCAGTACCCTCTGATTCAACTATCAAAGCAAAATCAATCTTGCCTTTGGCTCTTATTTTTAAATTCTGCGGTTTGTTTTTGGGTTGAAAAGGTGCTGTCCCCAAAGTACTTAAATCAATCGTTGCCTTTTTTCCATTTGGCATGGTTTCTTCAACAACCAATTGCTTAGAATAAGTTTGCCCTCCGCGATCTCCGGCAAAACAGTTCAGCTCTTCTCTATAAACTTCTAACATATCAGAGATAAAATCGATGATTGAATCACTTTCGGTTTGCTCATCAAAATCAAGGGATTTGTAGAATTTATCATTCTTCACCATACCTTTAGAGATATAATAGAGTTCCCTTTTGGTATTGATTTGCCCCGTACCCAAATTTCGTAAAAGTATTTCGAGCATAAAGACAACTCTTGAAAGTTTTTGAACCGAAGAAACATTCAATTCTGTTCGGACTCTTTTTTCTCCAGGAGTCAAGTAGCCTACAGAGGGTTTATAAAAAGAATTGTCCAGTGAACATTTGATTGCCTCTAACACCGGTCTTTCTGCATTCTCTAGATCTTGCAACATCACATTACAAAGAGAAAGGGCTTCTTTTTGAATATCTTTGGTGGTCTTTCCACTGGATGCCTTTCTAGCCATGCATCACCTCTTCTTTTTCTTCTTAGCTGTTTGCTTTTTAGTAACTTTCTTTTTCTTCGTAGCCTTTTTCGCAGGTGCTTTTTTTGCTTTCTTTTTGCCGGCTTTGGTCACTTTTTTACGGGACGTCTTTTTTGTATTCACTTTCGAGACTGCTTTTTGGGGCTGATCAAGAGTCTCTTCTGCATTCGCTTCTTCATCTTCACCATGAATATGAGCTCTTTTGGCTTTCATTTCTTTGAGCTTCACCTCAGCATCTTGCAAGTCTTGATTCAATTGAGCTTCATCACGACCCAAAATTTTGGCCAAGCCCTCTTGCGCTTTCTGCTCTCGCTTCGGGCCAGCCTTAGTAATGCGCGCTAAGGTTGTGACTAAAATCGGACCAAATTTTTCAATGTGCGCTTTTTTTCTCTCAATATCTGCAGCCTTTGCTTCTCTACGAATATGTCTCGATAGCCTTTGTCCGGCTTGCATCAATGCTCGTCGAATCTCCTCGACCAACTCATCACTGGCATCAATGGTCTCTTTGGATGCATTTTTAAATTTTATAAAAGGTGAAACCACTGAGATTGCAAAAACATATGGCCCGCGTGGAAGAGAACCTTTGGGCTGAGTCAATCCGTAAGAGCGCCAATTCACTGACTCAACGGCTTTGGTAATCGCACAATTGCCTTTATCAAACTGCAAGGGAACTCGGTTGGCAAAGCGAAGCAGGCGAACCATATCATCCTCTTCACCTTTTTGAATAAAACGAGCAATCGCAACTTCAACAACAACGGGCTTGAAGTCACAAATTTTTGGTTTACGGGTTACTACAGAAAAAAAGTCTACTTCTCCTAGGCGACGAATGCTTTTTGCAAGAGACTCTTCCCCCACGGTCAAAACCGATTTGGTGGATGGCGACATCAATTCGGTCTTTTGGATCGCTGTATATGCTTTTTTATATTCATCTTGGGATATATTCTTCAAAGTTTGTTGCAAACTCCCTTTGGGCAATCCATTTTGGATGAATGACTGAATAGCGCCATCACTGACTCTCGAAAAACCACTTCGAAGCCATTTTTGCATCTTAATATTACCAAAAAGCCCTGCATGAGTGATGAACTCTCCTAACTTCATTGTATGCGGGTGAGGATCAATGGGA
>CAZZCP010000094.1:5418-7576 GCA_964653235.1 uncultured Pseudobdellovibrionaceae bacterium | reverse complement strand
GATCAAATTGATATTCGCGGTAAGTATGCAGACAAACTGCTGGCAGCCAAGTATTTGCTCGCCGAAGAATTGGATTCGATCATTTTTGATAAACAATTAGGTAATTTCTTAGATCATCCCGCTCTACGTGGACCTATATTAGGAACTTTAGAGAGTGTTATTACCAATAATGTGGTTGAAAGTTTTCCTTTTCCTGAGCCTATAGGATTACAGCAAGTTCGCTTTGACTTCGGTGATGCGATGAGAATCAATAAGCCAATTTTATCAGATACGAGCCGTTTTCTCGATCTCCCTGAGGCTGAAACACTTCTTCGCACAGAGTTGGTCGAGCAAGTGGCTGCTTCAGCCTATACCTATACCGATGTGGCTAAGAGCAATGAAATATTAGATATTTTTGGAGTTCACAGAATTGATCCGACCAGTGAAAGAGTGCCTGAGGGCTGGAATGCGATTCGTATTGGCAGTGACATCTTTGCTGCAAATCCCAGAAGCAATCCTGTTGCCAATAAACTGATTTTGCAAGCGAGTGTCTCATCAACCTTATCACAAGTTCCTCGTTCAAGATTGATTGAGATATTTCAAGAGCTCGTGGCCGAGCAGCAAAATCCGCAGACTACTGCAGATGAGCCAGAAGAGGGAGAAGTGATTTTAGATCCGAGTCAGATTGGCGATATTTTAACCCAGGCACCCACTCCCGATCCAGTCAATCCGGCAGAAGAGGCTGTAAGAGAGTTAGGAATTGATGTTATCTTTGCTTATCTGACGGGGCAGATTAAGAGCGTAGCTGAGATACATAATATCTTGTTAGATCTATTGAAACGTAGTTGATAAGCAAATTGATTTTCGAGTGCCCAAAAATCTAGGGGGAAGTCCAGACTTCCCCTTTTTTGTCTAAAAAATTTTAAATTCGAGCTTTATTGCCGATAGAAAGTCATCGGAGGATAATGTGGCCAAAGACGAAAGCCTAGTCTCTTACAAAGCAGGCGATATCATTTTTCAAGATAAAACGCCCAGTGAGCATCTTTATGTGATCAAAGAGGGGCAAGTAGGTATCTTTAAAAAAGCTAAAAATGGCGAGATGATTCCAGTTTCAGTAATTGGCTCTTCTGAATTTGTTGGCGAAATATCTCTTCTTACCGATAGTCCTCATTCTTCAATTGCAAAAGCTCTTACTGATGTAAAAGCAGTTAAAATTCCGAAGGCTGCCATTGAGGCTCAAGTAAAAGCCAGTTCGCAGTGGGTTCAAGCCCTTTTAAAGAGTTCGATTTCACGTTTACAAAAAACCAACGAAATGATGAAAAACAACAATTTGGTTGATGAGAAGCTCAAGCAAAAAGTAGAAAGCATCGAAGCCAACGGCAAAAAGTCGGCTTAAGAATATTGAAAATCAATTTTATCAGCCTTCATTTTTACTTTTACAGTTCCGCCATTTTTAAGCTTTCCAAAAAGAAGCTCATCTACGAGAGGGGCTTTGACTAAATCATTGATCTTTCTTTGCATCGGGCGGGCGCCATAAATCGGATCATAGGCTACATCAAAAATTTTCTCTAAAAGCTCTTCATCATATTCCAATTTTACATTTTTGTCTTGTAACTGGTTTTGCAATTCGAGTAAGAATTTTTCTATCACTTTCAGCAGCATGGCCTTGTCTAAATTCTTAAAAGCAATAACGGCATCAAGTCGATTGATAAATTCGGGAGCGAATGCCTTTTTAATTTGCTCCATATCAAAATTCGATTCAATGGAGTTCATAATACCAATACCTTTTTTAGCCATATCTCGAGCTCCGGCATTGGTTGTCATAATTAAAATAATATTTCTTGCATCGGCTTTTTTGCCATTGGCATCGGTTAGGCTGCCATCATCCATAAGTTGTAAAAGAATATTGATTAAGTCAGGATGGGCCTTTTCAATTTCATCCATCAAAATCAAAGAATAGGGTTTTTTCGAAATGGCATCGGTAAGCAGTCCGCCCTCATCATAACCGACATAACCTGGAGGAGCACCTACAAGACGAGATACAGAGTGTTTCTCCATATATTCAGACATATCAAATCGAACAAATTCAATACCCAAAATATTGGCCAATTGCTTAGCAAGTTCGGTTTTTCCAACTCCTGTTGGACCGATCATAATAATATTCTTCGGAGTGATTTCC
>CAZZCP010000094.1:0-5408 GCA_964653235.1 uncultured Pseudobdellovibrionaceae bacterium | reverse complement strand
CAACTCCTGTTGGACCCGCAAACAAGTAAGAGCCAATGGGTTTGTTGTCTCGGTTTAGACCCGCTCGAGAAAATTTGATCGCATGACTTACTTTTTCAACAGCTTCGTCTTGGCCAAAAATCAACATTTTGAGATCTCTCTCTAAATTTTGCAGGCGGCTACGATCATCTTGACTGACGTTTTGCGAGGGAACTTGAGCCATTTTTGAGACAACATCTTCAACATCTTTATCAGTAACAGTATAAGCTTTTTTATTCGTATTTCTTAGATGGTGTTGAGCTCCAAGTTCATCAATCACATCAATCGATTTATCGGGCTGAAAACGACCCGATAGATAGCGATTGCTTAGCTGTACAGTACTTTCTAATACGGCAGCCGAGAGTTTTATGTTATGAAACTTTTCATAGGTAGATTTGATTCCTTTTAGAATTTCGAGAGTTTCTTCATCATTGGGTTCATTGACTTCAATCTTTTGAAACCTTCTTTCTAAGGCTCGATCTTTTTCAAAATACTTTCTCAGTTCTTTAAAAGTAGCGGCCCCAATACAGCTGAGCTCACCACTAGCCAGTGCAGGCTTGAGTAAGTTCGATGCATCCATACCACCGTTTCCGCCAGAGCCTGCACCAATCAAACTATGAATTTCATCGATGAAGAGAACGGCTCTTTCTTTCTTGCTTTTTAGATCTTTTAAAACAGCCTTCACTCGGTCTTCAAATTCACCTTTAAACTTGGCGCCAGCTAAAAGAAGACCCATATCAAGAGAGTAAATTTGGAGATCTTTTAGTGGTTCAGGAACTTGGTCTTGTTCTACCTTTTTGGCAAGGCCGAAGACGATCGCCGTCTTACCCACGCCAGGTTCACCGACAAGCAAAGGATTGTTCTTTTGTTTTCTCATTAAAATTTGCATGAGTCTTTCTAGCTCTTTATCACGACCTACGAGATCGGGAATCTCTTGTTTGTTTACAAAAGAGTTAAGATGGATACAATATTCGCTTAAAGCAGGGGAGCTTTCATCGTAGTCATCTTGGCCTTGTTGTGGTTGAGATGCTGTTTGGCTGTTCGAATAATCTCCATGCGAAATTGTAGAGAGCAATTGAATTCTGCTTATGCCTTCTTCATTTTCTAAGAAGTGCAATGCATGGCAGTCTGTTTCAGAGTAAAGAGATACTAATATATCGGCTCCACGAACCTCGTTTCTACCAGAGCTTACAACTTGTAGCCAAGCTCTTTGTAAAACTCTTTGTGCGCCAATACTCAATTGAGGAGACCATTGATTGTCTTTGACTTCATCTGCGATCTTGGGAGAGTTTTGCAAAATAAAACCATCAAGGTTTCTTTGATAGCGAATAAAATCTGCGCCACATTCTTTTACAAGTTCAGCAGTATTTTTTTCGTTAAGAATGGCTAAAATCATTTGTTCAATGTCCATAAATTCATAACGATTCTTATGAGCATTTTGCATTGCTTGATTTAATAGAATTTCAATATCTTGATTTAAGATCATTCTTTCTCCGAGCTCGTTTTTAAAGGGTGCTCATGTTGCCGAGAGTAAGCGTTCACTTGTGCTACTTTGGTCTCTGCAATTTCTCGAGTGTAGACTCCAGCAATTCCATGTCCCTTTTTGTGAACTTCCATCATAATGTGATTCGCGTCTTGATCTGTTAGATTAAAAAAACGAGTCAAAACATGAACAACAAATTCCATAGGAGTAAAATCATCATTGTGTATAATGACTTTGTACATGGGAGGCTTTTTATTTTTCGTAATTTCTTCTGTTGAAGATTCATTTTGGTTTTGTTCTTGAGTATCTGACATAATATGATCCTACATAATTTCGAATTAAAAGTCACCAATCGAGAAGTGAATCGCGCCAGGGGCCTCGCCTGTTCGACGGTCGAGTTTGAAGCCATATGCTAAACTCACTGCGCCAATCGGAGTATTGTATTGTACTGCAATTCCTACAGCGTCACGATAAGTGTCATCAAAATCAACCCCACGTACCCAGACGGCTCCACCATCATAAAAAAGAGCCATTCCTATATCTCCGTAAATTGGGAAGCGAAATTCTTGTTTGATCAACGAAAAATAAGATTCAGTATCAACAGTTGCAAAATTAGCTCCCGGCTGAGTCAAAAAAGCGTCGTTGGGTATAGAGTTGTAATCAAAACCTCGAATCGTAGATCTTCCACCTAAAAAGAAAAGTCGCTCTTCTGGAACGGCACCATTGGATTCTCGCGAAACATTTCTAAGATATCCACCACTTAAAGCATAAGCATATACAAATCTCTTACTTTCTGTGAGTGGAAAATATTGCTGAAAACTGAGACGAGTACGGAAAAAATTTACTGTACTCGACGAACCAAAACTAGGATCAGAATATGAAAAATTTATTATCGTAAAGGTTCCCTGACGTGGTAAAAAGGCATTGTCTCTGTAATCAATTTCTATGCTGGGTCCCATTTCGGCAATTTGCAGTTCCTCTGTGACATTTTGATTTTCAACCTGAAATTTTCTCGTTGCAGCTAAACCCCAGAGTTGCCAAATTACTTTAAAGTACCTTGTGATATCTCTTTCAAGAAGAAACAGAATTTCGTTGCTCTCAGTGGCTTCAATTATATTGGTATCAAAATCAGTGATTTGTTGCCTATTGATCAACGAAATCTTGCCTTTGGTTCTTGAGCCAAATAAAAAGGGTTCTAAATAAGAAGCATTGATGGATTGCTCAATAAAATCATTGGCTCTAACATTAGCATTGAGTCCAACTCGACCCTGAATTGCTCTTGCGGTTCCCCAAAGATTTCGGTAAGCAACCCCGGTGTAACCTCTTAGGGTCAGTTCTAATTCATCACTGATACCAACACCAAAAGTTAAGACACCAGGGTTTCTTTCTTGCAGATTGATATATACGATTTTTCTTGGACTTTGACTTTCTTGTACTTGAATTTTGACACTCCCAAAAAGTCCCAATCTCTTTAAATTGGATTCAGATTCAAGAATTGTGTTTTGAGTTAAGTAGTCGCCTTCTTTAAATGTCAGAACTTTAGTAATCACATAATCTTTCGTAAATGTATTTCCACGAGTCAAAATACTATCTACTATGACCTGGTCGCCTTCTTGAATGATGAAGTTTAGGGTGGCATAAGAATCTTCATTTGTATAGTGGATGATTTTACTTGGTTCTCTTTCTACTTTTACAAACAGAAAGGCTTCTTGTTTGTATAGACTGATTATCTTATCAAAACTTTGTTCAATTTTTTTTAATAATAATGGCTTACCCTCTACAAGTTCTAACTTTTCTAAGAGAGCTGATTTTGAAAAGTGTTTAGCACCAATAAAGTTCACTTGGCGCAAATAGGTTTTCTTTCCTTCATCAATATTGACTCGAATTTTAACCTTCTCTTTTGACTCATCTATACGAACTCTTGAGCTAATCAGTTTTGCTCGCAAAAAACCTTCATTTTGAAGTGAGATAATCAATTTTTTTAAATCTTCTTCAAAAAATTTAGCATTGTAAAATTCATCTTGAGTTAACTCAGAACCATTATCAAAAATCCAATCGCGATAGTATTTAGAATCTCTCGAGAGCCTTCCAATAAATTCAATATCATCGATTTGTACTCTTTCACCCTCTTCTATCTGAAATCGAATACTCTTTTGGTAGTCTTCGGGAATAAAATCTGTTTCAGTGCGTATTTTTACATTGGTGTAGGCTTGTTCTTTATATATATCAATGAGCCTTTCACGAAGTTCGGCCTCGGGACTTATTCCAAGTGGTTCCGAGTTCTCTAAATTGAGTTTCTTCATTATTTCGTTTCTTGATAGTTTTTTGTTATTGTTAAAAATCAGCTTGTATTTAAATGAAGAGTCAACCTTGTAATTTAATTTTACTTTAGAAAAATTATCAAAATACTCAATATTTGGATCATTGAGTTTTGCAGTTAGATAGGACTCTTTGCGAAAGAAATCTCTAATTTCTGTTCGAATTTCAAATAGCTTGGTCTCTGAGAACTCTTTACCTACAAATTCAGAAGCAATACTATCCAGTTTTGATTTTAAATTTTGGTTGCCTGTTAAGAACTGAATATCTTGAATTTGACTGGCTTGTCCTTGGTCGATATTAATTTTGATTTCGATTGAACCAGGAGAAGGAATAGTAAAATCAATTGATATTTTAGAGGTAAGGTAGGATTTTCTTCCCAGATACTCTTTGATCAGATTTGCACCTTCAACCGCTTTTGATCTTGATAAAAGGTCATTTTCTTTGAGAGGGAATAACTTTCTAAAATTGATTTCATCTTCAATGAATTCACCTAAAAACAATATTTTAGTTATTTTAGGTAGTTCAGTGGTCTTTACAACGTAATTACCAGCTCTTGAGTATACCTCTACTTTTGAAAAACGTTCCGTAAGATATAATTTGCGAATCAAGTTATCTAATTTTTCATAGGAATATGGAGGAATAAAGAGTTCAGGAGAGTCAATTTCGAGTTTTCTTTTTACTGAATAAGGAATGGAGCTGGTATCTAGTTCCTGAGCAAAACTAGAAATACTAAAAATGATTAGAAATAGTCCCAAGCAATATTTCATCGAAACTCAACTTTGTATTCTAAATCCAGACCAAGTACGTTTTCATCATTTGTGTCATTGGTCTCAGAGTCTAATTCTGTTTCTTGTGTTCTCCAGGAACCAATCACTGACAATTTATTATTCAAGCGATATTCAACTCTTGCATTTTGCGACTCAAATCGACCAACGGCACGACTGGCACTCGTTTTTACTTTCGGAGTCCATTGCTTGATGACTTCTACTCTTGGCACAGCCACCCCATCAGTGGAGTCAACAGCAGAGTTAAATCTAAAATCAAATCCAGTTCTTTCTTTGATTTGTTTGTTCAAAGGGTTTCGTGACAAAATAGCAGATCCAATTTCATAAGCCTGCAGATCATCAGAGGTATTTTGTTGTTGAGTCTCAAGTTCTTGGGTTGTGTAACCAGTAGCAAGAAGATTGATTATGTCATTCTCAGTTAGTGGCGGCTGTGAGCTAAAGCTTGGTTGAAGGTCTTTTAAGCTCCCTTGAACAATGATTTGCACATCGTACTCTCGAATTCTAGTTGAGGCTGTTAAATAAAGATTGGGGTTGATTTCTTGGGCGTTTGGAAAAGTAACAGTTGCCGATTCAACCGTAAACTCTCTGTCGTTAAAAAATAGATTGCCAGTTCCAAGATTTCGTACTTCACCTAAGATACCAATTTGGTTGAGCGGACCTAAAATTCGAATGTTTCCTTGTATTTTTGCATCAATCAAATCATTTTTTACAAGAATATTGTCGCTATTCATATCAACTTGAATGTCTAATTTAAGAACTTCAAATTTTTCTATCAGTTCTTTTCCTTCTTCAGAAGTTATATC
>CAZZCP010000093.1:0-8263 GCA_964653235.1 uncultured Pseudobdellovibrionaceae bacterium | reverse complement strand
AGTACTTACAAAAACAAGGGCATTTAAAAAAGTGAAATAAAAGGGAGCAGTTTATGAAAATTGCCGAACTAACCTGGCCCACAGTAGATGAATATCTTAAAAACAAAAAAACTATACTTATTCCAATAGGTTCGACCGAACAACATGGTCCTACGGGTATCATGGCTACAGACTATTTAACCGCAGAACACTTATGTTACGAAGTAGGCAAAAGATCGCAAACTTTGGTAGCACCACCTCTTTGCTATGGCATGGCGCAGCATCACTTGGCCTTTCCTGGCACTTGTTCATTTCGACCAAGTACATTTATTTCAGTGATTGAAGATATTGTTCATAGTTTTGGCTCACAAGGCTTTGAAGTCTTTTTGTTTGTCAATGGTCATGGTGGAAACATGGCCCCAACGACCACTGCCTTTTGCGAAATTAAATCGAAACCCAACCTATATTCATTAAACTTGATCAGTTGGTTTAAAATGCCAGAAGTAATGGCCTATGAAGAAAAACATTTTGGTGATGAAAATGGCTTTCATGCCACCTGCGGTGAAGTATCGCTCACTCAATATATATGGCCGCAAGCTTTTGAAAAAATTGAAAGTAGAGATTTTAAAGTCGAAAAACCTGAAACGCACTACCCTTTGAGTGCCAGTGAATTTCGCAGAATTTATCCTGATGGTAGAATGCGCAGCAATCCGGGGCTAGCAAGTCATGAACACGGCAAGGCAATACACGAAATTGCTGTCGATGCACTTTGCAAAAGACTTCAAGCAATTGAGGAGAGATATGTATCATCTACGCCCGAGCTCTGATGCCGAGATCTATCAAAGTGAAAACCCCAAAGACCCAAGACTTGGTAATTTAGCCAAAGCACTAAAAAACTATGAACAAATAAAAAAAGATGACTTTGTAGTTATGGGTTACCCCGATGATGAAGGCATTTATCTCAATGGTGGAAGAACGGGGGCCAAAGAAGGTCCAATTGGGATTCGGCAAGTTTTTTACAAGCTCACTCCCTATTCTTATCAAGAGAAGTCATTAAAACTTTTTGATGCTGGAAACTTAAAAATCTCAAAAGATTTGGGAGAGAATCATAAAAATGCCAAAGAAACTGCTTTTGAACTTTTAAGACATGGTGCTCGCTTAATTTCCTTAGGGGGCGGGCATGACTATGGCTATCCCGATGGGGCCGGTTTTTTAGGAAACTTCAGAGACGAAAAGCCATTGCTTATTAATTTTGATGCACATTTAGATGTACGCGATACTGAAAAGGGCTATTCTAGCGGAACTCCTTTTTTTCGACTTTTGAGAGAATACAAAGACTTTGAATTTTGGGAGATTGGCATCCAGTCCTTGTGTAATGCAAAAGAGCACTTGCAATTTGCCAAAGACCACAATGTTCATATTTTAAGTTTAGAAGAGCTTATGGATTCGAATCTCAGTTTACTGAGCTATGCGTCTGAAAGAATGGGAGAGAGCCTACGTTCATCAAGGCCTTGTTACTTGAGCATTTGCCTTGATGTGTTTTCAAGCGCATATTCACCAGGTTGCAGTCAAAGTTGGCCATTAGGTTTAGAGCCAAAAGAATTCTTTCCCTTTTTGAGCATGCTTTTACAAAGACTAGATGTTCGCTTATTAGGAATCTATGAGTGTTCTCCCCCACTTGACGAAAACTTAAAAAGCCAAAGACTTGCTTCACAAATTCTTCATCGGTATATATATTCCTATTAGGGGTATACTTGTCGATTCCGAAAGCAATTTTAGATTTTGAAGCCAAAATTCCAAAGTATCCCGAAAAAGACTTTGGTGATTACAAAAGAAAATTGGCAACTTATTTTAATGAAGTCTTGCTAGCCTGCAAAGCAGAAAAAGCCGAGGTTTTTCACGAGCTTCGAAATTGCAAAGAAGAGATCCTCTACAACAAGCAATTATCTTTTGAGGATATACTTCTTAAGATCGAAAACAGCTTAGAAGTAATTAAAAAGCAATATTGATGAAAATAAAAAAATTAGCCGCGCCTTTTGAGAATATGACAACATGGAGTCTATGGTACAAGCAAGTATTGTCTCGCTGGCACATTTATTTTTGGGGTTGCCTTGCAGTACTTACAACCAATCTCATCGAAGTGGCATTGCCAAAGCTTTTGCAGTTTATTATCGACCATCTCGATGGCAGAACTTTAAGTATCGGCGAATATAGCCTGCAAGAACTCTTTATCGGCTATTTTGTGCTGCTTTGTTTTTTAGCGATAATGAGATATTTTTGGCGAATTACCTTGGCTAGAGAATCACATTGGGCCGCATCGACTTTAAAATCCTCTCTTTGGGATCGAATTCGATTCTTCCCTCAAGATCGTCTCGATCGAGATATGAATCCTGGCCACTTGATGAATGTTGCAACCAGCGATGTCAATTCGGGGCGTTTTGCTTTTGGTTGGAGCTTTCTGGGTACTTCAAATGCAATTTTTTTAGGAACACTCTGCATTCTTGCCATGTTGAGTATCAATGTCGAAATCACTCTTTGGTCTGTAAGTTTGTTTTTGGTAGTTCCTTTTTTCGTTCATAAATTGGTAAAAAAACACCGCCGTGAATACAAAGAATCACAAGAGTCTCTCTCTGAACTCAATGAAATTACCAGCCAAAGCATCTCGACGATTCGTTTGCAGCGCATGTCACAAACTGGTGATTTTTGGTACCGACAGCTATTGAAAGCGGCAGAAAGCTTTCGAGTCAAAAGACTTGAGAGTGTAAAAACAGCTCTGCAGTTTATCTTGTACTTGGGCACATCGCCTTTAATTAGCTATAGCATTCTTTTTGCTATAGGGCTCAAGTATTTGATGGCAGAATCAATGAGCATTGGCGAGTTTGTTGCCATGATCAATTACATTTTTATTCTGCAAGAGCCTCTTGAAGAGGTTGGCTTTTTGATTGCAGAATGGCAAAAGTCTTTTGGCAGTCTTGACCGACTCAAAGGCGCCTATACGGTTCAACAAGATCCACTCTTAATTCAAAACGGAAGTGATCAAATAAAGAATGAAAAACTAATTTTCAAAATCGAAAAATTGCATTTTCGCTACCCCGAAAAAGAGGTTTCGATTCTTGAAAACCTTGAACTTGAAATTCAAAAGGGCGACCGCCTAGGCATCAAAGGGCCGATTGGCTCTGGTAAATCTTCTTTTTTGCGCTTGATTTGCGGTTTAGAGAGTGAATTTGAAGGCAACATTTTATTGTTCGGACAAGATATTCGCAATTATAGCCATTTATTTTTACGAGATAAGATTTGTATGGTGCCGCAAAAGCCCTTTTTATTTGCCGATAGCATTCGAAACAATTTGTCTTTGGGCAAAGAACTTAAAGATAAGCAAATCTGGCACTATTTAGAAATTGCTGAACTAAAAGAAGATGTAGAAAAATTTCCTGAAGGTTTAGCTACGCAACTCGGAGAATGGGGCATCAATCTATCGGGTGGTCAAAAACAAAGACTTACTTTGGCTCGAGCCCTAGCGCAAGAGGCTGAAATTTTGCTTTTAGATGATTGTTTGAGCGCTGTAGACACAGTTACCGAAGAGAAAATTTTAATCAATCTAAACCGCGAGCTAAAAGACAAAAGCCTTGTTTGGGTTGCACATCGAGAATCAACTTTAAAGTACTGCAATAAAGTGATGGAGTTTCATTGAGTTTTTTAGAGAAAGATGAACATCAAAGAGAGGGAGACCTTAAAAGTTTTTGGTACCTCCTCAAGTTTGCCAAAGAAAAGAAGTGGCTCTTCTTTTTTGGCATTCTATTGCTTGTTGTCTCCTCCAGTTTTACTGTGCTCGAAGCTGTATTTTTGGGCCAGTTGGTTGAAAAAGGACTTCAAGCCAAAAACTATGAACTCGCCGTCGAATATGCAATCTACATTATCATTTTTGAATTTTCCTTGGTCTTAAGTTTGTATATAGGCCGAAAAGTTATGGCCACGGCAAGTTCTCATATTATCTATCGAATTCGCCGCAAAATGTTTCAGCATATGCAAAAACTCCCTATGAATTACTATGATCGACAACCCCTTGGCCGAGTTGTCACTCGAATGACCCATGATGTAGAGGGACTCGAAGAATTCTTCTCCTCTTCGATGGGAAGAGTCGGTAGCTTTGCTCTTGAGGCAACTGTTGCATGGGCCGCCATCTTGATTACGAACTTTCAACTGGGAATCTTAATCAGCTTGTTTATTCTACCCGCTCTTGCATACACTTATTTTAGTAAAGAGCCCACTCGAGTTGCCAACCGAGAAGTGCAAAAAAATAGCTCTGCTATCAATGCTAAGCTCTCTGAGCTCATCAATGGTTTGCCGGTGATTCGTATCTTTGGTCTTGAAGGCTGGTCAAAGAAGATCTTCAATAACAAAGTTGAAGAATACCAAAAAAATACCATCAAGATGAATCAGATCTATGCTCGAACCAGGCCCTTGATTAGTTTCTTGTGCAATCTCCCTTTGGTCTTTTTGATTTGGTATGGAGGTCACCAAGTATTGGCAGGTGTTTTGGGTCTGGGTTTGTTTATTACTTACATTCGTTACACGCAAAATTTTGCAAGACCCATTATTATGCTCTCGTATGAAATTCATTTTTTGCAGCATGCTTTTACTTGTGCCGATCGGGTGGCCAAATTTTTAAAGGCCAAAACCGAAGATGAAGTATTTGCCCTTGTTGATCATAAAAAAGAGATTGCTTTTCAAGGCAAGGTGGAGTTTCAAAGTCTTTGGATGAGCTATAAAGATGAAAATTGGGTCTTAAAAGATGTAAGCTTTCAGATTCAAGCCGGTGAGAAAATTGGTCTTTTAGGCAGAACCGGGAGTGGTAAAACCACCACTTTAAGCTTGATAGCAAGACTTTATGATTATCAAAAAGGGCAAATATTTATTGATGGTGAAAAAATCGAATCGCTTGATCGAGATCAATTGCGCTCGCAAATTGGTTATGTGAGCCAAGATGTGTTTTTATTTAAGGCAAGCCTCTATGACAATTTACTTTGTGGCCGTGAAATGCCTCTTGATGAGCTCAAGACTGTTTGTATAGAGACCGGTTTTTATCAGGTCATGCAAGACAAAATGATCAACTTTGATTATGAAATTCTTGATCAAGGAAAAAACTTAAGCGTCGGTGAGAGACAACTTTTATCTCTGACTCGAGTTTTATTGCAAAAGCCAAATATTCTCATTTTAGATGAAGCTACGGCCAATATTGATCCTGTGTATGAAGAGATGATTCAAAAAGCCATTCAAAAACTGGCCGCAGGAGCGACCCAGTTTTATATCGCTCACCGCTTAGACACCCTCAAGCAGTGTGATCGACTTTTGGTCTTTCGTGATGGCGAACTGGTAGAGCACGGAAGCCATAAACAATTGCTACAAAGCGGTACATACTATCGCGATCTCTTAGACTCGCACCGTAAGCAGCAACAAGAGTTGACTTTTTAGGTCCGCACTTTATCTTTTCTTGTATGAGAGAATTACGAGGATTCGGCAACGAATTTCAAACTGAAGCGATTGCGGGTGCACTTCCCATTGGTCAAAATTCACCTCAAAAGGCTCCACTCGGCCTTTATGCCGAACAAGTGAGTGGCTCTGCCTTTACCATGCCTCGAGCTCACAATAAAAGATCTTGGCTCTATCGGATTCTTCCCTCTGTAGTTGGAGGCCGATTTGAAAACTACCAACAATATCACAATGCAGATTTTGTCGCCCTAGCAGAAAGCTTAAAACCCGAGCCCTACCGCTGGGGCCCGTTGATGGCTCCCGAGAAAATGCATCACTTTGTGGATGGCCTGATTCCTTTTGCATACAATGCTTTGGGCGGCAATCATATATGTCTTATAATGTACTACACAGCTCAAGAAAAAATGGAATCAGAGTATTTCTACAACACCGATGGAGAAATGCTTATTCTTCCCCAAGAAGGCGGTCTCGATGCCTTTACTGAATTTGGAAAACTCAGTATCGATGTAGGCGAATTCATTGTAATACCTCAAGGCTGTAAGTTTCAAATCTCGCCAAAAGAAAAAGTATCAAAGGGCTATGTTTTAGAAAATAGTGGAGAGCAATTGCATTTGCCCGATCTTGGCCCAATTGGTGCCAATGGCCTGGCCAACCCAAGAGACTTTATCTACCCACAGGCCGCATATGAAGACAAACAAGGCGAGTTCAAACTTTACTGTAAAATGAAAGATCGCTTTTTTGTCAGTCCGATTCAGCACTCCCCTCTTAATGTGGTCGCATGGCACGGCAATTACGCTCCCTACAAATACAATTTGAAAGATTTTAATACCATCAATACCGTGAGCTACGATCACCCTGATCCGTCGATTTTTACAGTTTTGACCTCACAAACCACTCGCCCAGGGCTTGCCAATTTAGACTTTGTGATCTTTCCCCCGCGTTGGATGGTAGCAGAAAATAGCTTTCGCCCCCCTTGGTATCACCGCAATTGTATGAGTGAATTTATGGGCCTGCTTTATGGAGAATATGATGCAAAACCCGGTGGCTTTAAACCAGGAGGAGCAAGCTTGCACAATCCTTTTGTTCCGCATGGGCCCGACTCTGAGAGTTTTGAAAAAGCCAGCCAAGCCGAGCTAAAGCCTGAGCGCTATGAAAAGACCATGGCTTTTATGTTTGAGAGCAATCGGGCTTTTTATTTGAGCCCATATGCCATGAAGAGTTCAAATTTAGATCAAGATTATATACTCTGTTGGCAGAATCTGAAGAAAAACTTTAAACCCGAGTAGCGGCCTTTTGGTAGACTCTTTCTGATACACATTTGATTAAACAGGGGCTGTTTACAAACAAGAACCCAATAGAAACCTAATGTGAGCGTATTTTCATTAAGAAATCTAAACAAATTTATTAGACATCTCATATGCAGGCATATTTTGAATGATTTTGCTTAACTTACCTACATCTAGATCTACAAATACCGATAAGTATGTAATTACAAAATCTAAGAGATAAGAGGTAATAATGAGCACAAAGTTTAAGGTACTACTAGCAGAAGATGATTGTGAGCTTCAGGATTTAGTATCTAGAAAGCTCGAAAAAAATGGCTTTGAAGTGATTCGAGCCGATGATGGCTATATGGTCATTGAGTCTCTTTTTGAAGATAAGTTTGATTTGATTCTTATGGATCTAGACATGCCCAATCTAAATGGCGTCGAAGCCACGCAAAGAATCATTGAAGCCTATGGTGATGAGAGGCCCGTGATTGCAGCACTGACTGGAAGCAGCAGTGAAGATCTAAAAGAACAGTGCATGAATATTGGAATGGATTGCTACTTGGTAAAACCGCTCAAAAAATCAAAAATCCAAGAACTTTATGAGGCCTGTTTAAAAAAGCAAAATAAAGAAGAACTCCAAGCTGCATCTTAAAGCTTCTTACTGGCAATTTTTCGAAGTTTTACCGCAGATTGCGGATCCCATCTCTTTAACAGTGCCCATTCTTTTTGAGTATCTCGGCTTGCATCGGCAATACCCATATCAAGATCTAAGGTCTCACTGCTAGAGACTTTGCCGCCCAAGAGGCTCTGTAGCTCGCCAAAAAAGCCGAGTATGCCTTTAGAGAGACTCTCATCTAAGGGCACAGTACCAAGCTCATAGATCTGAAGAGCGGTTTTTTTCTCGCCCATTTTAACCAAACGAAAGACCTCATTGCCATATGCCAGCAAGAACTCATTGTTGTTATCAACGGCGATGTCATAGGGCTTTCTTTCTAGAGCTTCAAGCTTAGCTGAGATCTCTTGAAGACTCGCCATAATGCGCTCTTTAGATATTGCCCCTGCACTGAGTTTCTTTTCTTGAAAGTAGAGATCGCCCTGGTACTCATAGAATTTATCGCGCAAAAAACTGCTGTTGGGTTCTCCGTGAATCGAGTGATCGGTTTTGATGTGCTCAAGAACCAAAAGACGCATTTCTGTAAGGCTCTTGCTATACTCAAATTTAGCCGCTTCTTCACGCACACGGTCAGAGAGCTCTACATCCTGCAGGCCCGAGCATGCTGTAAGCATTAAGTATAAAATAATACATAGGCTTTTCATGGCCTGCTAGAATAGCCTTGAGTGGCTGCTTATGACAAGTGGAAAGCAAGACGGATAAAAGCCTGAAATTCTTTCTTTTTTGGAGCCCAAAAAAGACTTGCCTCGCCCCTAAGACATGATTATGTTTTGCCTTCGACAAATATCCCATCAGTGGGGTGGTAGTTAAGTTGGTTATAACGCCGGCCTGTCACGCCGGAGGCCGCGGG
>CAZZCP010000092.1:4179-8359 GCA_964653235.1 uncultured Pseudobdellovibrionaceae bacterium | reverse complement strand
CCTCCATGCGTGATCCGGAGTAGCTCAGTGGTAGAGCAAGCGGCTGTTAACCGCTTGGTCGGGGGTTCGAATCCCTCCTCCAGAGCCAATTAAAAGAAATCGATACCTTGTGTGTCAATTTTTTTGTTTCACGGGCCCGGGTTTCTGACTCGCAGATGGGTTCGACAATTTTTAACAGGAAGATAAAAATTGCATGACTGAACGAAGTGAAGGAACCCTAGGTTGACGAGCGTGAGGCAAGTCGGTAAGCTCTCCTCTAGAGCCAATTTATTTATGACCACAAAAGAAACCGCAAAAAAATTTTTCGATGCCTTTCAAGAAAAAAACCACCAAGTGATGGCTTCGCTCTATCAAGAAAATGTCGCTAAGATTTTCTCTGATCCGATTTTTACTGAACTCTACACCGAGCAAGTTCGCTGCATGTGGAAAATTCTTCTCAGCTCAAGAGATAGCGATTTTTCTTTGAGCTATAGAATAGATGAAATAGACGAAGAAAAGTCTTTGGCCCAGGTTTCATGGACAGCCAACTACAAATTCGCAGCTACTGGCCGCAAGATTGAAAACTCTGTAAAAACAGAATTACAGGTTCAAGATGGAAAAATCATTTTGCAAACAGATCGTTTTGACCTTGGACTTTGGGCAAAACAAGCTTTTCCATTTTTTCAATCATTGGTCATTCGTAGCTTTCCAGAGCATACGATTCAAAAGCAAGCCATGGCTCGCCTAGAAAAGGCATTACTGAAAGAAAGAGATCTATAAAAAGTAAGATACGTGTTGTTTATTTGTGCTTAAATTGACAATTATTTTCTTCTAAGAAAGAATCTCGGCATGAAATATTTGATGCTTTTATTGTTTATGAGCCCTATCGCTCACTCCCAAGATTTTCAATTCTCTGCTGGCCCTGAAATCAAATTTCCTCTGAGTATTGGTCTTCGTGCCGACCTTGAAATCTATGAAAGCTTTGGAGTCTTTGTTGGCTATGGCTTTATTCCTGAGCCTTTTGTAGGGGTTATCAATGAGGTGGGTACTGGCTTTCAGTTTTATGATTCTGTAACCGCCGAACTCATTGATGACTTTTTACCCGGAGCAAATGTCTTTGAATTTGGCTTTCGCCTATCACATCTATTAGATTCGAGTTTTCATTTGGAGGCATCTTATATATATGCAGAGAACTCGGCCGATTCGACCACAGGAGAATTATTAGAAATCCTTTTAGGCATTAGTTTTCCATCGGCCACAACAGTGGTTGAATTAGATGCTGCTGTTGATAGCTTCTATATTGGTGGCGCCTACGAGTGGGAGTTTTGGCAAAATCTCCCCTTTACTCTGCACTTTGGGATTTTGAAAACCCTATCTGGCTCTGCCACGGCCTTTATCGAAAACCGTCCTGTTCTGAGTGAACGAACCTCTGCGGCTTTGGATGAATATTTAGATGATCTCTATGCCGATATATTCATCCCCATTGTTGCCGCTGATCTTAGTTATCGCTTTTAAAAAGTAGCATTCAGCTGCAATTCTAGACCGTCCATTTGCAAGTCAGTATCTAGGTTGAGAGCAGAGGATTCAATTTGTACAGCAGAATTGGTTTCGTAATAAGCTAGACTAATTCCCAAACGGTCCGTGGCCTGTATTCCTATTCCCAATTGGTAACCTAAACCAAACTCTGAACTCCAATCGAGTCGGTTGCCTAATAGGTCAGTTTGATTACTAAATAATGCCGTATAGGTACTCGTATTGAATCCTCCAAAGATATAGAGAATATCCGATGCAGCATAGCTGACACTAGCTTCAAACCTAAAGTTCTCTATTTCATCATCATAAAAGTTGTAGACAGAGTTTAAAATAAAGCCAAGATCATCAACAGGAATATAAGCATACCCCAAAGCAAATCCATATTCTTGATCGGCATCGCCAGATGAAGAAAAGTCGCCAAAATCAACTTCTGCATCAAAAAAGCTTTTAACCAGAGCGACCCGAACTCCTTGAGCGGCTGTATAGGCCCCGCGGGTTGCTAAAGATTTTTCTCGCACTATAGATTGCCCATCTTGTGCATGCACTGAAGAGACAAAGAATAATAGTATTAGGCTAAGTGTTTTCATATCGCCTCCTTTTCTTGGCTATTATGCAATTCAATTGCAAGTGCTGGTACTATAATAAATTTAGTAATTCTAGTAATTTATGCCCACTTGAGCTGATTAAATCGAATACAGTCGCCACTATTTGTCAGCCAAAATCTGTCACTTGCCAGCTCGAAAAAACTAAGCTCATATCAGAATACATATGGCTCGTTTTATAAAATTTATGCGCAAAAAAAGAGGCCAAGCTCCTGGTACTCTTGTCTATACAGCAGATCACTTTGATCGAAGTCTGAAGATCACACTGGTTAAATTTTGTCCCGATAGCTTTGAAGAGCAGGAACTCAAAGAAATCTCTGAAATCGGTAACTACAAAGAAGATTCTGAGAATATCTATTGGCTCGATATTGATGGTTTTGGCGATACAGTTAAAATTCAAGAAATTGGCAAATTCTTTGAGATCGATGATCTTTGGCTCGAAGACCTTTTAAACACTTCGCAAAGACCGAAAGTCGAAGAATTTGAATCTTTGCTCTTTAGCTTAATGCAAAGAATTCACACCTATGAAAAACAAAAAAAAATTCTTTTAGAGCAAACGGGGCTATTTTTAAAAGACAATCTTGTGATTAGCTTTCAAGAACATTCTGGAGATCAGTTTTCAAGAGTTAAAAAAAGGCTTCAATTGCGTAATTCTAGAATACGAAATCGCAAACAAGACTATCTATACTATGCTTTGATGGACTCTATCATTGATGACTACCTTGAAGCTGTTGAGGGCCTAGGAGCAGAAATTGAAGAGCTGGAAAACGAAATTGTTGAAAATCCGAGTGAACATATCCCTAAAAAGATCATTCATCTTAGAAATGAGCTGATGTATCTCAACCGCTCTGCTATTCCTACAAAAGATGTACTGAATTACTTGATGCGCTCTGAGTACTCCCATTTGAGTAAAGACACCAAACTGTATTTGGATGACTCTTATGAACATATTCTGCAAGTTGTAGACTTGATTGAAAACTACAGACAAATGACTGTGAGTTTGCTCGATTTTCATTCTTCACAAGTCTCTCTGAAAATGAACGAAGTGATGAAAACCCTGACTATATTTGCTTCGATTTTCATACCACTTACCTTTATCGTTGGTGTCTACGGAATGAATTTTAACAATATGCCTGAGCTACAATCAAAAAATGGATACTATTATGTGTGGGCCGTAATGATCGCATTGACCCTTGGTATGGTTTTCTATTTTAAAAGAAAAAAATGGTTTTAAAAATAGGGAGCCGAAGCTCCCTAAGATTTATTTGATCTCGATTTTCTTTCGAGTTTCAGTTGCTGTTGTTTTAGGGATTTGAATATCTAAAACCCCGTTTTCAATTCGAGCCTCGATGCCATTTGCATCAACATGCTTTGGTAATTCAAAAGACCGAAAAAAACTGCCATAGAAACTTTCGGTAAAATACCTCTTTTCTTCTTCGGTTTTTTTCTCTTCTTTTCTTTCACCACTCACTGTGATTCGATTGTTCTCAACCTCAACGTGAACATCTTCTTTTTTTACACCTGGAAGGTCGAAATGAATCAAAAAATGTTTCTCCGTTTCTTTCAAACTGCAAGAGGGTCGAAACTCTTGAGTTGTTGTTTGTTCAAGACCAGAAAAGAAATCTTTTTCTAAATCTTCAAATGCTTTCCATGGGTTACGAAAACCAAATGGGCTTAAAGTATTTTTCATAGATACCTCCTTTATTATTGTTCTTTACTTTTTAAAGATGGTATCGGATTTCATTTTGTCAAGCCCTGCTCTAGAGCATTTCAGAAGCTGTTAAATATCATACATTAAGCCTAAAGACACATAGGCCGTGCGACCAGGATTAAAACCCATTTTGGTATCAAAGCGAATATGGGTACCTTCACCAATTTCTGCAAAAATTGCCCATCCAACATGAAAACCCATTGCGCCAACAAAATCAAAACTCCTGACATTGTTGGCCTTTCTTCTGTAGTAATTGTAATCCATTCCCAAATACAAGGAGTAGGCAACAAAATCCATATCACTATGATAACGAAGAGAAGCCGAGCCTTGAGAATAAATTACCCCACTGCCCTCT
>CAZZCP010000092.1:0-4169 GCA_964653235.1 uncultured Pseudobdellovibrionaceae bacterium | reverse complement strand
CCTCTCCATAGAGCCCCATAAATTCAATGTAATTGTATTTACGAGGTATGCTAAAGCGAGCTCCATGTAAGACATAATTATCTCGCACGCCGACAATTCCAAAGGGTAAAAAGACTCCTGAATGTAGACCCCACTGCCAAGGCTTTTCATTTTCATCATTCTTTACAGGAGGCTGTTGCGCATTTGTGCCAATAGAAAATAAGAGAACAAGAATCCAGACAAATCTCATCAGTAGCTTAAAGCCTGCTCAATCTCTGCAGAGAGCTGCTTTGCTCGAATGGGTTTATTTAAAAGGCAAAATGCTCCCATGCTTTTCACCTCTTCTTCATTTACGTCAGCAAAACCAGTGAGTAGAATCACCGGGACATCTTGATTTATACTCCTAATATTTTGTAAAAACTCGATACCATCACCTTTGGGCATACGAATGTCACTGACAACAAGATCAATATCTGTCTCTTTCATTTTGAAAGTGTCAAAACCTTCGTTACCACCATTGGCAGTAATGACATTATAGCCCTTGCTTGTTAGGTCGTATTCAAAAAGCTCACAAAGCTCTGGCTCATCATCCACAATCAATATGGTTTTCATAATAACAGTTTATGTGCTTTTTCTAGAGGAGTCCATCCCTTCGAAACAATGCCTTGGGGTCTGGGTCCTGTCCACGAAATCTCTTGTACAATAGGTCTGGGTCTTCAGTACCACCCTTAGCTAAAATGTTTTCGCGAAAACTCTGCGCTACTTCTTGGTTAAAAAGACCTTTCTGTTTGAAAAACTCATAGGCATCGGCATCTAGAACTTCGGCCCACTTGTAAGAGTAGTAACCGGCAGAGTATCCACCAGGGAAAATATGTCCAAAATTGCATGAAAAAGGAGCCTCAATGGATGAGTCTAGAACCTGTGTGTCAGCCGTTGCTTGCTTTTCAAATTCATAAATATCTTGAGTTAGCTTAGTCTCAAGCGAATGCCACTGCATATCTAAAGTGGCAAAGTTCACTTGGCGAAGGCTTGAATAACCAGCTTGAAATTTTCGAGCTTTCTTTAATTTTTCAATTAAAGAGTCTGGTAGTAAATCCCCACTTTGGTAGTGATTTGCAAATGTTTGCAAGACTTCTTTTTCGAGCAAAAAGTTCTCCATAAATTGAGAAGGAAGCTCCACAAAGTCCAGTAATACTGAAGTACCTGATTGAGATACATATCGACAATCGCTCAAAAGCCCATGAAGTGCATGACCGAATTCATGAAAAAATGTTTCTACCTCATTAAAGTTTAAAAGACTGGGGCTTTCTTTTGTTGGTCTTGGAAAATTGCAATTGATCGTCACATGAGGTCTTTGAATTTCATTTTTATAATAGCCTTGGTCACGAAAGCTCGTCATCCATGCCCCTTGCTGTTTGGTATCTCGCGGATATAAATCTACATAAAAAAGACCCAAGAAGCTTTGATCTTTGTTTTCAATAACTTTAAAACAAAGCACATCTTGATGATAAAGATCGATATCTGTTACTTTTTCAAAGGATATCCCATAAAGTTTTTCCACTAAGCTATAAGCTCCTTCAATGACTTTTTGTACATCAAAATAGGGGCGAATTTCTTCTTCATCAAAACCCACAAGCTTCTTTTTGAGCTTTTCACAATAGAATGAATAATCCCATCTCTCTAGCTTATCTATAGAATCAAGCTCTTTAGCAAAAGTCTCTACCTGATAGACATCTTTTTGCGCAGCTGGCTTACTTAAATCTTTTATCTCTTGAATAAAAGCCAAGGTTCGCTCTGTCGTTTTAGTCATGTGCTCTTCTAAAACATATTCTGCATAGTTTTTATATCCCAATAATTTTGCGCGCTCTAAACGTAGGTTCACTAAAGATCGAATAATTTCTCGATTGTCGTACTCCCCTTCGGTACACAATTTTGAGTATGCGACCCAAAGCTCTTTGCGAAGCTTTCGATTTTCACAGTATTTTAAAAAGGGAGTAAAACTCGGTGACTGGAGATTAAAAAAATACTTGCCTTCTTTACCTTTTGCTTTGGCAGTGTCTAGAGCTTGGCTATAAACACTTTCGGGAAGACCTGGAATTTCTTCTTTTTCAAAATAAAACTCGACTGAATTCATTGCCTTCAGTTGATTGCTGCTAAATTGAGGTACAAGTTGTGAAATCTTCTCATCTACTTTTCTCAAGTCTTCTTTTTTATCTTTAGAAAGTAATGCTCCGTTACGAGTATAAGACTTGTAGGTGTCTTCAAGAAGCTTTCTTTGATCTGTTTCAAGCTTTAAACTATCTTTTTTTTCATAGACTTCTTTCACCTTGGCAAAAAGCTCTTCATCTAAACTTATGTCGCTTGCATGATTTGCACTCAACTTAGCAATTTCACCAGCAAGCTCAGAGTGCTCTGGGGTGGAGTGAGAATAGTACAAGGCGTAGTACACCGAATGAATCTCATGCAGCTCCTCATTTAAAAATTCAAGCGCTTCAATTGTATTTTCAAAACTGGCAGGCAGAGACTTTATTTTCTCAACTCTCTCTTTAGCAAGATGAATGGCTTCTTGAATGGCAGGAATATAATCTTGAGTCTTAATACTTGAAAAATTGATGCTGTCGTATTTTTGCTTTTGAATGGGAAGTAATGAATTGTTCATATTCGCTCCTTAGGCAGGCATTTATTCTGCCTAAGGTAACATTTAAGGTCAATTACTGCAGAAAAGGAGTTACTTGCGTAACCTTGGTTACGTCTTCACCTCGACAACCAGATTCAGGGCAGCGATTGCTTACAGAGCAAGAACCTCGGCGTACATAATCGGTTTCGCCACGAACCAAAATCCCGCGAATCTCACCATTTTCATTGAATACAGCAGAGCCGGAGTTACCTCCATAGGTATCAAGATTCGCTACAAAGAAACTAGATCGAATGCTTCGAACACTTGCACCTGCTGCAACTTTAACAGGTAGACCTGCAGGATATCCGACTACCACAAGATCTTCATTCACTCTTGGCTCTGAGTTTTCGATCGGTAGTACTCTTCTGCCAACAACAGGTCGATCAAGCTTTACTAGAGCAAAATCGGCACCATCTCCTTGAACTTTTGAAACGATCACCTTGCTGCATGAGTAGACATCATCTCGTCCAACTCGGCTGGGAAGAGCGCCTTGGGCTTTCACATGGAAGTCGAAGACGAATTTTGTGCCATTGCAAGTAGAGATACAGTGACCTGCCGTCATAACAATATCTGGCGCCACTAAGGATCCTGAGCAAAAGGCTGCAATGTCTTGCTCATAGAAGGGCTCTTCACGGCAGAGTCCATATTCAGAGGCATAGCTCTTGCCACGAATTTGATAATCGCCATTGCCCATTTGGCGAAGGCTGTGTGATTGCATAAGCGCAACCGTAGAATTGGCAATCTCTTGCCATTTATCGTTCGCCCCGTAAAAGTCCAAACGATTGTCTTCACCATAGATAACCGTATTCGTATCTTGAAACTGATCTTGGTTTGGTGTGCTTGGTGTGTTTTCGAATTGTGCTTCTTGTCCGCATCCCGCTAACAAGAGAGCTAATAATAAGGTAATTGATTTCATCCTAGACCCCCTTAGTCCTTCCTTAGAAAATTCCATCCGTGGTGCCGAGTCGCGATCCTTGCGAAGCCTTTGAAACCCCTCTCAAAAGCTGTAAAACTTACATGAAATTCTAATGACTTTTTTGCAGGCTTCGCAAGCTTTGCTTTTGTCTAGGTCTAGGTATTGATTTCACTTATGTTTCTGAAAAGTGATTTGATCTTCATCCTTCATCTCAAATGCAAATTAGAAGCATTTACCTTAAGCCTGGTAGCTTTATGATCCCAGTTGGAGCAAACAGAAAAAAAACTGAAATTTAAAACGCGGCGCATTTTATTTGGGCGCATTCAAAACCACTTGTACTTGCACCTTGGCTCCATTGCTCTTAAAACATCCCTTCAAAAGAGATTAAGACGGAGGGGTGGCAGAGCGGTTGAATGCACCAGTCTTGAAAACTGGCATGGTTTCACGACCATCGTGGGTTCGAATCCCACCTCCTCCGCCAAAAATAGAAAGACCCATACCGCAGGTGTGGGTTTTTGTATTTTTGCTGATGATGTGACGTTGGGTCCATTCCGGAGACATCGTTTACAGTTTATTCCGGAGACATACTTTACACTT
>CAZZCP010000091.1:0-8368 GCA_964653235.1 uncultured Pseudobdellovibrionaceae bacterium | reverse complement strand
AAGTGTAAAGTATGTCTCCGGAATAAACTGTAAACGATGTCTCCGGAATGGACCCGCTGTTTGCCACCGTCTCAATCGTTTTATTCCTTAGTAAAAAGCCCAGAAACAAATTACTCCAAACAAAAAAACTCCCCTCGGGGAGTTTTGCTTGGAGCGGCAGACCGGACTCGAACCGGCGACATCCACCTTGGCAAGGTGGCATTCTACCAACTGAATTACTGCCGCAGTCATTAGATTTGAGGTCATAATTTAGGGGCAGTCTCGGTCTTGAGTCAAGTACAAGCTAGGACTTCTTGAGAAAGCCCTGGATGTACTGTACTCCTGACACCAAACTCAGTACTAGGCTTAGCCAAAGGCCAATATTTCCAATAGGATAGAATGGTATACCTAAAACGGGCTGGTGAATCAAAATGGCGGGAATGGCAATCATCTGCACTGCGGTCTTCCACTTTCCAAGTGAGCCTGCTGCAATAACAATATTATCTGAGGCAGCAACCGCACGAAGACCATTGATCAAAGTATCCCTTGAGAGTAGAGCCACCACTAAGATGGGATTGATGCGATCAAGGTGCACAAGCATAACCAAAACGGCAGAGACCAAGAGTTTATCCGAAATAGGATCTAAGAATTTTCCCAATTTGCTTTCTACTTTATACTTGCGAGCAAAGTAGCCGTCCAAATAATCGGTAATTGAGGCCAAAACAAAGAGTCCTGCTGCAATATATCCATATAAAACAGAGTCCTCGTACAAGAGGTAAAGCAAAAACGGCACAAAAGCCATTCGGCTAAAAGTTATCATATTGGGTAGTGACCTTTGAAAAGGGCTTGGCATCTAAACTCCCAGACTTGCTCAATTAAAACTCTCGCCTATACTAGGCAAAATGAGACGACTCCTACTAGTAGTTTTTTTTCTATTTGTTGTATTTTCTCAGATCTTTGCCCACCAATTCCCCGATTCGACTGAAAAATTATTTTGGAAAGAGAAAAAGCAAGTCTACGAAAAGATTTTGAAGCATGACATTATCGTTTCAGCCATTTCAAGACAAAACCATGGCGCCAACCAGCTTGATTTTTTAGCAGCGGGTCATGTGAAAGTACCAAAAGATGCTTTGTGGAAAAGACTGATCCAATTCTCTGAATACTCCTCTCTTTCTGATTACATCAAAAAATCGCAAAAGCTCGCAAACGAAAACATATGGCATTTTGTATTCTCTGCTATGGACTTTGATGCACACTTATTTCTGCAGTTTCGCATCGATGAGAAAAAAAACCGCATTCATTGGCTAAATACAAGGGGTAAACTAAAAGGCATGGAGGGCATCATTCGCCTCGATCGGCTAGATCGCCGAACCACAGAATTCTCACTCGATTGCCGATTTGTAAGCCTTCAACCGATTCCCATTCCCAAGATACTTCTCAATTTTGGAATGGAAGTCGCAGGTTATGCGATGTTCACCAAAATGCGAAGCCGCTATGAAGAGGACTACAAGAAATAGCCAGCAAACCAGCCGAAAGCCTTGCCAAAAACACCAAATCCTTTAAACTATTGCTACTTAAGGAGTTTCTATGGACCGTAACCTTGCGCTTGAGTTTGTTCGAATCACAGAATCTGCTGCTATTGCTTCGGCAAGGCACATGGGCAGAGGCAATGGCAAAGAAGCCGACCAAGCTGCTGTCGATGCAATGAGAAAAGCTTTTGATCGTGTCGATGTCGATGCAACCGTCGTTATTGGCGAAGGTGAAAGGGACGAAGCTCCGATGCTTTACATCGGCGAGAAGGTGGGTATGGCCACTGCTGGATCACCGCAAATTGATATTGCGCTAGACCCATTAGAAGGAACCAATCTTTGTGCCACCGGACAAAATGGAGCCATCGCTGTTATCGCCGTGGCTTTAAAAGGAAACTTCTTACATGCTCCAGACAGCTATATGGACAAACTTGCCGTTGGTCCTGAAGCTAAAGGGAGAGTCGACATTCGCAAAAGCCCTACCGAGAATTTAAGAATACTCTCTGACTGTTTAAAAAAACCGATTGAAGAAATCACTGTTTCTATTTTAGATCGCCCTAGACACAATGATCTGATTGAAGAGGTACGCTCAGCTGGTGCGCGCATTCAGCTTATCACCGATGGGGATGTCTCAACCTCTCTGGCTTCAGCTTGGCCCAATTCTGGCATTGATCTTTTGCTGGGTATTGGGGGTGCTCCTGAGGGAGTGATCTCAGCTGCAGCGATGAAATGCTTAGGCGGAGACTTTCAAGGTCAAATAAAATGGCGAAATGAAGAAGAAAAAGCTCGAGCCGCAAAAATGGGGATTTCTGACTTTGATAAAATTTATTCTCTCGAAGAACTTGCTAGCGGAGATGTGATGTTTGTCGCTACAGGAGTAACTCAAGGCCCACTACTAGACTCGGTTCAATTTATGCCTCAAAGAAGATGCAGGACTCACTCGATTGTGATGAGATCGCACACTGGAACCATAAGAACCATTGAAGCCACCCATCAGCTCGATCGAAAGATATGGATGCAATAATGCAAAAATTTGTTCTCTGCTTTTCATGTAAGACAAAAAATGAGTTTGTCGATAATCTGGGCTTTCGAGAAGACTGTGAAAACTGCGGTGCCGATTTACATGTATGCAAAAATTGTGAATTTTACGACCCAAACTCATATCATGAATGCCGAGAGTCGAGCGCAGATTATGTTAAAGAAAAAGAACGTGCAAATTTTTGTGATTACTTTCGCCCTGCTGACAATTCCAATTCTCTCAATGATGAAAAAAAACAAGTTCTCTCTACGGCAGAAGCATTATTTAAAAAAAACTAGAGGCTTTTGTCGAGTCAATGCTTTCCCATTGCTAAAGAAAAGAATATGATTAACAATATAAATATTGGAGGACATCGTGAGAAGCATCATCTGTTTACTATTTTGTGTTTTTGCCATTTCAGCATGTGCTGGAAAATCAAAGAAAAAAATGCAAGAAAGCGCAAAGCAAGCCGAAGGCAAAACTATGGAAGCAAAAAAAGACCTCAAGAAAAAGGACGACAATAAGAGCAGCTCTGGCCAGGTCGAGGGCTCGTTTACCTGCACTCTTGAGAAAGATACCCGCACGATCTCCATTGTGAAAGATGGCGATCGCTGCCGAGTAGATTATACCAAGTTTGGTGATACTAAAACCATTGCTAACGGCAATGCTGATTCAGACTACTGCTCTAAGACTCAAGAAAGAGTAAAAAACAATCTCAGCTCTTACGGCTTTACGTGTAAGTAAGCCAACTTGCTCATTGGGTCATATCTATGATATGGCCTTTTCATGTTTCGTTTTCAAGGTATCCAAAGACTTTTTGGCAAGCAGGATTTTCAAAAAATCCAATCTGCTCACGTTTCTATTATTGGCCTAGGTGGAGTCGGGTCGTGGAGCGCCGAAGCCCTTGCTCGATCTGGTGTTCAACAACTCACATTGGTTGATCTTGATGATATTTGTGAAAGCAATATCAATCGGCAAATTCATAGCTTAAGCTCAAGTATCGGCAAGATGAAAGTGCAAGAAATGCGATCTCGAATTTTAGAGATTCAGCCCGATTGTAAAGTGAATTGCATTGAAGACTTCTACACCCCTGAGAGTAGTGATCGAATTTTATCTCTGCCTTACGACTGTGTGATCGATGCCATTGACAGTCTTAAACCAAAAGCGCATTTAATCATGTCATGCCGTGAAAGATCGAGAAAAATAGTCTCTGTTGGTGCTGCTGGCGGCAGACAAGATCCTACAAAAGTTAAAACTTGTGATCTTAGCGATGCCTATAATGATGCTCTGTTAGCAAAACTAAGGCGAAAGCTAAGACAAGACTATTCTTTTTCAAGAGAAGGCAAGTTCAATGTAGCTTGTGTTTTCTCAACAGAACTTGCCAAATATCCAATGGCTGATGGCTGCGTTAGTGAAGACAAATCTCAACTCAAAGGCCATAGCTTAGACTGCGAAGGAAGCCTCGGATCTGCAAGTTTTGTCACTGGTAGCTTTGGTTTTTATGCTGCCTATCTTGCTATAAAAGAAATCACTGCTAACCCGGAGAAATAGATCGCCAGTGCAATTGATTTTGCTACTGCAAAAAGCCCTGGCTTCTTCTTTGGTACTCGTAAATATTGGGAAGACCATTGGTAAGGTCAAAAATTTGTGGATTTGATGCCATTTGAAACTGCAAGGGATTGAAGTTGGGATTCTGAATATTGCCCAGGTTTCTATTAAAATTATTGAGATAAATAGGTATTTCGTACTGAAGACGATCATAAGTCCCTGGTCGATAGCTATAGTCATTCATTGCTGCCCGCTTTAGCGCCTCAGCATTTTGATAGGCATCTGACAACTGGGTTTGATGGATAAAATTCTGCGCATAAATTGGCCCAACAGCAGCTGCCATTTCAGCCTCTCTTTGCTCTTGCTCTATATCACCTAAAGCATTGCCAAAGAGCAAAAGATCTTCTGTTCTCAGGGGTAAAATCGGTTGCGGCACGGGCTGAGCAGGATTCACAACTCCAGTTGCAGATGGATTAGGAGCAAAAGTCTGAAGCAGAAAGGCTTGTCCTCTTGGTCCGGCCACTGGGTTTGCACGAAGTAGATTCTGATTCAAAACTGTTTCGCCTTGAAAGAATCTTTGCTCAAATTGGGCAAAGGCCTGAATTGTTAAAAACATAAATAAAAAGGCTATAAACTTCATACTTATAAATAGGCAAAAAGAATACCGACTCAGCTTAAGCCTGATGCATTAGAGCTAGGAGATTGTAGTCATTGGCCTAAAATGTCAGCCAATTGTCAAATGCTTATTAACTGCTCCCTTTTATTTCACTTCGGACGTCCGTCCGAAAGCAAATAAGTACCTAAAATCTTAAGTGTATTTTGTCCGAATTTTTTGAAATCATGAGGCATTTTCGGACAAGCATCCTAGGTAATTGAAAGTACAAAATAATTGGGCAAAAAAAGTGAAACAAAAGGGAGCAGCTAGAAATGCTTACCTATAGCATTTACAAAACTCTATAAAGACCTGAAAACGAATAGAATTTTATCATCAGAAAAACACCGAAAAATAGTGCCATAATAAAACTTTATATCAAATTGATGAGATGCTTCCAAAAGGGCTTCAGACAGCTCGCGATTACAAAGCTTAATATTAAGCACTTGTAATACTTTTAGATTTTGCCGACATTTGTTGTCACTTTTACATTGCCTTTCTTAATTTCATTTTCATCTCCATTTAAAGCCAAAATGGGACAGAAAACTTGGTACCAAGCTTGCTTGATAGTCTTGTGTTAATTAGATGTATATTCATCTTATAAGTGTTTAAACTGAGGGGAACACATGAGATCTGTGATTTTATTCACAGCTATACTTTTGGGAGCCAGTTCTACTTTTGCTCAAAATAGAAGCATTGAGAGAGCCCCAAAAAACAAAAGCAGTCTGTTAAAGACACTAGAAGACGCTACGGCTCGCATAGAAATGCGTGGTCTTTATGCTAATAGTGAAAAAGGAAGAGCCTCCATTACTGGCGCCAATCTCTTGCTAGATTGGGACACTGAACTAACAGATAGCTGGAACTCTAGACTGAATGTCGGCTTTCAATTTGAAACGGGAAGCAGTGATACTCTGTTTACCAATGAATACCAATTCCAGAACAATCTTTTGTTGCGTGACGCCTATATCAAATATCGGCCCCGGCAATCTTTTATCGAAATCCAAGCTGGCGCCATCGACCAAAACCGCTTTAATAATCCCATATTTTTAACCCAAACTCCTTTTGCTGGAATCATCGAAAATATCTACTACGAGAATTCAAAGTTTAAAATTGGTATCGAAGCACAACAAAGCATTGCCAATAACTTCAACCAAACCCAAAGACTATCGAACATTGATGAAGGAACCCCCAGCTTTTTTACCGAAAGAATATATCTTAGCTACCGCCCCACCCAAAACTTTCAATTCAATACTTTTTTGGGAAACTATCGGTTTTTTGATTTGTCTAACTCTGTAGCTAATCAAAGTCGATTTTTTGGTAATTCGATTGTTGGAATCGATCAAAATACAAGTCGCTTTGTTTATGATTTTAGTGGCATTTTCTCTGGCGGAAATCTGATCTGGAAAGCAAGTCCCTTTTTTCGTGTCGATCTTGGCGGACAGTTTCTTTTTAACCGAGAAGCTCCTGATGGCCGCAACTTAGGAGAGTTTTACCAGTTGAGAACTAAGTTTTACCCCTCTCAAAGCTTTCACTTTGCTGCTCTCGCGGAAGTTTTTCGCACCCAATCCGATGTGGTACCTGGCTTTTACAACGACCGTAGCTATGGTCACAACAACCGCCAAGGTGCTAGTGGCGGTATAGAACTTGATTTTCCTGATCTAGACGTTGAGGTAATTGCCAAATACGTTCAAGCCAACATCATTGATGCAACAGCATTTCAAGCAGATGCAGAAGAATTCTTCTTGATTTTAGCAAAGGAGATATAGGGTGCGGTATTTAATGAGTTTATTCTTTTTGTTATTTGTGGCCGCTTGCTCTAGCAATGTTGAGGAACAAGATGGCTCCTTTGCCGACTTTGAAATTTCACACATTACCGGAACGGTTGTCACCACCAGTCTCGACCAAACCAACTACCTGGATCGTCAAAAGATGATTCGCTTTCGCACCTGTATCAGTCTAGCAGGCTTTCCCAACGAGAGAATGAGTGGCCAAGCCTTTGCTATTTCTGGCGACAATATGGAACAAGACATCACTCGAACTACTGACAACGAGGGTTGTTTATTTTGGGATGAAAAAATCAAACAACCAGATTTTGATTATGTCGAATACACCAGAAACATTACTGGTATGGGTAGTATTAAAGGAACACAAAGCGCAAGACTTGCAATCAACATCTACCAGGTAGGAAATCCAGTTGTTGACATGCGCTCAAGCGATATCGAAGAGCTTATTTTTGATGATAGCAAAAACAGAAAAGATGTTGTCGAGAAACCTTTCTCACTCTTTCTCGATCAGGTCAGCTACAAAAGCTACTCTGATACTACTGACGTAGAGAGTTTCAGGATCAACAAATACCTAGACCTTTCTTTTGAACAATTGGTCCGATTTGAAATGAGGCCCTTTCGCATGCCAAATGACCCAAAACAGCTCGAAAACCCTTTTCAACCCCATTGTAAAGATAAAATTAAAGTTAAAGCGGTTTTACTTTATCCTAAGGTCAAGAATATCAATTGGCAAAAGCACAAATTTAAGGATTACACCAAAGATGATTTTGGTGTTTTAGCCGCTACAGAAACAACAGAGCTAAACCATGTCAAAATTCTTAATTGTGTTGGAACGGTTGAGCTGCCTTTTCGACTCGATTACAGCGATTTTCCGATCACTCGATTAGAACTTGTTCTACTTCTTGAAATGGAAAGCTTAGAAAATTCTGATTCTATCGCAACTTCTAGAATGCTTCTTCGCTTTATGTTTCAAGGTAAAAATTTTGTCCAATCTGTTTTTGAAAATGTGAGATTAGAGTACGATATGTCTACTCCAAAAGACCTTGACATTTTTAGCCACCTAGAGACAGCCACTCCTCGTCAAGAAATACCTGCAGAAAAATGGAAAATGGAGCCCTTTCCTATCTATAAATTCCTAAATCAATCGAATGTGAATGACCCCCTCTTTCGTATGCAGAATGAGATCATGAGAAAAGATCACCCCAAAGAGTTTGAAGAACACCAGATATTTATCACACCTGAGATTAATCTTATTGAGTGGAATGAGGAATTGATAGCTGAAAAAATTCGTAAAAAGCGAGAATTTGATGACCAATATAAGCAAACAAGTTTACGTGAAAAGAACATGCTTGGAGCTAGTCCTGACTATCAGATCAATAAGAGAAAAATAAATGCCGAGTATGCACTTAGCCAAATTTTTAATGACGATAGCTTGTACTCTTTCATAACAGACATGATGCCGCATAAAAGTTTAGATAATGATTTCGTAAACTTTGATGAGCATTATTCGAAAGCAAAAAGAGTATCGTTTCCATCATGCAAACAAAAATCAGATTTACTGGATAGATATATCAAAGACTTATGTGGATTGTTTTACTTACCAAAATTTAAAATGAATAATGGAAGAGGCTCTATGGGTTATGGACGCCTAGAAATTCCATTGAACTCTGCATTTGGCAAATGCTTAGAAAACCCTACAGAATACATACAATTCACTCCATTTAGCTACATTGTAGATTTAAAAAGCTCAAAAGCAGAAAAGTCCGGAGTAACCACAGGTCGTCCTTCCAATACCACGCAAATACGTACTCGTATTGACTACAACGTATCTATTGGAACTTGGGACATGCGAGGGTCT
>CAZZCP010000090.1:4886-8531 GCA_964653235.1 uncultured Pseudobdellovibrionaceae bacterium | reverse complement strand
CTTTCAACACACTTAAAGGGCCGATTCAGTGCCGTGTCAGCGGAACCTATGACACTCTTCAATTTACTGATTCTTTCCCTATATCTTGTGACTTTAAACTTTCTTTTTGCTCTAGAGTCTCAACACGCCCAACAATTTGCCGTAAATCTTCTTCTGCTTGTTGCAAACGCGCTACTTGCTCCGCACGAGCTTCAGCTACTAGGTTTGCAGACTCAGGCCGAGTTCCGCCCTGGGCAGAAGATCGAGTTTGCAAGCTAGGGCATGCCGAAAGCAATAAGAAACTACACATAAGAAAGATGAGCTTCATAAGGAGTCCTCCCCTGTTTTAAGTCGTTTCAAGCGAGCTAAGTTTTCTGCCTTTTCAGCATTATATACTGCCTTGTCAAAAAACTCTTTGGCTTTTGAGTAATCTTTATCGTTAAAAGCGGCAACACCTGCTCGATAGTATTCGCTCGCCTGATGCCAATAGCTGGCTGCAAACCGAGCAGATTCAATTTGTTTTGCAGACTGAAGAGATGTTCTAGCAATAGTGTATTCTAACAGAGGCGGATTTGATGCGCAGCTCAAAAGCAAAAAACTAAAGACCAAGCTTAAGCTGCGCATAGAATTAGTTAGAAATAGGAACAAAGTTCGCACGGCGATTTTGTGCGTGTGCAGACTCAGAGTCACCTTCTGTTAAAAGTCTTTCTTCACCATAAGAGATTACGTTGAGTTGCGAAGAGGGAACACCCAGATTGACAAGGTAGTTCTTCACAGCACGTGCCCTTCTCTCACCCAAAGAAAGATTGTATTCGATTGACCCACGTGAATCGCAATGCCCCTCTACCTGAACCGTTGTTGATGAACGAGCTTTGATCCACTCTGCATTTTCTTTGAGTTGCTCTCTAGAGCTACTGTCGATAACAGCAGAATCATAAGCAAAGTTCACGGTGCTCAGACCAGGAATGTTGCCACTGTCGCTACCTCTCGGGTCAAAGCTATCGATGGCTTTGTTTGCATCTACATCCGAAGCTACATCTTCGCCCTTTTTCTTTTTAGACGCACAAGAAACGACAAATGCAGTTGCCAATAACATGATGATAAACTTTTTGAGCATGGATCACTCCTCTTAAATGTGATTGAATTCAATTCCTCTCCAATTTTTAGTTTCTCGAACTGCTTTGTCAAAAGTTTTCATTGAGTTCAGCCTATGTGCGTGATCCAATCGCTTAATGTTTTCTCATCGAAGAGTGATTGCCTTTTTCATTTTTAGCTTTTTCTCTCTCGTATATGCGCAAGTTGATCCCTCCATCGATTGGCGGGAGATGCAATCTAAGAACTACTTAATAATTTATGATGCAAACCAGCAAAAACTGGCTGAACACTACTTGCAAGAGGCCGAAAGAGCCTACCAATTAAACTTTCCGCTGTTTGATGAGGCTCCTGAGAGAACCATTATGATTCTCAATGACTTTACCGATCTTTCTAACGGCACTGCTTCGGTTTTTCCTAGGGCAACTATGCAAGTCTATCCAGCCCTTCCCGACAATGACAGTGTTCTAAATTATTATGATGATTGGGCCAAACTGCTACTCGTTCACGAATACGCTCATATTTTAAACCTCAATCCGACCCATGGTTTGGCTACACCCTTGAGATGGATATTTGGCTCTTGGATCAAGCCCAATATGCTTTTGCCCTCTTGGTACACCGAAGGACTGGCAGTGACTCTCGAAAGTCACCTCACCAATTTTGGTCGATTGCGCTCACCCTATTATGCGGCCCAAACTCGCGCTCTGGTCATGGCAGATCGCTGGGGTGATGAAGGTTTTGCGCAAATTGGCGATCGCTCAACCCCTATTTGGCCGCTTGGTCAAAGACCTTATTATTTTGGCGCCTATCTTTGGGATCATTTGTATCGCAAAAAGAAAGGCCCGTCTTTGATTCGCGATCTCAATTTTTCTTATGCGCAAAGAATTCCTTTTTTGCTCGACAATCCCCTTGAAGAAAAAACCGGGAATGAATGGTATTATTGGTTGCGAAAGTCCTATCGAGAACAAGAAAAGTTTGCTCGAAAAGAGCTCTCACGGATTGATGATCTCAACCGAAAGATTGGTGAAGCAAAGCCTGAGCGAGAAAATTTAATTGCAAAAGGATGGACTTTTCATCCAACAAAAAAACAAGCTCTCTATATACAGTCGCGCGCCTCAAGCGATGAGAGGCTTATGTGGGTTCGCTACCGCGATGAGGCCGATATTTTAAATACGATTGAAGAAAAAAAAGTTTTATCTTCGGGCACCTCGATTCGCAAGGCAGTGTGGAGCCCCGATGGTAAGTCTTGCTACATTGACCGTACCCGAGAGGTAGATCGATACAATCTGTATTTTGGAATTTACAAATATGATTTTGCCAGCAAAAAAGCGATAGATCTCTACCCAGGGCAAAGAATCAAAGAGCCCGCGGTGAGCCCTTCAGAAAAGTATTTGAGTTTTGTAAAGACTGAGAATGGCAAGCACTCACTGTGGATTCGAAAATTAAAAAGCGGAAAGTCACGCAAAGTCTATCAAGGAAAATTGCAAGAGAGAATCGGCGAGCAGATTTTTTTAAATGAAAAAGAAATTCTCTTTACTTTAAAAAGAACCACCGGAATCGAAGAGCTGATACAAGTCAATTGGAAGAGCCGGCGCGACACTCGTTTGCTTCAAAAATTCAATGACTTCTCTGACTTGTATGTTCGCGCTGATGCTTTGTATTTTTTGAGCGAAAAAAACGGCACCCGAAATTTGTACCGAAGCAGCCCCATTGGCTCCCCACCTGTTGGTTTGACCAATACGAAGACATTTTTAATTTCAGCTATACCTGTTCCAAATAATAAGAGCTTGATGGTGAGTGAACTCAAAGAAAGCGGCTATCAACTCAAACAGATTGAAACAGTCGAATATGAACGTCTACCCCAAATCAAACTCTACAACAAAGAGCGTATCGAAAAAAAGAGCCCGCCAGGTGAAATCAAGAGATCTTCTTTTTTAAAGTTTGATGCTCCCGAGAGCGAGTCTTACAATAGCTTCGAATATTTATACCCAAGATATTGGTTTTTGTTTCTCTCTCCCATTATTGATGGAGTTTTGTACTCGGGTAGCACCACCGTGAGTGATCCTCTGCAAAAGCAAGTGATCACGGGTGAGGCCAGCTACTTTACTGGAAACCAAAAACTCTCCTCGGCCATTGGCTATCAAAACAATATGACTTCGGTTCGCTTTTTTGCCTCTTATGCTAAACGCTTTGATTATATTTTTGGTGATCGATCTACCGTTGAAAATGACAATGTCTTGCTGCAAACCGAATTCTTTTTACCTTTTGCTAGCTCGGAGTGGTCTTGGTATTTGCAAGCTGTGAGCCGCGAGACCACTCTTGAAAATGGTGTAGAGCAAAACCGCCGCGGCCCCGGGATTGGACTTCGCTACACCAACTTAGAAGGCAAACGCGGTTTTGCAGTTTCTCAAAAAGGCACCGCTTTTGATTTAAGTTATGTAGAATATTTGCGCGATGAAGATTTCTTAAATTATAGCGAAATCTTTTTGCGTGCCCAACACCACATTTATAGTTTTCTGCCCGAAAATCATGTCTTTCATATGTCGGCCAATGTCTTGAATGCTCCCAACACTG
>CAZZCP010000090.1:0-4876 GCA_964653235.1 uncultured Pseudobdellovibrionaceae bacterium | reverse complement strand
TGGTACTGTCAGTGGTGGTGGCTTGCAGAGCTTTACTTTTTTAAGTGCGGGCTTTCCGGTCAGAGGTTATCCGGTGGGCGAATTTTTGGCCTGGAGCGCAGCACAGACCACACTCGAGTATCGCTTTCCGCTGCATTATACGTTTAAAGGTTTGGGCAAAGAAAATCACTTTCCGGCCTTTGTTCGCAACGGAAATATCGCCTTGTTTCTAGATTCGATCACTCTCGATGGGGGATATTTCTTTGAAGGCACCGGCCCCTTGCTACGCACCGAATGGGGCAAGTTCTATCATGGTGCAGGTTTAGAATATCGACTCGATACCACCTTGGTCAATTTCTTGCCCGTTCAACTGCGGCTGGGTTTGTTCTATGGCTTTTCTGATGAAGCCGCCGGTGGTCCGAGCTTCTTTCTCGGATTCGGACTCTAAGTTTAATTCTTTTCGCTTTCGGCTTTGGCCCTTAAATTGCTCTTGTGTATTGGCAGGAGGTAAAATGATATGAAAAGTATTAACCGAGTAACACTGGCAGGCCATTTGGGCCTGCCGCCCGAGATGGTGAAAGACAAAAACGGCGATGCCTTTGCCCGTTTGAGCATCGCCACCAATTACAAAAATGGTGAGAACGAAAAAACCGACTGGCACAAGGTGCGAGTTTGGGGCTCAAAGGCCAAGTACTGCGAAAAGAATTTGAGCAAAGGCGACCCGATTGTGATTGAAGGCTATTTGAGCTCTTACAAGTATCAAGATGAAGCCGGAAACACCCAGAAGGTCATGACCATCAACAGCCGCGATATTTTTGTGCAAGCCATACCGGGAACAAAGGAGTGAATTTTCAAGGCCCCAGGGCTGGGGCCGATATCTCAAATTAAGGAAGAAATCTTTCGATCACTTTGTAGATCATAGCGTTATGCACGCTTATACTTTGAGTATTTGAAGGCTTTCTTAGGTATTCAAAGAGAGCTTCAAGATCTTTTTTTACTTCTTCATCTTGCAGAATCGCAGGATTCATCAAGTAAAGTAAGTTTTGAATCGCAAAAGCAACCTCAATGCGGGCTTCCAGATATTCTCTTTTTTTATTGTATAAGGAATTCCCACCGATACTGAGCAAATGTTGATCATCTGCTTTTTTCATGATTCTATTCAATTCACGATTCGCTGTTTTAACCATATTGTAAAAATACACATTAATTCGTCTTGAAATAATATTTAAATGATGACGATTAGTATTCGCAAAATGGGGAATTGTAAGCGGAGGTAAATAAATCAATATATCATTTTCGCCATTTATCTGTGCTTTCTTTCTTGTTAGCTTTATAACAACAATTGGACCATTACGACATTCAACCTGAGGCTTTGCTATATCATTTGATGCGTATTGAGGTTTGTTAAATACAGACTGCCAATTTTTAAAACCACCATCTCTTAATATTTCTTCAAACTCATGTAAATTACTCCTTTACCATCTTTTAAAAAGCGACCAGGCACCGCCCAGTTGCCAATGATCATACTTACCACTAGTACATTCAAAATTCGTATTTAGCGGTGAATCAGGTAAGTTTTGATACTCATGATTGGGCATTCCGACAATTTTTTCAGTGTTCAAATCAAACTCTTTGCGAGTAAAGTTAAAGTAATTCCCTGGGTTTGAGCCTAAGACATTTACTTGGTGGCGATCTTCAATAAACAGAATATAATGGCTAATGAGCTCCTTTCTTTTTAACTCTAGTTCATAATAAAGCTGTCTTAATAATTCAGGTATGACCTCATTAGCTAGAAATTCTTTTTGTTTATTATATTCAAACGCACTCTCATGAAAAGCTTCAAAGACATCTTGATCTAGATCACCAGCTAATAAAAAAAGTTTTGAAAATGAGGGTATTAAACCTTCAAACGCATACGGAAAAGGAAAATGATAACTAAAAAAATCTTCAAAGACTTTCTGTTTTTCTTCTGAAAAAGTTTTTACTCTCTCTGTAAATTTGTACGAATTTCTGAGAATCTGACCTAAAATGGCTGGCTTCGTGTAAATATCTTCGTATTCCTTGCCATCTATAAAATAACTATTTAAAGAGCTTGCCTTATACAAAAGATCGCTTGCAAAGTGACCCCGTCTCTTAACTTAAGTAACAGGGTTTAATCTATCATCATATCTTGAATGAAAGCCTGTCTTCGTTAAATCACTTAACAAAGCAGGATAGGCTTGAGTAATACATTCTCTGCTTTTTTCTTGTGCTGCCCAATATTCACTCTCGAATTTATTTAGTTCTTTTTTTGAAAAGCGAGATCTGAAATCGATCACTTGGTTCGCAGCAGCCTCACACGAATTGAGTATATTGTTGATTTCATTCAAAGCTTCCTCTCGATCCACTGCTTTATCAATTACTTTTTCTCGAATGCTCAGATCGATTTGGTATTCTTGATTTTCTAAAATATCAAAAAGCATTTTTGTATTTTCAAAGGTCAAGCTATGCAAAGAGAGCAACATGCTCTCAATACGATCAAAACGTAGGTGCATCTGCTCACTCAAGGCCTGTATAGCTTTCATAAGCTGTTGATACGGATCTTTCTTTCTTTTTTTACCTTTCAGCGCTTTCATAACTGACACAGCAGTAGAAAATATACTCAGAGCTTGTCCTGCAATTGCAAACTCTCCATAACCTTGGCCCGCCATATCGGTGAGTTGATTGAACTTAGAGTACACATCCGCAAAACCAAAGCCGGCGATGGCAAGATCTTCATTGCCTAAAAGCTGTCCGATATATCCTATTGATTGCATAGCGCCTACTGCTTCAGCTCGATTCAAAAGAATGCGACTTCTATCGTTCATTTTTTGCGCTCTCATCGCCTCTTCTCGTCTATCTTCTAACATCATGTTTTCGATATTTTCGATACCCGCTTGGGTCATGAGCATGCCCCCTTGAACACCATCAAAGCGAGCCTGCAACTCTTGATTGTTTTCTTCGATTTGATTTCCTAATGCTTCGAGCTCTTTATCTAAAGAATCCATTGCTTGTCCATTTTCAATAGCCAACAAATAGTCTTTCACTTGAAGAGTGATATGATTATCGAGGTCTTTTGCTGTATTCACAGTATATCCAACTTCTTGTTCAGTTATTCGATCTGCTGCGGCTCGAAAATGTCTATTCTCATTTCTTGCTCGGTGAAAAGCCTGCATGGTCTTGTGAAAGTTATGACCACCTTCATGACCAAAGGGCGAGTTACTGTTATTAGCTCTACGATCGATAAAATCTGGAATCATTCCCCATACAGGAACTGTTTTTTTCAGATTCGACATCCCTGAAAAAACCAGGCTTTCTGCCCAATGCTCTTCGCTGTCTAAAACACCATCGGCAAAATCTTGGTAAACAGCTCTATGATTATTAAAATCCATACCAAAATGCCAACCAGGATTTGTATCTAATTTGTATTGAGTCTCTAGTAGGCCTTGAATCGCTATAAAGGCTCTTCGGCCCCGAGGAGTATTGAGCTGGCTAACCAACTGAGTATTAAAGTGAAGCTCCTTGCTTCCCATATTCGACATATCTAAGGCTGGCATATCACCTAGATTCATGGCTTCACTGACAGAGCTAACAATAAAAAATAAAAGTAAAAAACTTCGCACAAATTCCTCCCAGATTTTTCAGCAAAACTAATATAATTTACTTTTATGCGTCGCAACATTCGCCCGCATATAAAAAGCTTATAGACTCGATCAAGAATCTAAACTTTGGTCGAAAAGCCAATCACAAAGCCGCTTTGGCCGGCCATAAGCTATTATCATCATTGACTAAATTCGCAGCTATCGCTCTAATAGTAAGAAGGGGAGGGCCTATGGCAGATATGTCTTGGGTAAAGGAGCTCGTTCGCTTCGAACGAGAGATGGAAGAGTCGGGTATGATTGATTTTTCGGCCGGATTCGACCCTGATACCGAAATTCGTCTACAGAGCGTAGAATTCATGAGAAAACTCAAAGAAGATTTTGTCGACTATGCATCGAGTTTTAATGAAATGCGCGGAGGCAATCTCGGGCGAATTAAGATCTACGGTATCTCGAACACCCCTTGCGACTTTATGCTCTTTCGCAATGGCTACAAACTGATCTTTAGCCTGGTTGCCGCCGGTAAAATTGCGATTCGCTCTCGCCACCAAACTGATATGACTCCTGGGGCGATGGTGGGGCAGACTCCCGAATCGGATGATTATATTGTCGCACAATGGGGCGCTTTTGGAGAACTCAAATGGACTTTTCAAAACCAAGCACTCAATCCAGAATTCTTGGTTCGTTTTCATTTGAGTCGCTTTGTTCGCGAGAGCGCTAAGTAAAGGGCTTTTCACAAATAATACTCAAATAATACTGACTGATGCCGATCTATCTAATGGTCTTAAAACTTTTGTCCGTTGGAGTATCGATCGTGCTGAAAAGCTTGGTGGTCTTTTTTTTAGGTTTGTTTGTGTTTTACTTTAATATGGTAAATGCGAGTATTTCTGAAGCCAAGTCTTTAAAACGAGAGATTGATCGAGAGGTCGCAAGTACTCCAGAATACAAAGATCTTATCAATCAAAAAAATATATTGGTACTTGAATGTGATTTGCCACAAAAACTCGACTACAAATACGAATTTGTGCGCCTGGTGATTCCCGAGTGTTTGACCGGTCAAGAGATGCGAATTAGCAATCAAAGCAACTCGCATATGGCAGAAGTTTTTTATGGCTCGGGACAAGAGCACACCACTGATTACATTCCACTTTTAGAAGGTGAAAATCAGATTTTGATTCAAACGGCAAAAGCAGAGCATTTTTTTACTGTGATTCGCTAGCCTTTTCTCAAATTGTGCGCCTGACATAAGACTTGCAAGTTCTCGGGGCTTGCTCCTCCGC
>CAZZCP010000089.1:4033-8606 GCA_964653235.1 uncultured Pseudobdellovibrionaceae bacterium | reverse complement strand
ACTGGCCACTTTGCGCAACCGCAAAGTTCAAATTCAAAAATAAAAAAATTGCCGTGAGGCAACTTTTAAACACGATATTAAAATTTTTCTTCTTTAATCGAAGGAGGCAAAAACTCACTGGCCTGTATTTCAGACCCAGCAGCAGAGTTTTCAAGTCCTATTAGAGCTTCAAGAACATTAGCACTGCCCTTCATAGTGTAAGGAAGCTGATTTCCTGTAATAGTTATATTCGCATTTACTTTTGTTTTGATTCCCTTAACCACTTCAAGGTTAGAATTGCTTATAGTCGCCTCTACATTAAGAGGTAATTCTCCATTCTCTTTGATTAAAAGAGAGCCAGAGCCTTTTACATCACCCCCTGCAAGTCCCATATTGAGTTGGTTGATGATAATTTTATTATTACTAAAAAGTAGATCCATATTAATATTTTCAAAAGTATGTGGAAAATTATTGATCTTTATGCTGGCTTCATTTACAAGTGCCGAGCCGACGATATCAATGGATGTAGCTTTTTTAACAATCTTTGTGCTTACAGATGTTTTTCCTCGAAAGTCACTAAAAAATGGAGTGAGGAAGCTAAAAAGACTCAGATTCAGGTTGCCATTCAACTTCATGTCGAGTTTTTTTGTAGATTTTTTTTCTCCTTCAATATTAAGAAAAGAGTCTTTTCCGATGAGTTTAAAATTGGATAAATCGATAAATCCATCTTTAAACAGGATTTGTATTGAATTTTGGTTTGCTAGATAATTATCCGCTTTTTGCAATCGAAATTGATCAATATGAATGCTGCCGTTAGACTGCCAAAATCCTCCCTTTTTTGAACTTAGTAAAACTTCTGAGTTTAAAACAGCTGAGAATTGCTTACTGCCAATACCTTGATCAATTCCCTCAAGAAGAGGAGAGAAATCCCAAGAATTTGTTTTTAAATAAAGAGAGTAACTTTTATTCAGATCAAAAGGAATACTGAAATCAGAAACAATTTTACCTCCAAATAGATTTACATTGGCATTTATTTTTTGCGGATCAATCAGCATATCTACTTTTGAATCGGCTTGTTTTTGGTTACCAATATAAGTATTTTTGAGATTTGTTTTTAAAACAGATATAAAACCGCTGTCTCTATTTCTGAGTTCCCACTGAAAATCTAATAAGCCGTCTAAATTAAAAAATAGTTGATTAAAGTAATTTGAGTTATCTATATTGAGGTTGTTTGCTTTAACACTGAGTTCAAGTTGGTCTGGTAATTGAGCTGTTCCTTTTGCAGTGATGACAGATCCTAAAGTTTGCATTTCAATATTTTGAAACTCAATGACTCCTTTTTTTGATTCTATGTTAAGTCGTATTTTTTCTATATTTTCTTTTTCAATATTTGCATTTTGAAAATTAGACTTTAAGACATAGCTTAATTTTTCAAATTCAAGCGGACCTTTAAAATCAATATTCGCACTTCCTTCTCCTTTAAGGGTCAAAGGTATGGGAAAGTTCTCTCTTATTGCTTCTTGTGCATCTTCTAGGTACAGCTTGGGAAACTGAAATTTTCCTTGAATTTCGTTGTCGCCAAGAAACACCTTTAAATCACCAGAGTAGACACTTTGATTGAGTCTTGATTTCATGTTTGATATTTCAATCAATTTGTCCTTATAGGTAAAGTTTGCAGTGAATCGTCCCAATTTGTAATTACTTACACTAATATCGCTGGTATCAAGTTGCATATCGATTGTTGCATAATCCGAAGTACCCTGGGTGCTACCTTTTAATTTTGCTTTTCCAAGCATATTTAATCCAGCAAGTTCATCTAAACTTTCAAAGTAAAATTCAGGAGATTCGTATGCAAAATAGAATCCCTTATCAAATTGTATCCAGCCTTCAGTAGTACCATAAGACTCTCCAATGCTAATTTTTGCTTTTGGCTCAATTCGATTTTGCGTGATTTTAACATTTCCATCTATCTTTCCCTTACGAAAAGCAACAATTTCAAAAGCTCTTTGCCTGCCATCGTTTAAAGTAAAACGATCTATATCCAATACTCCATCACATTCAATACTCAACTCAGGTTGTATCTGTCCTTTGCAAGGCAAACGTCCCTTTGTATACAACAGAAGTGGTACATCAACTTTTAGGTTGGCGAAAAGATGCTTCAATTCAAATGATTTTATTAATATATCTGTTGAAAAAGAGTAGTTTTTATCTAAATTGAACTGAGTGTCCTGAATTTCGAGTTGAATAGGGCCTTCATTTACGGCAACTTTATTAAGTTTTAATTTTTGATTTTCATAATCAAGATTGATTTGAATTTCACTACCAATTTTATAGCCATTGATTACTATATCTTGTATTTTACTCTCACTTTTTACAACAATTGATTTTCCTTTGGGTTTTGCTTTTGTAAGTGTTTGAAAGTTCCCCTTTAAACGAGGTAGTTTAAGGCTTGGATCATACGAGAGAATCAAGTCTCTTAAGGTTGGCAAGTCTAAATCTACTTGTAAACTTGCATCTTTGGGTTTCCAATCCATACTTTCAAAGTCGCCCGTAAACTGAGCTTGCCCACGAATGAACGAGCGGTTTCTTTGAATATTAAGATTTATTATATCAATTTCGTTTTCACCTATATATGAATCTATATCTAAAGACAATTCAGTTATTGATTTATCTTTTCCCGTTTTTTTAAATTGAATTTTAGGTAGGTCAGATTGAAAGATAAAACCAAATCTTGACTTAGAAAGTTCTATGTTGGCATCACTCATTTTTAAAGAATGAAGTAGCTCTTCAGATCTCACTAAGACTTGTAAATTTGAGATTTTAAATGTATCAACAGGAATCTCAATGATTTCATTGAAAGGAATCTTAAGTTTTTTTGCCTCATCTTTTTTAGATTCGCTTTTCTTATTTTTGTTTTTTTTATGCAAGAACATGATTTTGGGTTCAATGAGATTGATTTCGGTCAGGCGTAAGTGTCCAACTAAAAGTAATAAAATACTCATGTCGGCACGAATTTCTTTTAAGTAAATTGGAGCTAATTGTGAAGCGAGTTCATTTTTAGGTTCAATTTCAATTTCTTGAACTGAAATACCGATTGGCAGTAGATTCAATTGAATATTATTGGCCTTGATATCTACAGGTAAATTTTGATGGCTGTAAATTCGAATTTGATCAAGTGCCCATTGCTTAAATCTCGGTATATGGAATCTGTAAAAAAACCCAAGTAAAAGAAAAAAGGAACTAATTAAAAAATAGGGATAAATTCTCTTCCAGCTCAATATTCTCTCTCCCATTGCATTAGTAAAGAATAGGCTGATTTGTAGTTGGGCTGTTTATCAATGATTTCTTTTAAAAGTTGAATAGCATTTTCTTTTTTATTCAAACCCCATAGTGCTTTTGCTCGATAAAAGCTATAGGCATAGTGATTGTCAGCAGTCTTTGGATAATTGCGTGAGATAAAATCGATTTGTTCTAAAACAGAGGCATATTTCTCATTTTCAAGCAGGTAATATAGCTTCATCCATTCTTTATTCATAGAATTTGGGGCAAAGTCCAATGCTTCTAGTGCTTCTTTGGGCATATTCATCATATACAATGAAATAGATAGGTCGTATGCGAGTGCAGGTTCGGTTTTTGCTAGATTTAAAAATTCTTTTAAAAACTTGCTTTTTAAAGCCTGTATTTCAGGATCATTGTATTCAAGTAAATTGTATTTTGGTTCTTCTTTGAGTCTTTGAAAAACAATTTTTGCTTTTCGTTTTAAAAACTCTTTTTCTACAGAAAGTACTTTGGGGTCTTTCGGATATTCTTGTTTGATTTTCTTTAATAGCTTTTCTTCTTCTTGGATGAGTCTTTCGTTTTTCAAAACTTCAAGATGATCCAAAAGTTTTTCTTTTTGGCCTCTAGCTTGGGTATGAGTCAATCGAAAGCTCTCAGAGCGAATTTTAGAAAAACGAGAGTCAATCTTGTCAAAGAGAGCCAATCTTACTAGATCTTCAATTTTATCTTGCTCTATTGCTCCTGTAAAAAACTCTTGTATAAGATCACGGTCTACCAGTTTTTTTCTAGTCTCTTTTTCATATTCATAGAATGCTTGAATCAACTCCATCCATGGCAGAGTAATTTGATATTCTAAATTTTTGGATACTACTGAAAATAAAGTGCTAAAGAAGCCACATGAAATCAAAAAGCGGCAAACACTTTGTTGTTCTTGAACACTTAAACTACCGCGAAGCCATGCTTTTACTAGTTCATCCGCACAGCGGTCTAAACGTGTGTCATTCGACAAAGCTTTTTGAATTTGTCTTTCAATACTCTCCATTTTTGAACCCCAAAGAAGTTCTCTATTCACAGATAAAATCTGCAAACATTCGCATCCATGCTTTAGAGATATTATCTCGTAATTATTAGAGAATTTGCAGATTTTCCTCTACAACTGGGCTTGAGGCGCAAGGCTTAAAATCTAGTAAAAAGCCTTGTTATTTATTTACTCTATCGACGTATTCATTGGTTCGGGTATCGATTCGTAAAGTGTCTCCTTCATTGATGTGCAAAGGCACCTGCACAACTGCACCAGCACTCATCGTGGCTGCTT
>CAZZCP010000089.1:0-4023 GCA_964653235.1 uncultured Pseudobdellovibrionaceae bacterium | reverse complement strand
ACCCGATCGCCTTTGATAGCCGGTTCTGTTTCTGTAACAGTCATTGTTACAATATTGGGAAGATCTACGCCTATCGGCTTGTTGTTAAAGAAAACGATCTCGACTTCGAGACTCTCAACCAAGTAATTCTTCTCATCTCCCATATCTTGGTGGGTAATTTGAATTTGTTCATAACTACTTTGGTCCATAAAATGGTAGCCATCGTCATCTTTGTAGAGAAAACTCATGGTTTTGTGTTCAACATCAGGAACTTCAAACTTTTCGCCTGATTTGAAAGTCCTTTCTAAATTGCTGCCAGTGAGCATATTTCTCATCTTAGTTCGAGTAAATTGATTTCCTTTACCAGGCTTTACGTGTTGAAAGTCGGTCACTACATAAGGAACATTATCTAATAGAATTTTTAGACCTTTGCGTATATCGCTCGTCGAGTACATTCTACCTCCAGTGCAGTGAGATTAGCTATAAGTTGTGAAGGAATCAAATGGCCGAGCTGGCTTTGCGATTAGATATGCGCTGCAACAAAAGTTCGAGCTTGGCAATTTTACGTTGCGCTAGAGTATATTTTCGGCTGACTTGCTGTTCTTGTGGAAGTTCAATCTCTTCGGGCTGAAGCATCAATACTCTTTTTTCGATTTCAGGATGCTTTCCGACTGATTTTTCAGCCTCCTTTAAGCTTTTGAGGGCGCGTTCATGATCGTTTCGAACGATAAAGGCATCAGCAAGAGATATCAATCTTTCTAGTTTTCGCTGTTTTGCATAGAGGCTATCTTCGGGAGCAGAAGCTTTTACTTCTTTGATATTTTCTTTTTTCCAGCGCTCTTCAAGGTTTTCCATGATGAAGACATCATCGTCATAGTCTTCAGCGCTTAAACTCTCGAGTCTTTTTACCGCTCTTTGTGCGGCTTCATGATTCGGATTTAGCAGCAAAAGCATCTTATAGGTTTTAAGCGCCTCTTTAGGTCTTCTTGATTGTAGATAAGTTTGTGCCAAGAGATTTTGTGCTAAAAAATTCTCGGGAGCAAGTTCAACACTTCGTTGTAAAAGCGGCAGGGCTTCATCATAGTTTTCATCTTCAAGAAGAATTTTTGCGTAGGTGAGAAGGCCACTTGCAAAGTTGGGATGGTTTTTAATTCCTTCTTTGGCAAGTCGAAGTGCTTCTTTCTTCATGCCCATACGTCGATAGGCTTCGGCAAGAGGTGCAAAAATTTTTGATTTAGGATCTTTCTCGTAAAGAATTTGGTACTTTTCAACAAATTCGGGGTTGAGATAGGACATATTTTCACTCTATAAAAGAACTAAGCAAATGCCAATTTAAAAGAGGAGATAGAATGGCTGGACATAGTAAATGGGCCAATATTCGCCATAAAAAAGGCGCCGCAGACGCCAAAAGAGGAAAGCTTTTCACAAAAATCGCCAAAGAAATCACCGTTGCTGCAAAAATGGGAGGAGGAGATGAAGAATCCAATCCAAGATTAAGACGAGCCATATTATCGGCTAGGGCGGTTTCTATGCCGAAGGACAATATCTCACGAGCGATCAAAAGAGGTACAGGGGAGCTCGATGGAGTGAGTTACGAAGAGTTCCAGCTTGAAGGTTATGGCCCCGGAGGAGTTGCCTTTATTTGTGATTGTTTGACCGACAACCGCAATCGAACCCTTCATGAAGTGCGTTTTGCTTTTAACAAAGGCAATGGCAATATGGGAGAAAAAGGTAGCGTATCTTGGATGTTTCATGACAAAGGAGTTCTGGTTTTTGATCTTAAAAAGAACTCCTTAGAAGAATTGCAAGAGATTGCGATTGATGCAGGTGCTGAAGATTTTGAAGAGGCAGACGAAACTTTGACGGTGTATACTTCAAAAGAAGACTTTGATTCGGTCAAAGAAAGTTTTGATGCCAAGAATATCGAATCGCTTCGGCAAGAAATGGCCAAGATTCCAGAAAATACTATTGCTGTCAGCGGCGAAGATGCAGAAGGAGTGATCAAACTTTTTGGACTTTTAGAAGACTGTGATGATGTTCAAAATGTATCGGCAAATTTTGATATTTCTGATGAAGAATTAGAACGAATTACGGGTGATGCTTGAAGATTCTTGGAATCGATCCAGGGAGTTTAAACTGCGGTCTCAGTCTTTTGCAGACCGATCCTCTTGAGGTTTTAGACTGTCGAAGTCTGCATTTTTCAGGCAAGAAAAAGTTTGATGATCGTTTGCTCTTACTAGGGCAAGAGATTGAAGAGTTGATACTTACTCATCGGCCAGATCTCTTTGCCATCGAAGAAGTCTTTTCGGGCATAAATATTCAATCTGCTTTTAAATTGGGGCAGGTGCGAGGCATGCTTTTGTACTTAGCCAAAAAGAATAAGATGCGAGTGTTTCAATACCCGGCAAAGACAGTCAAAAAAGCCATAACAGGGAGTGGTTCAAGTTCAAAACTCAATTTACAAATGGTTTTACAACATGAGCTGAAAATAGACTTTACTGGTCTTACTGAAGATGCCAGTGATTCATTGGCGATAGCCTATACTTGTTTTTTAGAGAATTTTTCGAAGTTAAAACTGTCAGAGCTTACAACTCAGCTTGACTAGAAACCGCGCCGAATGGCGCGGCGGTTATTTTTTTTACTGTAGTTGAAAAGACTTTCTAATAGTTCCACCGATTTCTGGGCTAGCAAAGCATGCCGTGTACCATAGTCTTCTTCCTCTTGGAAAAAGTGAATTGGCAGATCCTTCATTCCAAGCAATGTCATTAAAATGACTATCCCAACCAGCAGCATTATTGAGATTAAAAATGGGATCACATGAAGCATGTCGACCTGACACAATATTTCCTCTTAAAAGATTAAGCTGTCTTACGTTGGTTACGCATATCGTTAGCGCGCGGCCATTATTGCGAATACTAATATCGCGATTGCTAGTATCACCTGAGCACTCAACAGCTGCGGTTGTAGGGTCACGCAAATCTTGAGTATTTATGATAATGCCAGGCTCTTCGATTTCAATATTGGGAATCAATACAGAATTCGTTACTCTTGCTTCGTTAGCTTTAAAGAGACTTACGTTTTCAATGGCAAAAGCGAGGATGTTAGAATCGTCAAAAAATCTTGCTTCGAGTTGATTTAAACTTTCATTATTTTTGAAAAAAGAGAGAGTAATTAGACCACGCCTTGATCCGCAATGATCTTGTATTTCGTTAAAAAAAGGATCATCTAGAGAAGGCCTCCTACTTGAAGTCAGCACCGATTGTCCATTAGTAGTATAACGCAAAAAAGATGTTGGATTTTCACAATGCCAATATGTAACTGTAAAAGCATCAGTACCTATAAATTCACTTGCTTTCTGGAATCTTACTTCCATAATTCGCGCTATATGTCTTCCTCTTGAAGAATTAAAACTGAGTGGCTGGTTTTCTGAAGGATTGGTAATTGTGATTCCTCTTAAAGAGTTTTGGGTAACTGCTTGATCAGAATCTAGAAATAACTCAGTTTCATCAGACCCGTTGAAACTTTCACTGCTAAGGCTATTACTCTCTAGTTTTTCACCGCAGGCTGCCAATACCAACATAAAGATGGATAGTATACCGATTCGAAGTTTCATATTCCCTCCCAAGAATTGAATTGTTCTTCTAATTAATAAGCAATAAGAGGGCCATATATAATATTGTGATTTCAATAGTTTATGCTTTATATGCAGTCACAATAACGACAGTTGTTTATTATTTCGTAATAAATATTTCGATGCCCAAAAAGTGGAGTCGTGTGTGATTACCACTCGATTCTGTCAGTCCTTAATTACCACTCGAAAATGTCAGTACTAATGCGTGATATTGAAATAGAATTCGAAATTTAAGTCCTTAAAAGAGCTCTTAAGCGGCACAATGAGTGCAGCTTAAGAAAAGGATGCTGCCACCAAAAGAAGGCCATCCGTGACAAGACGAAAGTCTCAGCGTATGTACTAAGCCCAGAGATCTAAGAAAGAATCAAAAGTATCCACTTAAGCAGAATTGCCAATTCAATGGATTTCAGCTC
>CAZZCP010000088.1:6330-8714 GCA_964653235.1 uncultured Pseudobdellovibrionaceae bacterium | reverse complement strand
TATTGAAATTGCATTTTTATTTGCGCGAAAAAGTGAAATAAAAGGGAGCAGCTAGAAAAATTTACTCTAAAAAGCCATATGCTTTCAATTTCTTGCTGTATTTTTTGATTCGAGAGAGAGTATATTTATGAAAATTTTACTGTTAGAAGCGATTCATCCCAAAGCCGAGGCCAGCTTTCTTGAGGCAGGCTTTGAAGTTAAACGTTTGGAGCAAGCACTCAAAGAAGATGAGCTGATCGATGTATTGAAAAGCTACTCAGTAGTTGGAATCCGATCAAAAACTAAAATAACTGAAAAAGTCTTAAAAGAAGCCTCACACTTGAGTGCCATAGGGGCTTTTTGTATTGGCACCAATCAGATTCAAACCGAAACAGCTGAAGAGCTGGGTATTCCTGTTTTTAATGCTCCTTACAGCAATACTCGAAGTGTTGCCGAGTTAGTTATAGCTGAAATTGTCTGTCTTTCGCGGAGAATACCTGTTGTCAATCAAATGGCACATTCTGGAAGATGGCTAAAATCAGCAAAAAACTCTCATGAAGTGCGTGGAAAGACATTAGGAATTATTGGCTATGGTCATATTGGTTCGCAAGTTAGTGTGCTAGCAGAAGCTCTTGGTATGAAGGTACAATATTTTGATATTATTCGTAAATTACCATTAGGAAATTCTGTGAGTACGGATTCAATGCAAGAACTGTTAAAAACCTCTGATTTTGTCACCTTGCATGTTCCCGAGACCGAACAAACAAAAAATTTAATTACCGAAAAAGAATTATCTTTGATGAAACAGGGAAGCTTTTTACTGAATCTCAGTCGAGGTACTGTGGTTGATATTCCTTCTCTAGCGAATGCACTTCGTGAAAAGCAAATTCAGGGAGCTGCGATTGATGTTTACCCAGAAGAACCAAAGAGCAATGATGAGGAGTTTATCTCTGAGTTGCGCGGTCTTGAGAATGTAATACTCACACCTCATATCGGCGGCAGCACCGAAGAGGCTCAAGAAAATATTGGCTTAGAAGTTTCAGATAGTTTGATTCGATTTCTGAAAATGGGAACCACTGTCGGTACGGTGAATTTTCCGAATGTAGAGATGGCGGGCACCGAAGGAACACATCGTATATTAAATGTGCATAAAAATGTTCCTGGGGTATTGTCTGAGATCAATAAGATTGTTTCTGACATTGGAGCCAATATTCAGTCACAAAATCTTTCAACAAGTACTAAGATTGGTTACTTGATAATGGATGTTGAAAAGTCTAATGCGAAAGAATTAAAAGAAAAAATTTCTCAGCTATCTACGAGCATAAAAACAAAAATTCTTTATTAATAAACTAGAGCTTGTTGAGGTTTCATTTTCTATTGCGGTCTACAACCCATCGCTTATTTAATATGTTCTCGTTTTACTTAAATGAGCGAGTTGAAGTCTAAACACGGCCTAATCAAAAACCTTGCCAGGGTTGAGAATAGAATTCGGATCAAACAGCTTTTTCAAATCTTTCATCATACGTATTTCCTCTGCGGATCGGCTGTACTTTAAATATCTTTTTTTAGTCAGTCCTACTCCGTGCTCAGCAGAAATACTTCCTTCAAACTTCTGAATCGTTTGGAATAATATTTCATCAGCAGATCGGCATTTTTCTAGAAAAGAGTCCATATCCATATCTTCTGGTTTTAAGATACTGATATGTAAATTTCCGTCACCAATATGTCCGAACCAAATCACTTCAAATTCGGGGTATTCTTTTTGGTATATGGAATCAATTTCGCTCATAAACTCAGGAACTTTTGAAATGCGAACCGAGATATCATTTTTATAGGGGGTCGCATAAGCAATAGATTCTGTAATGTCTTCGCGATAACGCCAAAAATTCTTCGCTTGTTGACTATTTTGGCTTATAACCCCGTCAATCACCCAAGTCTTCTCAAGCGCTTCTTCAAAGCAGCGAAGAGCTTCTGATTCAACAGATTCATCTTCTTTCTCAATCTCGAGCAAGAGATATATAGGAGCTTCCGATTCAATGGGTCTTTCTAAGCCAGTTGATTTCATCACATAAGAGAGGGCTTTTTCAGTAAACATTTCAAATGCGGTGAGAGGGCTTGCATCTTTAAAGCTCTGATAAACTTTCATCACAGATTCAAGGTCGGGAACAGCGAGAACTAGTACAAATTGTTCTTGCGGGGGTTTTGTAAAACCAATTTCTGCTTCGGTTATAATTCCAAGGGTGCCCTCGGAGCCAATAAAAATTTGTCGCAAATCGTATCCAGTCGCATTTTTAATCAAAGATCGATTTAGATTTAAGATTTCGCCCTTTCCGGTTACCACAGTTAGTGATTTAACCCAGTCTCGCATCAGTCCGTAACGAAGTACCTTGATGCCTCCAGCATTG
>CAZZCP010000088.1:0-6320 GCA_964653235.1 uncultured Pseudobdellovibrionaceae bacterium | reverse complement strand
TTACCGCCAATATGACTAGAACCTCTAGCAGCAAAATCGACAGGAAAATAGGAATTGTTTTGTTCAGCAAATTTTTGCAGGTTTTCGGTAATCACTCCAGCTTGGCAACGCACGCTTCGATCGATGGGATTGAACTCAAATATTTGATTCAATTTCTCTAGCGAGAGAACAATCTCTCCATCTTTGGCTACGGCTCCTCCGCTTAAACCGGTACGCCCACCAGAGGGAACAATTGCTTTATTGTTTTCATTCGCCCAAAGAATCACTTTTTGAACTTCATCAGTGTTTTTAGGAAAAACAACGCATTCTGCATTAGGTCTATAGTATCGAGTCCAATCAAGAGCGTAATTGTTTAAACTTTCTTTGTCATAAAGGCAGTTTTGATTGCCGACAATGGCTTTTAATTCTTCTATATTTTTCGACATGAAGACAAATTAAAGTTATTTTCTCTGTAAATCAATCCAATCTTGGTTTTTCTCTAAAGAGAAAGCTTGCTCTGATATTCTACTTTCGTAGATTTTATGCAAAATCTTCAATGATCTTTCGATTGTATCTTTGCCGTTGTCTTCATTTAAATTCTTCTCCACAAAGGAGCCAAGCTCTGTGATTTCGGGAAGTGAGTAAGAGCTGCCAGATCCCTTCAGTTTATGAAATTCGTTTCTTAATTCTTTCCAATTCTGCTCAGACAGAAGTTCTTGAATCTTTTTTAGTTTTTGTGGAATTTCCCTTACATATTCTTGCCGAAGCTCTGCCATCACTTCATCAATACTCATGCTGCAGCCTTTTGTTTTTCAAAATTGATTCTATACTCAGGAATTGTGAAGAAAAACTCACTACCTGAACCCAATTTTGATTGCACCCCAATTTCTCCTTCATGTGCTTCAACCAAGGCTTTGGCAATCGAGAGCCCCAAGCCCGTACCTTTCACTAAAGGACGATCAGGAGAAGTGGCTTGACGAAATTTTTTAAATATTTTGTCTTGATCTTCTGCTGAAATTCCTGGTCCTTCATCTTTGACCCAAAAGTAGAGACGTTTGTCTTTAACCTCTGTTCTAACGTCTATCCTTTTTCCTTCAGGAGTAAATTTAATTGCATTGCTTAAAAGATTTGTAAGTACTTGTTGCATGCGATCTAAATCGACATTGATTTCAAATTCAGGGCGAGATTGCCACTGAATATTCACTTTTGCCTGTGCTTGCAAACCCTGAAGTGATTCAACACTCTTTTTGATCACCAAGTCTGCAGAAACCCAACGATGCATAAGTGAAAAACTCCGCGATTCTATTTTTGCCAAATCTAAAAAATCATTAGTCATTCGAACCAGTCGATCTGTCTCAGATACTGCTATATTGAGTAGACCCTTGGTTTTTTCATTGAGTTCTCCAAATTTACCACTAGATATCAGTGCCAATGAACCTTTGATCGAAGTCATTGGTGTTCGTAACTCATGACTAACAATATTGATAAACTCTGATTTTGCTGCATCTAGTTCTTTTAAATCTTCAATGGTTTCCATTACTTTCTCAGCCATATGATTAAATGAAGCTTCGAGATTACCAAGTTCATTCGCTGGGGGTTGAGTAAATTGGTAGATATAATAGCCCTCAATAAAATCTTCAATTTTTTTGCTCAATCTCCTAATTTTGCTAAATATATTTCTGTTCATTTTATGAACCGTAAAAGCCATAGTGAAAAAACTGATAGCAAACATTCCCATAAAAGCGAGTAGTAAATTGGCGCGCAAAGTTTCTTTTTTCTCGTAATCAAGACTAGTTCTTTGGCTTTCTAAGAAGCTAAATTCTTGAATTCTTTTTTTTAATGTTCTTTTTTTTCCAGAAGAGTATGCCTGAAGAATATCGCTCAGTTTTGTCTTTCTTTCTTCATCTTTAATATCTTCTCGAAGTAATTGAAGTCTTTCAAGACGCTCTGACTGGAAACCTCTTTCTAAAAGGAGCAATTCAGAGTAGAGATACCAATGAAGATCTTGTTCTTTTTCAATGCTTTCTAATTTATAGTATTGCATCAAAGCAAAAGAAGAAACTCCAAGTAAAGCTAGAAAAAAAATGAGAAATATACTCTGGATTTGCAAGAAGACTCTAGACATCTAAGCCGCCCCTTTGAGTATCTCCTCGATTTGAGAATAGATGTTCATCGGATCAAATGGTTTTTGTATATATCCAATGGCACCAGCTTGCAAGCTAGCTTGAATACTAGCTTCATCTGTTTTTGCACTTAAAAAGATAATAGGACTTTGAATTTGACTTTGAGATTGTATCCACTCGCAAACACCCAAACCATCTAGTTCAGGCATCATGCTGTCGAGTAAGATCAAGTCAAAGACTTCTTTCTTTAAAATTTCAACTGCAGCTTTTCCGTTTTCGACCACACTCACTTGGTGTCCGTTCATATGCTCTAGGGAGACTGTCATAATCTTCGCAATGCTGGAGTCATCTTCTGCAATTAAGATTCTCATGATACTTTTGCCTTTTTTCGTTTGACCAACCAAGATCTGATTTTACTTAAAATATTGTCAGAGCTGCCAAAGAACTGCACCTTTATGCGAAACTGAGTTTCATCATTGGGATCTTTTTTGCAATGTTGAACTACCATTGCTGGAGGAGTGATACCAATTTCAGCGAAAATGTGAGAGTCAATAAAGACTCTCTGTCCTTTTGGAATTTCAATAGGGCTTAGCATATCAATACCCAATTCTGAAATACTTAAAATTTGATTTCGAAAAGTCATTCTTGCCAAAGTGTCAATGTTTGCCTCTGCAAGCTCAATTTCTAAACTAGTGTGGTGGCAATGGTTTTTTAGTAAGGCTTTGATTTTCTGTACAAAGAGATGTGGGTCAATCGGCTTGACGATATAGTCAACTACTCCCAATCGAATTGCTTGTTCGATATCTTTTTTTTCTCTTCTTGCTGTTAATAGTGCAATGGGGATGACTTTCCATTCCTCATGATTCTTCATTGTCTGTATAAGGTCATAGCCAGAGTATTGAGGCATGTTTGCATCTGAGATAACCAAATCGACGTGCTTAGAATTTAAATATTCCAAAGCTTGAATTGCATCGTCAGCTGCAAAGACAAAATGATTTTGTGAGCTTAAGAGCTTTCCAGCGATTCGCAGAATGTCAGGATCATCGTCGACTAGCAAAATACTGGCCATTTTTCCTCCATCCTTTTAAATCGGAGAGATGCAGGTTAGAGATAAACCAATATTGCAAAAACAAGTCCTAAGAAGAGTTTTGGGGCTTGTTGAAGTTTCCTATTCTGTCACAGCCTAATTTTTATTTTTTCTATGAAGAGCTTCTAATAGTTTTTTAGATAAAGAAATATTGTAGGCCGCAAAGAGAATAAAGAAAACACCGACGAAGGCCCAGGGAGGGCCCCCTGCAATTCCCCATGCGACTAAAAGAATACCAAAAAGATTTTTACAAATTCTAAGCATTGTTGAATAGTTCGGCGAGTTCGCCGTTTTCAAACATTTCCATCATGATGTCACTTCCACCGACCAATTGTTTTTTTACATAGAGTTGTGGAATGGTGGGCCAGTTACCAAATTCTTTTATGCCACTGCGGATTTCGTCATCTTCAAGAACATTAACGTCAGAGAATTCAACTCCCAACTCTTTTAAAATAGCAACAGCGCGAGAAGAAAAGCCACATTGTGGAAAGCTTTTGGTTCCCTTCATGAAGAGAACAACTTCATTCTCATTTAATAAGTTTTCGATTCTTTCTTTGGTTTCCATATTGCACCTCAATAAGACGTTTGAATTTTTAAAGCGTGAATTTCACCACTCTTTAACTCTTTCGAAAAGACAGCCATAACGGCCTGGTGTTGTTGCACACGATTCATATTCTTAAAACTCTCATGCAATATACTTATTTCAAAATTCTTACCCTCTCCGTTTAGGTCAAAGGCTTGAATCATTGCATTTTCAAATTTTTCATGAAGTCTTTGTACAACTTCTTCTTCTCGAATTCCCATTGCAAAAAACTACACAATTTTGACATTTTCAGCAAGAAGACTTGGTCTCTTTCAAAGTCTGTCTAAAAATTCATCAAAAAAAGCTAGATAGAAATTATAAATATCTAAAATCATTAAACTTTTTAGCTAAAACGACGATTAGCATTAGGACTATAGGAGGGCAAATGCTTGGCAATAAGACTCTACTTTCGCTTTGTATTTTGAGCTTAACACTAAATATTGGTGTTTTGCTAAAGGACTTTTTAACTGCTAACAAGGCTGATCAGGCCGAAATAGATGCGCACTTGCTGAATTCAAAGTTTTCAAAAAAAGTGGAAGTGGTTAAAAAGCAAATTCAAAAAAAGGGCAATAAAAACGTTTTAGAAGTGAGCTTAAAAGCGGAATTGATTTCAAAAGCTGGAGAAGAATACAAGTTGGTTGTTGAAAATAGTAAGCTAAAACCAAGAATTCTATCAAGAAGTGGAAAGAACAAAATATCTTTAAAAAATCGATTTGAGATCGAAGAAAAATCTTGTGAGTCGATTTCTGAGGGGAGCTTGCGCAAGTGCATTTATATGATTTCGGCTAAAAAAATATTGAATGATAAAGAATTTTTCTTAATTGGCAGAACCAATCTTAGACTTGTCAATACCAATAAAAACTTTCAAATTCTTTTGACTCAAGATGAAGAGACGCTTGAATCACAAAAATTGTATTTAAAAGTCGAAAATGAGGCGCCCGAGATTGCCAATCCTTTTCGAGTGGCTAAAAAGAAAGCTTTTAAAAAGAAAAAGAGAAAGAAAATCCTAGCTAAGAAAAAGAAGGTAAGCAGAAAAATTGCCAATATTCGTGTACAGCCCAAAATCTTTGATGGAATATACTGTCACATCAAAGTTTTTAATCCGCCTCATCAAGAGAAGTTAAGTGATCAAAAAGATCAAACCATGCTTTTTGATGATCCTGAAGAGTGCAGAGAAAAAGCCATTCGACTCTCGAAAAGACATTGCGATGATTCACTTATGGGCGAAATCGATTACCAGTGGTCACTAAAAGACAAGCAAGGCAAAAGCATCAAGGTTTTAAATCACGAGAGCTCATACATTCAATGTGATCAGCCAATCAAAAAAGCAGATAGTATTCAGGCCAAAAGATAAATCTGTTCATTTGCTAGTTTTTATGGCATATTTCGGGAATGGAATTCTACACTCCCGCTCCTTCTGAGCACATTAAAAAAGAACGGGCCAAGGCTCGAGAGTTAAGAAAAAGCCAATGGTGGAAAAATAAACTCTCACTTGGGATTTGCCACTATTGTGAGCAGAAATTTTCGAAACAGGACCTGACCATGGACCATATCATCCCCTTAGGTCGGGGGGGCTTTTCGAACAAAGGAAATCTGGTAGTGGCTTGCAAGGCCTGCAATACAAAAAAAGCCCATAAAAGTCCAGCAGAGCAAATCTTAGAAAGACTCTAGTTGAAAGTCTGCATTCTTGGCTAACGCAAAATAGCATTTTCTTAACAAATCCCATAAGATAGCATTACCACTTGCCATCCCAAGCCGTTCTGCTGCTAAAGTGAAATGGATCTTCATAAAAACGGAGGAAGAATTGGCGGCGAACAACAAGATCGTTTCATCAAGCACAGCAGAATATTTTGCCAAAAATTTACAACAGGTAGGTTTTTCTTCACCAACAAAGGCCGTTTTGACCACTCTTAAAGAGGCTGTGGACAATTCTTTGGATGCTTGTGAGCAAGCCGGTATTCTTCCTGAAATTAAAATTGAAATTCGCAAAAAGGGCTCAGGTTCACAGAGAAATACAGATCTTATTGAGGTCAGTATTGAAGACAATGGGCCTGGTCTTGAGTTGGATGATTTAGCTAAAGTTTTTGGTGAGTATTTGGCCTCATCAAAGTTTGGCAAGGGGCAGTGTTCACGCGGGCAACAAGGTATTGGTATTTCTGCTGCCACGACCTGGGCACAGCTTACCAATGCTAAAGGTGCCTTGGTGATTTCTAAAACCAAGAGAATGAGAAAAGCAGTAAAGGCATTGATTAATGTAGATATCAAAGGCAACAAAGGTGTTGTTAAAAACAAAGATGCCTTTGATTGGGAAAAAGATCATGGTTTGAAAGTAAATTTTTTGATTGATGGACGAATTCAGCTCAATGGGGACGGCGGACTTTTGACCTACCTTGAAGGGACTACACTTTTAAATCCACATATGGCTATTTCTTATAAACTACTTGATAAAGATTGGGTACATGTTGAGAGAGTCAGTGCAGAGGTTCCGAGAATTCCTGATCCCATTGATCCTCACCCATTCTCATCATCAGCGTATCCTTGGTAATCC
>CAZZCP010000087.1:0-8817 GCA_964653235.1 uncultured Pseudobdellovibrionaceae bacterium | reverse complement strand
CTCACTATGCTTTTGCCTCTTGTTCTTTGAGGACTCGGCGCAAAACCTTGCCTACGATTTTTTTAAGAAAAATATCTTGTAGTCTATTTTGAAGATCTTTCTCTATTTTCGGTTTCCAGATTAATTTGGGAGGATTGGTGTCACTGACTTTCGCCTTCGATAGAAGTTCTACTTTTGCCAAGCTATTGAAACAAAAGCATAGACTGACAAATAAGATAGGTATTTTTTTCATATTTTAAGCTGCTCCCTTTTGTTTCACTTCTTATGTCCATTGAAAGTAGATAAATATCTAAAATGCTTCGTAAATTCTTTTCGAGATTCTTTAAATTTTGATGCATTCTCGAGCATGTATCCTAAATTATTGAAAGTATAAGATAGTTTGAAAAAAAAAGTGAAATAAAAGGGAGCAGCTAGGAGAGTATAATAATTATATACAAATGACGTAAATTGTTGCGCCGCATTCAATTATTGCGTATAAAGTCAAAAAACAATTTGGGAGATCGTTAATGAAATTTTTATATGTAATGATTTTTTGCTTATGGCTTGCAGCTTGTTCTGATGATGACACCATTAATGAAACAGCAGCACCGCCAACACCGCAAACATCGAATGATGCATTTGGTCCTTCGTTTCAAGCACAGGATGTTCAAAACAATGTACCTGGAGTCGTACTTGCTTTGTATGACCAAAACTCAGATCGAATTCTGTATCAAGAAATTAGCAACCCACAAAGATTTTTTCAAAGTCTTGAAGAGGCTGAAAGAGCTGGCTTTGCTCGTGAAGACTTCATCGAGGATTATATTTATAATATGGTAAATATGGTAGGCGGTTCTCATGGATATGGACATGGACAAGCAAGAAATAGAAGAAGTCCCGGCTCTTTTCGCAATGTTCAGCGCAATCAAATTTTAGATCCATACTCTAGTGGCAATCAATTTAACAACAATCGAATTACAAATAGTCAGATCTATTTTACTGTGAACCCAACTGCGGGATATCGCTATTTAGATAATCAGCCGATTCGGAGAGGCTATATCGATCAATTTGATATTCATCGAGCTAGCAATGCCTTTCGTCAAAATCAGTTTTATGTACCAACAGTAAACTACAATTTTAACTTTCAAAATCAGTTTCCCACTTGGTACTATTGGGGAGCTCATACCCAGCCCTATTACTATAACTCTCCTTACTACAATCCTTACTATTACACCCAATTTAACAATTACGCTTACAACCAGAACTATCTCTACAATTGGAACTATCTTCCTTACTACTACTATCAAAACACCTACTGGTCTTACTATCCTTATCAGATGGGTTATTACAATTACTATAATTACTACCTTTTTGTTTCACCTTGGTGGTATTGGAACTCTAACGCACTTAGAGCTTGGTAATAAAAAAGACGATCATCAACAGGGCTCCGAGATATTGAAAACGATGGAGCCAATCAAAAAGCCGGGACTTGTCCTGGCTTTTTTGTTTTAGAAACCAAATTACAGCAAAAACAAGCGCTGGGCTTAAAGCAATCATTAAGTCTTTAAAGTCTTCTAAAGGCATTTGTGTAAAAAGAATGATAAGAAAAAGTGCTTGTAGGGCAAAGAAGAGCAGAAAGCTTTTGGTCTTTCCAAGTAACATACTCAGAGTTGTGTCACCGCGCTTTTTGTCTTCTTCATATTGATAGATCTGACTCAAAGGATAGGCTGAGAGAATCAAAAGGCTAGATGCAATGCCGATCCAGAAATCAGAGATCGTGATTTGCTTTGTCCAATAGATTGCACATGCAAAGTAAATAAAAGCGCCTTGAAAAAACGCGACCACCAAACTGCTAACAAGGGGGTATTTTTTAAGTCGTATTTTGGGGTAACTATAGGCTCTAGAGACCAAGCTATAGATTATGTACATCAAAGCGAGAAGGGGTGAAAGATAGAATGCCAGTAAGAAGCCTATGCCATCGAAGAGAATAGAAATTTTAAATACATCAAGAGTCGCAGGAGGGGGGCTTTTGAGCCCTCCAATACTCTCTGTGTCTTGGTCGCAATAAGAGTTATAGGCATTGCTGGCAGGGTAGAGAAATAGGTGAAAACAAAAAAACAAGAGTAGAGTATCAGTGCTCCACTCTGGGCCAAGAAAATAAACAGCTATAAAAAAAACGGGTGCTAAAAATAGCGAAAAGGGAATGCGAAGATGAAGAAGACTTGCTCTATTGATAAACATATTAAATTTTAATCGCATAACCCATATAGGCAACTTGCAGTGAAGAAGTAAATTCAAATTGAAATTTTTCTGAAACTCTTCCTTGTATTAAATTAAGAATGGCTTTTTGAAAGATCTTTGGTTTCACTCCCTTCATCTCTAAAACTTGCAGCCCTGCCTTTTTGCACATCTCTTGCATTTCTTTCGGCTTAATAAAATAATCAACGACGTGCAAGTTCTTAGGCGTTTTGGGTAAAAACCATTCAAGCGACTTAATCACTAAGAGCTCTGCCAAGATATTTCGATTGAAAGTGTAAAAGAAAAATAAACCTTCTTTCTCTAGTACTCGGGATGCTTCGCCAATAACCTCTTGTGGATCTTCGACATGCTCTAGCAAATCCATCGCGCAAACGGCAGAAAAAGAATTTGAATTGTAAGACAAATCACTCACATCTTGAATTTCATATTGCACCGTCTGGCTGAAGTCTTGCTTGCGAGCGACTTGAAGCGCATCCTTAGACAAATCTACAGCGCTGACTTGTAGATTTTTGCTAGCTAAAAAATTACTTAAAAATCCGCCGCCGCAACCCATATCTAATATTTTATCTTCAATGCCATAGAGCTTTAAAATTTCATAGATCCAAGGATTACGAAACTTAGACTCGGCTCTTAAAAGGGCGATGGGATCATCTTTGGCTTCGTACCAGGCATCACCCAGATGATGATAGATCTCGTTGTTTACGTTAAAAGTTTTTTCTTGCATAAAAAGTTCCAATAAAAAAATTGGTAAAGTCCAAATAAAAAAGTTGTGAGCAACAAGAAAGGGGCTTGGCTATGAATCAAGGAGAGATGTTGACTGGGGCTATAAAAAGCAGCTCCATACAAAGCAAGAAGAATGGGGTGAAGAACAAACAGCACCGAGTGTAGCCACTGCTCTTGGGCCTCGCATTCTTTTTGGTGTACCCATTCATCTTTAGTGATGAGTATCGATGAAAATATACTCATGGCTACATAATAAGAAAGGGCCCCATTAAACAACGGGATGGCAAAACAGATCAATACACTTAAAGTATCGATGGGGTGTCCAAGACGCTCCCATTTGCCTAGACTTCTTTTGTGATGAAAATAGAATTCATCAAAGAGCATGCAAAGAGCGTGAATTACGAAAGGTAAAAACAGCAAATACTTCATATGCCTAACTTTCTAAAAACGGCTGAACATAGGCTTAGCCCAGGCCCAAAAGCATAAGAGATTATATAGGAATCATTCGGTATACTCTGGTCAAGAAGAATCTTTTGCCAAATATGCGGGAGTGTGGCCGATGACATATTGCCATAGTCTCTTAAAACATCACGGCTATGTTGCGTTTGTTCCTCACTTAGTTTCAATTTCTTTTGAATTTTCTCAATGATTTTGGGCCCGCCAGGGTGTATGGCATAAAAGAGATTTTTCGTTGAAAGTCCTTCAGTTAGTCTTTGATTGGTTTTTTCAATGTTTTCTTCAATCAGCGAGGGAACTTCTTTTGATAAAATCATATGAAAGCTATCTTCGCCGCAATACCACTGCATATCTTCTTGTGAACAATCCAGTAGTTGTTCATTCGCATACAATACTTCGAAACCTTGTTTTTGTTGACTCATACGATAGGCAATACAGCCATCGGCAAATAAGCTATTGATGACGATTTGTTCTGCACTCCAGACATGCGGCCTCAAGTGTAAGGAACAGAGTTCGGAGTGAACGATTTCAGTTTCTTGCGGCATTTGCATAGACCAGCGAATGGCTGGAATCGCAGCATAGCAACCCATATGGTAAAAGTGAGAAACTTGAGTATCGAATCTCTCATTTTCTATCACCCAAGACTGCAAAGGGCTTGGTGCCACATAGCCGGTACAACTTACATGGATGGCATTGCTTGTAGAAGGACGATCTTTTAAAAACACACGAAAAGCATCGGTGACCGCTTCTTTATAAAACATGCTCCGGTGGCTTAGTTTTTTGTTGGTGCCAAAGATTCGCATCTGTGAATTGTCATCAATGCTAAAGTCTTTTAGAAAGCTGGCTCGGCTTTGAATTGCATCATCGGAACAGGCAATGCGGTAAAAAAGTTTCTCATTCGCCTCCGGATTATACTCTTTATTTTTTTGCCATAGCCAATTTAAAAGTTTTCTTTGCGGTAGTATGTAATTCGGGCGATACTTTAAAAAATCCTGTATAAAGGGCATACAAAAAGGCTAACAACAATGTACCTACAAACAAAGCTATTCTTTTTGATTTTCATTGCATCACACTCATTTGCAGATGTTCAGGTTTTACAAAAAGCGAAAATGATTGATATGGATACTGGCGAGGAACTCTTTGTATTTCAAAGAACTCGTGAATCAACCGGCGACAATTCTTATACAGACAAATTATTGTTTCACAACATGCAGGGCGATTTACAGGCTGAAGAAGAGATTCGATTTCAAAATGGAAAATGGGTCTATTATGCCACCAAACAATTGCAACTCAGAGAGAGCGGAGTATTTGAGAAAAAAGCTGGTAAAATCCACTTTTCGTATGAAAAAGAGGGGCAAAAAAGAAAAGATACAATTGATGACGAAGGTTTTTCGATTCCACCTGAAATAACTGATATTGCGTTAGAAAATATGGAAAAAATTAAATCTGGCAAAGCTCACTTTATTCAATTATTGGTTCCTGTGCTTCAAGACGACATAGGCTTTAAATACAAGATAAATGCAAAAGAAAAAGACAAAACCCATATAGTTTTTAAAGCGAGTAACTTTTTTGTTTCGATGTTTGCACCTGCAATTGATTTTTACTTTGATGGAAATAGGCTTTTAAAAACGGAAGGAACCAGTTTGTTGCGCAAAAAAGTTGCCGACAACTGGGAAGAGGTTCGCTTGCGAACCGAGTTTTAAGGGGCCTTAGCCCTAAAATAGACTAAGCCAATAGGCTCCGCAGCATCCAAGCTGTTTTTTCGTGCAGTTGAATTCGTTGCGTAATCAAGTCAGCAGATGCTTCATCTCTTGCTTCATCCAAAACTGAAAAGCTCTCTCTTGCTCTTCGTACCAAAGTTTCATGCCCATCAACCAATTCACGAATCATTTCTTCAGCACTTGTGTTTGCTTTTGCTTCTGAGATAGCTGTAAGTTTAGAAAATTCCGAGTAACTTGCAGGTGCAAATTCATCTAAGGCACGAATTCTTTCGGCAATATCATCAATGGCAGTAGCGAGTTCGGTGTAGTGCGTTTCGAACATAGTGTGCAAAGTTTGAAACATTGGACCTTTTACATTCCAATGAAAACCGTGGCTTTTTAAATACAAACTATAAGTATCTGCTAGAAGCCTTCTCAAATGCTCCGCGATATTTTTTCTGTGGGTTTCTTCAATTCCGATATTGATCGACATAATTCCTCCTAATTTGCACATTGTGCCTGAAAGCGGCAAAAAGACAAGCACCGAAAACTGCTCCCTTTTATTTCACTTCGGACAGGCGTCCGAGAGTAAATAAGTACCTAAGATGTTTAAAGTATTCTGTCCGAGTATACTGAAAATTTAGGGCAGTTTCGGACAAGTATCCTAGGTCATTGAAAGTAGAATTTAATTCTGCGAAAAAAGTGAAATAAAGGGGAGCAGCTAAGAATTGTTTGACCCTCAAGCCGAGATTTTCTAGAAAGCTTTAATGTTAGAGAAGTATTTGCGAACCTTTCAAAAGCTCTTGGGCTACTTCTTGTTCTTGCTTCTATTGAGCCTGCTCTACGTTGTTAGTTGGCAGGTATTTAGCCGCTATATTTTAAATTCACCCAGCACTGTTTCTGAAGAATTGGCTCGATTTCAATTGATGTGGTTGGGGCTTTTTGGAGCTGCTTATACATTGGGTGAGGCCAAACATCTTTCGATTGATTTCATCTCCTTAAAGGCATCCGCTCAACAAAAAGAAAGACTAGCCGAATTTTCTGGTTTTTGTTGCCTTTTGTTTTCTTTGTTGCTCACCATTGGAGGATTTCGAATTGTCGAAAATGTATCCTCTCTAAAACAACATACACCCGCTTTGCAGATACCAATGGCTTGGATTTATCTGGCGGTCCCTGTAAGTGGTATCATAATGAGTGTTTATTCCCTCAAATCCTTTTTCGAGAGAAAAAGATGGAAAGCTTAGTGATTCTTGTACTCTTTGTTAGTTTCTTTTTGTTTTTGATTCTAGGGGTTCCAGTCTCTTTTTCTATTGGTCTTTCGACCTTTGCTGCTCTTTTGGTAAACTTTCCCGCAATCACAGCGACTGAAGTGATAGCTCAAAAAGTAATAACCGGATTGAACAGCTTTGGGCTTTTGGCGATTCCCTTTTTTATTTTGGCGGGGAATATTATGAATCAAGGTGGTATTGCTCAACGCTTAATTGATTTTGCCAAGATTATTGGTGGGCCACTGCCAGGAGCCTTGGCCCATATCAATATACTTGCAAATATGATGTTTGGCGCTATCTCTGGATCTGCAGTATCTGCGGCAGCGGCAGTAGGGGGAGTGATGTCGCCGGTGCAAAGAAAAGAAAAATACAATCCAGCTTTCTCAGCAGCGGTAAATATTGCATCTTGCCCATCAGGGCTTTTGATACCTCCTTCGGGAGCATTGATTTTATTTTCTTTAGTCAGTGGTGGAACCTCGGTGGCAGCTCTATTTTTAGCGGGTTATGTACCTGGTACTCTAATGGGACTTGGTTTGATGCTGGTGGCTGCTTGGATTGCTAAAAGAAATCAGTATCCCAAATTTGCTCGTTCGAATCTTTCTGAAAGTCTGCGGGTGAGTTTTCGTGCTCTCCCGAGTTTATTGCTGATTCTGATTGTGATTGGTGGAATCATTCAAGGGATTTTTACGGCTACTGAGGCATCGGCAGTTGCTGTTCTGTATTCCTTGTCTCTGGCACTTTTATATCGAGAATTGAAGTTTAAAGAGATTCCGAAGGTTTTCACAGAATCGATTGTTACAACTTGCATTGTTTTATTTTTGGTTGGAGTCAGTATTTCGATGTCATGGGTTATGGCATCTGCAAACGTGCCTGTATTGATTTTTGAGGCTCTCTACTCTGTTTCGAGCAATCCCTATGTGATTTTACTGATGCTCAATTTTCTTTTGCTGGTGATAGGGACCTTTATGGATCTGACTCCAGCTTTGCTGATTTTCACTCCCATATTTCTTCCTGTCGCAATCGAAATCGGTCTTGATCCCGTTCACTTTGGAATTCTAATGGTCTACAATCTCTGCATTGGTATAGCCACCCCGCCAGTGGGTTCTGCCCTTTTTGTCGGTTGTAGTGTTGGTCAAGTAGAGGTGCCGAAAGTCATTCCCTATCTTTTGCCAATGTATGCAGTTTTGTTCTTCGTACTTTTATTGATTGTTTATATCCCTAGTTTGAGTTTGTTTTTGCCTCGATGGATGGGCTTGATGTGATTCGAGCATTCTACCTAAGTTTACTTGTGGCGATTCTTGGCTTTTGTTTTCTCGATCAAAGGTCAGACTCGAATTCAAAAAAGACCTTGATGCTGGCTCATAATCTTGATTCTAAGCACCCAGTTCATTTGGCCATGGAGTATATGGCTGAAGAGCTTTTCAAAAACTCGGGAGGCAGTTTAAAAATACAGATTTATCCCAGTGCTCAGTTGGGTGCTGAAAGAGAGGTCTTAGAGCTTTTGCAGCTGGGAGTCCTGGCAATGACAAAAGTTTCAAGTATGTCGCTCGAAAACTTTAGCCCTGCCTTTTCTATCTTAAATCTGCCCTATGTATTTGATTCTAAAGAACACTACTTTCGAGTTTTAGATAGCCATGTGGGTGAGGAAATTCTTTTATCTCCGCAAGACAAAAGACTATTGGGCTTAAGTTATTACGACAGTGGGGCAAGGAGTTTTTATGCGAAAAAAGCTATTTTAAAGCCCGAGGATTTGAAGGGTTTAAAAATACGCGTAATGGGTTCGCAAACTGCAATTCGTATGGTGCAGCTTCTAGGAGGTTCACCTACTCCTATGCCCTATGGTGAGATTTATACTGCACTTCAACAAGGAGTGATTGATGGGGCCGAGAGCAATATTACGGCTCTAAGTTTAGGGCGCCATGGAGAGGTGATCAAAAACTTTTCGATGAATGAACATAGCATGTTGCCAGATGTACTATTGATCGGCCGCCGTGTTTGGGAAAGGCTTTCAGAACAAGAAAGAGCCTGGCTCAAAGAGGCCGCAGAGAAGTCTAAGTTACTACAAAGAAAACTTTGGGCTAAAGAAATTGAAAGAGCGATGAAAGTTGCAACTGAAGAAATGAATGTAGAGATTCAATATCCTAATAAATTTCCTTTTGTAGAGAAGGTTCTGCCTATGCATAAGGATTTCTTAGTGAAGCATCCCCAGTATAAGGAGTGGATGCAGTCCATTCACGATATGAAACATAATGTTTCTGAACTGTAGACGAAGGTCCGAATCAATGCAATGTTTCTCCTCAAAAGAACAAGTCTCAATCAGAATAAGTCATGGCCGTTAAATACAAGCGAAAGAAACTCGTTATTGAGCCCAAGTTTCAAAAACATTTTATGATTTTGGTTTTCAGCGCAATTTTTGCCTGTTTGATCGTCCTATT
>CAZZCP010000086.1:0-8964 GCA_964653235.1 uncultured Pseudobdellovibrionaceae bacterium | reverse complement strand
TTGTAAAGCTTGCTGACTTTGGTGTGTTTGTTGAGCTTGCACCAGAAATTGAAGGATTGATTCATATTTCTGAGCTCACAACAGATCGTATTGAAAAGCCAGAAGAAGTGGTTAAAGAAGGTGATACTTTGAAAGCTGAAGTAATCACGATTGACCAAACTTCTCGTAAGATCGGCTTGAGTGCGAAGCTAGTAAAACTCCGTGAGAACAAGTCTGACGTTGAAGAGTATGTTAAGAAAGCGAAAAGCACATCCAAAACCACAATGGGTGATGTTTTTGGCGAAGCTTTCAAAAACATCTCAACCGACAACGAATAGTCTTAAAAACAAGACTAATACATAGCCCTATTTCGCTTGCGATTTAGGGCTTTTTTGCGTCATGCTTTGACCCAAGACAAAGTCAGTGATGATATCTAAAATAAGAGGTGTTACATGAAAAAGTCTTCTTTGATTTTATCAGCTTTGATTCTTCTGTCTTTAGGGGGCTGTGTGTTTGTAATCATTGGTGGGCTAAGCCAAGTGATCAATCCCTCTGAGCCTGAAGTTAAGGTTCGTGAGCAAGCGATTTTGCAAATGGACTTAGATGGTGTGATTCTTGATTCTCAAGAGTTCATCGAAGATCTGAGAAAATATGCGAAAGAAGAGAATATCAAAGGGGTATTGATACGAGTCAATTCTCCAGGCGGAGTGGTGGCTCCATCGCAAGAAATTTATACCTCGATTTTGCGAGTGCGCGAGGAACTGCAAAAACCCGTCGTTATTAGTGCCAATTCTTTAATGGCAAGCGGTGCTTACTATGCTGCTGTTGCCGCCGATAAAATTTTTGTAAATCCCGGCACTTTGATGGGTTCGATTGGCGTTATTATGGAGTTCGCAAATTTAGAAGAGCTTTATTCTTGGGCCAAGATCAAACGCTTTCAACTGGTTACAGGAAAGTATAAAAATACAGGTACCGATACTCGCGAAATGCGCGATGATGAAAAAGAATTACTGCAATCGATGTTAAATGAAGTTTTAGAGCAGTTTCGAGAAGCTGTTTCAAAAGGCCGTGAGATGAAAATGTCGAAAGTGATTCAATACTCTGATGGCCGGATCTTCACTGGGCAAAAAGGAGTAGAACTTGGCTTTGCCGATGCGATTGGTGACTATCAAGCCGCTCTTCGCGATTTAGGTGAAATGACCAATCTAGGGGCTGAACCAAAGGTGATCAAACCATATAAAGCCAGAGATTTCTTTTTAATGTTGCAAGAAACGGCCAGTCGAATTCGTCCTGAAACAAGATGGATTGAAGAGAAGTTGGGACTTCAACTTTTGGGTAAACCTTTATTTTTGCACCGAGATGCTTTGGTTCGTTAATGGCAAAGCATGAAATGGCGAAACATATCGCCAATACCAAAAATTGGCCTAAAGATCGCGATGTGCTGTTTAACTCTTCTAGAAAGTCCTATTTAAAGGGAAAGAAAAAAGAAGGCTGTATTTTTTGTCAGGCTGCAGAAGCAAGGCCTGGCTTTAAAAATCTTCTGCTCTACAAAGATCAGTTCAGTATGGTGATTTTGAATAAATACCCCTATCACACAGGGCATGTAATGGTTTTGCCAATACGTCACATTGCGCACCTAGAGGCTCTCGAGGAGCAGGAGTTTTTGCATATGCAATTGGTCTTGCGTACAACCAACAAAGTTTTAAAAGAAGTATATGGTGCTGCTGGAATGAACCTGGGATTGAATCTAGGTAGGGTTGCAGGGGCAGGGATTCCCGATCATTTGCATTGGCATATTATTCCTCGCTGGCCCGGCGACTGCAATTTTTTTCCAGAACTGGCAAAGACCCGAATTTTGCCTGAGACCTTAAAAGAGTCTTTTCAAAGAATCCAAAAACCACTGCAAACAGCTTTAGGAGAAATCTATGGCTAGTCTCGATGTCAGCCAACTCAAAATTGACCATATTGGAATCGCGGTTCGCTCCCTCGAAGAAGGGGCTAAGTTCTATCAAGCACTGGGCTTTAAAGATATGAAAACAGAGGTGGTTGAGAAAGACCAAGTCAAAGTTGGCTTTTTGAAGTTTGCCAATCAGGTCAATGTCGAGCTGCTAGAGCCAACTGCAGAGACTAGCCCTGTAGCCAAGTTTATTGAGAAGAGAGGGACGGGAATTCATCATATTTGCTACCGCGTAGCCAACATTCAAGCCTATCTCGACCAGCTAAAAGGCCAGGGAATTCAGCTGATTGATGAAAAAGCTCGGCAAGGAGCTCATAATTGTCTTATCGCCTTTGTTCACCCCAAATCAGCGGGGGGAGTTTTGGTTGAGCTCAGTGAGAAGCAAAAGGAATAGTCTATGCGTTCGAGTCCAGTAATGATGCAACCCATGCCTTTAAGCCCAATGGTCAAAAAATTGATCATCATCAATGTCGGTATTTGGTTGCTGGTGCAATTGATTTTAGGCCAGTTTGTGTTCTCAGATTTTCCCTTGTCGACCTATATCGGCTTGGTTCCGGCTATGGTAATTGGCGAATTCGCCTTTTGGCAGATCTTTACCTATATGTTTCTGCATAGCATGGATATCTTTCATATTCTATTCAACATGCTACTTCTTTGGATGATTGGTTCCGAGATCGAACAAAAATGGGGTTCCAGATTCTTTCTCATTTACTACCTAACTTGTGGGATTGGAGCCGGTCTTATATATACCCTTGGTTATCTCGGTTATGCGATATTTACCGGTAAGCTAGGTGGGGCTCTAGTGCCAGTTGTTGGTGCCTCAGGAGCTGTTTTTGGATTGCTCTTAGCTTACGGTATGGTCTTTGGCGACAGAGTTATTTATTTTATGTTTATGTTTCCGATGAAGGCCCGCTATTTCGTAATGATTCTGGGCGGAGTTGAGGTCTTAATGATTCTCACTGGCGGCCAGCGAGGGGTTGCCAATCTTGCTCACCTCGGAGGATTGATCACCGGATTTGTGTTTTTATGGATTTGGGCTCGCAGAAAACGTCTTGGTGGACCAAAAGCTCGACGTCCTAGGGGTGGACCAAAGCTTCATATAGTGGTAGAGAATGAAAAACCAGATGATGACAGCGGTAGCCGCTATTGGAACTAGGGATAAAAAATGAGTAATATTGATAAACACAATCTACATTTAGAAAAACTTAAATTTGATAAAAGAATGTTGGACTGGAATCTAAAGACCAAAAGAATTACTGTAGATGAAATTAAGGCTGAGCGTGAAAAGCTGGAAGATCTACAGGACGATGCCAAATACATTCGCATTGAAGAATAGAAATCTCTTTCAAATTTAGAGATAGAGACTGGCCATTGCTGCAAGCGAAAGCCCTCAGTACTCTTGAGTTTATTTTTTGTAAAATATTTCATTACACTGCCTTTTTAAATGACTGAATCTATGAACTTCAGATGTTCAAAAAAGGCTTTATATCTATGTTGCCCGTTACTACAGGTGTAATACCTTTTGGTTTGGTAATGGGTACCGCCGCCTCCAATGCAGGTTTAGATCTCTTGCAAACTATGTTTATGAATGTATGGGTATTTGCAGGCACCTCGCAACTGATCGCAGTGGATTTAATGTTAAAAGAATCGCAGATTTTAATCATTTTGCTTACCTGTTGGGTCGTGAACTTTCGTTTCATTTTGTATAGTGCTGCTTTTTCTTCGGTTTTTAAAAACTCCGGCTTTGCCAAGAAATTGCTTTTGGCCTACTGTATATCCGATCATACTTATGCTGTATATTTTTCTAAAGAGTCGAACTTCAAAACAGATAAAGACAGAACTCAGTTCTATTTTGGTTCAGCAGTCTGTATGATTCTTTTTTGGCAAATTTCCACTTACTGTGGTTATGTTTTTGGTAATCTTGCACCGACTTCGTTAAATTTAGATTTTGCGATTCCGCTTTGTTTTGTGTCGTTAGTGATTCCCACAATTAAAGATAAAAACTACATCTATGTTGCTATTCTTTGTACCACTCTATCTTTAGTATTGTACTCGCTCCCTTACAACCTAGGTCTTTTGGTAACTGCTTTTTCTGGTATCTTTTTTGGTTCTTTTTTGATTCGAAAAAAGGAGCCGAATTGAATTCATTCTATTGGATGGTTTTTGGTATTGGTTTGGGAACCTATTGTATTCGAATCAGCTTTTTATTGTTTTCTTCAAAAGTAAAAATGTCTGATCGAAGAAAGCAGATACTCAGTTTTATACCAGTTGCCGTATTGTCTGCACTCATAGCTCCTATGGCTTTTTTTCATCAAGGCCGAGTCGATTTTCTGATGGGCTATGAACAAATGTTCATATTGGCCCTTGCAAGCTTACTCTCTTTTTACGTAAAAAATATTTTTGTAACTGTAAACTTTGGTTTGTTGATGCTTTATCTGATTAACTTACTTTAATTTGAGTTACTAGCAGAAAGCTTTTCTGTAGAGGCTCGAAGGTTTTTGCTGCGATTGATTTCTGCCAATACAGCGTCTTGTTGGGTGTCTACCCAATCTTCGGCAATAATCTTAATACCATTTGGAGTGCGCTCAAAATACAATGTTTTTTCTCCAAAATCCTCGAGAGTATCTGAGCGATAGTGTTGCAGCATGCGAACAAAAAATTGAGAATTGGCCTCATAGATAACGGGGTCAGAAAACTCAACAAATATAGTCTCGTATTTTTCATTTAGAGCTGATTTGTAGGTGCGCCACTGTTCTTTGTTCATCTTACGAGATCGAAAATGATCAGAGTAAAAATTCATATAAGAATCAATGTCTTTATTGACCCAACTTTGCTGCCAGCTTCTTAGCATATTCACAATTTTGGCTTTTTCTTGCTTGTGAGTTTCAGAATGAATGTAATTGACTTCATTCATCACCAATATAGGAGTAGTTCCTAATTTGATATAGTCACTAATTTCCATGATTGCTGAGTTTCGAACTACCACGCAACCTCTTGAACCCCGTTTTAAAGACTCAGAATCAGGAATTGCATGAAGCCAGATACCATAACCGGTTTTGCCTTCTCTTCTGTCATAGAGATTGGGATAGTCCATGGTAAATGCGCGAACCCCATATTTTTCAAATGGAAGACTCTTTCCTTGTAACATTTCTTGAAAAAAATAGACACCTTCTGGGGTTTTTTTGTCGCCCATATTCTTTTTGTCGCCGTTGTTCTCGCCTTGGTCACTGCGATATTCTGCAACTTTTTCAACAATGCTATTCTCAGAGCTTTTCCAAACACTTAGTCTTCTCTCTTTTTTATCAACAACTATCGCGTAGGGATTGTAATAACCTTCTTTGCCTAAACTCCATAGGCCTTCGGGAATTTTACCATTCTCGGCAAAAAGAGAAAAATAGCTTCCGAAAATTACAAAGAAGATGAGTTTTTGCATATATTTATCCCTTTGTGTCCATTCAATCGGATTCGTAAATCATTGTCAATTATGACACGTCGCTTGCTTTAATTATATCGGCAATTTCTATCACGAAGACAAGTTTTCAGGACACAACTATGGTCTAATTTTGTTCCATTCTGAGTCTCTTTTTTCAAGTCTAGACTCTTGTGGCCGATAAAGAGATATGGCCGAAGAAGATCAAGAAGAAGTAAAACCCAAAAAACCAAAAGATTGGAAGAAGATCATTTCAAGATCTCTCATTATGGGGCATTTTTTAGTGCTCTTTGGTGGACTTTATGTGGTTTTTTCTTACACGGTCGGCTACCAGCCAAACAAAATTAAAGAAGAAATCGAAAGACTCAAATACGAAGAATTAAGAACTTTCATGGGGTCTTATCCGATTCTTTATACCATGGATACATTTGTGGTGAATTTGAGTGGCAAGCCTTCAATGACACTGCAACTTGATTTGAGCCTCGAAATGCTTTCTGAAGATGGCTACGAAGAGGTCATTAGTAATGAGGATGAAGCAAGAAACGAAGTCGTGAATATCGTCAATAAGAAAGAATATCAGGATCTTGAAACCATTCAAGGTAAGCTGTTTTTAAAAGAACAAATTACCCGTGCGATCAATAGCCACCTTCAAGAGGGAGTGGTAAAAGAAATCTACTTTTCGAACTTTTTAGTGCAATGAGCATCTTTGCTTAACCAGAAGTCTATATTCCTGAAAATGCTTATTTAGACTAAAATAGGTCATTCCGAATGTGGCTTGCCCGCGCCAAACTTTCTCCTCATACTGTGTTAAGGAGGTCGAATGCGACTGCTTAACATAATAATTCTTTGTATTTCAATTCACTCCATGGCTTTAGAGCCAGGAAAAAACTTAATTCACTCTCTGAGTTTTCCCGTTGAAAAGTACGTTCTTTCAAATGGAATGACAGTTCTTTTGCACAAAGACAGCTCAGTTCCATTGGTAAGTTATCAAACTTGGTTTCGAGTGGGCTCGAGAAACGAAGAAGAAGGGATAACCGGTTTGGCTCATATGTTTGAGCATATGATGTTTAAAGGAACAAAGAAGTATCCTAGTAAAGACTTTCATCGAACCATTCAAAGTAGTGGTATGAACTACAATGCTTTTACTTACTTTGATTACACGGGCTATTATGAAAATCTTCCCTCAAGCAAACTTGAAACCATCATGGATATTGAGTCAGATCGAATGCGAAATTTGATTATTGACGAGAAGAACCTTGAATCAGAAAGGCAAGTGGTCTTAGAAGAAAGACGTGTACGTACAGAAAATTCGCCTATGGGTCAGGCCTTTTTAGCAATGTACTCTACAGCCTATAAAGTTCACCCTTATCGCTGGCCCATCATTGGTTGGAGAGAAGACATTGAAAACTACACGGTTGAAAAATTAAAGAACTTCTATGAGAAATGGTATCAACCCAACAATGCCATTTTAGTTATAGCTGGTGATATAGATATCGGTGAAACAAAAGCCCTGGTCAAAAAATACTATTCATCTATTTCTAGAAAAGAAATAAAACTTCAAGAGATTCCGCAAGAGCCAGAGCAAACTGGTCAGAGAAATGCAAAGATCTATAAGAATATTAAGGGACCAATAGTTACAATGAGTTTTGTTACTACCACAGGAATGCAAAAAGAAGACTATGCTCTAAGTCTACTTGCCAGCATATTGGGTGATGGTAGTTCATCTCGGCTGCACCAACGCTTGGTGTATCGAGAACAAGTTGCCACTAGTGTATCTGCTTATAATTTATCAAAAATTGACAAGGGTATGTTTAGTGTCATTGTAGAATGCAAACCTGGGGTGGACGTTGAGAAAGTAAAAGCTTCTGTTTTTGCTGAGCTTTGGAAGCTCAGAAAAACCAAAGTCAGCGAGGCTGAGATTTTAAAGGCGCAAAATCTCGCAGCTCGCGATTTTGTTGATGGCATGAAAACCATCAGCGGAAAAGCAAGAAACATTGCACTTTATGAAACCGTAACGGGCAACTATCAAAATCTTTTTAAAGAACTCTCCAAACTCTATGTTTGGGAACCTGAGAGTTTGCAAAAAGTTGCTCAAAACTACCTTAAACCTGAACAAAGAAATGTTGTTGAAATTTTACCTAAGAGGTCCCAATGAAATCTCTAATGCTTATTTTACTTGCCCTATTTGTTGCGAGTTGTTCTAGCTCGTCAAAAAAAATCAGTTTGAGTAATTTTGAACTTAAAAAATACCAAGAGACCACACTTGAAAATGGTTTGAAAGTTTACTTTTTAAAAGAAGAACAGCTTCCGTATTTGAGCTTTAACCTTTTTGTTAAGTCAGGATCGAATGTTGATCCCACTGACAAAAAAGGACTCACAAATTTGACAATGTCTCTACTAGAAAAGGGAACAAAAAAGAGAAACGCAACTCAACTGGCAAAAGACCTTGAGAGAAAAGGTGCGAGTTTTGACGTTGGAGTGAATGAAGATTACTCAACAGCACAGCTTTCGGGACTGTCTTTTCAAGAGCAGGAATTATTTGAAGATTTTAAAGAAATTCTTTTTGAGCCGGTTTTTGCAAGTAAAGAGATCGAGCGGTTAAAAACACTCTACAAATCGCAGTTGAGTAAATTTAGTGATAATCCCTCAGGTTTTGCCAGCGCTGCTTACAAAAAGCTTTTATTTAACGATCACCCATATGGCGTATTGAGTGTTGGTACCACCCAAGGGCTTAAAAATATCAAAAGAAAAGATATTTTCAGACAATACTTAAAATGGGTTCGGCCCAACAACTCTTATCTAGCGGTAGTCGGAAAATTTAGTCCTGAGTTAAAGCAAAAGATCATCAAAGACTTAGAAAAGTGGGAGTCGAGAAAGCTTGAACCTGCGGATTATCCAAGTACAAAATTGGCAGATGCTAAAAAAATACGTCTTTTGCATCGCAAGGGGCTCAATCAAGCTCAGATTCGAATGGGTCACATAGGGGTAGAGAGATCACACCCTGATTACATGGCATTACGGCTCGCAAATATTGCGCTGGGAGTGGGCTTTACCAGTCGTTTGATGAGCCGAATTCGAGATGATCTAGGATTAACTTATGGAATTAACTCGCAGCTGAGTTCGAATCTGGCCCCAGGGGACTTTACTATTTCGACCTTTACTCGAACTGAAAAAGTAAAAGAGACTTTGAGTGAGAGTATTGAAATCGTGAAAAGATTTAAAGAGTCAGGTATAAGCCCTGAAGAGCTCCAAAGTGCTCAAAACTACCTGCTTGGAAGTTTTCCTCAAGTCATCGAAACTCCAGAAGTCTTAGCCATTAACTTAATGCTTTTGGATTTGTATGGAGTTGAGAAAGATTACCTTGAGAGATATGAATACTATGTTCGCCGGGTCGATGTTGAAGATGTGAACGAGGCACTGCGAAAATATATTCATCCCGAAAAGATGCAAATCTTGGTTTTTGGTGGGGATAAAAAGCTTGAAAAGAGTTTAAAAGAGATTGCTGAGGTTGAAAAAGTTCCACTCTCGAAATCTTTTTAAACCGCTCCCTTTTACTTCACTTTTTATAATGCCCTTGTTTTTGTAAGTACTCAAAATT
>CAZZCP010000085.1:6016-9195 GCA_964653235.1 uncultured Pseudobdellovibrionaceae bacterium | reverse complement strand
TTTGAGGTCTAGTTCCTGTTTGAGGTCTAGTTCCTGTTTGAGGTCTAGTTCCTGTTTGAGGTCTAGTTCCTGTACTGCCAGGTGTTCGAACTTGCGTATTTCCATTCGGATTGAGAGGGTTTTGTGTCGTAGGACGATTGGTTCTTCCTGTGTTCCCTCCGGTGTTTCCTCCGGTGTTTCCTCCGGTGTTTCCTCCAGTTCCTGGTCGAGTCGTTACTGGGCGACTAGGCTCTACTCTTCTTCCTCCATTTGGATCTTGGCGATTGGTTCCTCCTGATATATCAGGGCGACGAACTACGCGAGGACCAGTTGGGTTTTGATGGCCATTGTTAATGTGAGAAGGACCAGTTCTTCTTCGACTTGAGATGGGTTCAGGTCTTCTGTTTCTACGTTGTTCTGCGCGATTGCGGTAGTACCAGCCTCCCCTGTGGGGGGCTGGGTAGTAGTCTCGATAGTATCTTCTTCGGCCATAGGTATCTAAAAAATAGTCATTCGAGAAAAATCTTAGGCCGCGTCTATAATATACGTAAACACCATTTCGAAGCCTTCTTGTATAGTAGTAAGGTCCACAATAGTAAAAATCATTGTACCAATATGAAAAGACACCGTAAGGACATCCACTAAGTGAATATGGAGGTAGATCATACCAAGAGTAACTATTGTTGATCCATGTTCCATAGTTGTATACGAAACGAACACTTTGAAAAGACGACTCCGTATAATGGGCACGAACCGCAACCTGAGAATATTGGTTTTCGTTGAATCTGAAATTGTAGTCGTTGCCCGTGCTTCCCTCAATATGTAAATTCTCAATTTGGCAGTTTTGATATTCTTCGGGAATGTCAAAAACAGCATTCACGTAATATACATCAGCATCTCGCCAATTTCTTCCCTCACGGAATTGAGATTGAACTCTCACTCTGTATTCTGCAGGATCATTAGAATATTCAAATGTTTGTCCATAGACTAAATCGTAATATCGAATAGGGCATTGACGAAAACGAAGGGTCAGTCGATGCAAACGAAAAACTGTGGGTGTATCAATCTCGAGTGTAATCTTATCCAGTCTTTTGTTGGTGCCTTCGAAACGATTATATCCATAAAATCGGTTTCCAAAAGTATTTCGAGATACTCCGTATTCACCAAAATCACCATATTCCGAGCGGTAGTGATTGTCTTCATTTAATGAAATTGCAGCATAATTTTCTCCGAAAGCAATTTCGGTCACATCTGCATAAGTTTCTCTAAAAAATCGATTCTCAAAAAATGCTTGTCCCCAAGCGGTAGCTTGCCATAAAAGCAATGCGCTAATTAACAGTTTCATAAGTCCTCCTCTTCGCAAATATGTTTAATGGAGTTGGGAGGATTTCAGCAGTATTAATTTAGGCTTAGAAAATCTTGCAGTTCTCTTGAAAAAGCTTTCGTAATATGTGGTCGCATAATAACCAAAGTCTAACGGTAGCTTTGTATCAATTTTTCAAATTTTTCTTTGCTTGGGCGTGAAAGACTTTCATCTACTTTGATCAAAGCCTCTTTTTGTAGGTTTAGCGACTCTAGAAGATTGTCTTTGTTCTCATCGAGATAAAACATACCAGTTAAAATTTGTTCTCGATTGTGAGAATCTTGAATGGCTTTTAGAGCTGCTTGACTGTCGGTCACATCATGAGCATCAGATTGAAGTTTTTTTAATAAAAGTTTTGAGCCATCATGCATTTTTACTTCTTGAACTTCACCTTCAGCATAATCCACTTCGATTTCTTGGCCTTCTTCAATCAAACCGAGTTCATTCAGATTTAAGCGCATCTCTTTCATCGAATCATAACTTTTTGTTGAACCACTGTGGTTGTTAAAAGTGATACAGGGAGAAATGATATCAATAAAGGCTGTGCCTCGGTGATGAATGGCTGCTTGAAGGAGCGGGACAACTTGCTTAGCGTCTCCAGAGAAACTCCTTGCCACAAAGGTAGCTCCAGCATTGATGGCTAAAGAGCAGAGGTCCATTTCATAAAAGGGATTGACCTCACCTGTCTTTAAAGTACTTCCCTCGCTCGCAGTGGCAGAAAATTGCCCTTTGGTCAGTCCGTAAACTCCATTGTTGTAAACCAAATAGACACAAGGAAGGTTTCGGCGAATCAAATGCAAAAAGCCTCCCAAGCCAATACTTGCTGAGTCTCCATCGCCTGAGATTCCAATGACATTTAGTTCACGATTGGCACATTTAGCTCCTATGGTCATCGGAGCCATTCGACCATGCAAACTATTTATGCCATGGGCTTGATTCATAAAATAAGCTGGAGTTTTAGATGAGCAGCCAATCCCTGACATCTTGGCAACGCTGGTAGGCTTAATATTAGATACATAGTAGGCCGAAATGATGTGATTGGTAATACTATCATGGCCGCAGCCTGTACAGAGGGTTGACTTTAAACCTTTATAATTGCTTTTTTGCAAACCGATCGAATTTGAACTCATAGGTGCTCCATCATTTTTTCGCGTACATCATAGGCGCTGACAGGATGTCCATCGTAAATACATATGCTTACAAACTTCATCGAGAGTTCGGGCATCTCTTCACGAAGAATCTGAGTCAGTTGCGCATCTCGGTTTTGCTCGACCACGAAAATCTTTTCTTGCTTTTGGCAAAAATCAAAAACCTCTTTTTGCAATGGAAGAGCTCTTAATCTTAAATAATTAAAAGCTACTTTTACTAAACTCTCTAGTTCAGCAATCATGGCATCGGTGCTACCAAAAGCAATCAAAGCATAGTTTGAGCCTCGATCATCGATGATGGGTAAGGGTACTTTCTCTCTGGTAAATTCCCATTTCTTTTTTAAGCGATCCATCATTTGTTGGTAGATCTTGGGAGATTCCGAATAGCCCGACTTTTCATTGTGACCAGTACCACGGGTAAAATAAGCTGCCGCAGGATGATCGGTACCGGGTAGTGTTCGGTAAGGAATTCCATCACCATCGATATCTTTATAGCGGGCAAAGTCTGCATTTTTTTCGAGAGCTGCTTGGTCTAAGACTTTTCCTCTCGCAAAAGCCTTTTCAGGATAATCGAATTCATCTGAAATCCAGGGGTTCATTCCAATATCGAGATCGCTCAAAACAAAAACCAAGCTCTGAATTTCTTCAGACAGATCTTGCGCAACTTGAGCAAACTCAAAACATTCTTT
>CAZZCP010000085.1:0-6006 GCA_964653235.1 uncultured Pseudobdellovibrionaceae bacterium | reverse complement strand
GTTTGCAGGAAGCAGAATAGGATGCATGGTATCGCCATGCCCTAATTTATAAGCAAAGCCTATATCACCTTGTGAGGTGCGCGTGGGCAAACCGGTTGAGGGTCCCAATCTTTGAATATCCCAAATCACTGCGGGGATTTCAGCATAATAACTAAAGCCTGCAAATTCGGCCATCAGACTGATCCCTGGGCCAGAGGTCGCGGTCATTGCTCTTGCGCCTGTCCAACCCGCTCCGACCGCCATACCGATTGCCGAGAGTTCATCCTCAGCTTGCAAGATTGCAATGTTGCGAGTTCCATCTTCATTGACTCGGTTTTCTTTTGAAAAAGCTTCAAAGTTTTCAATAACAGAACTAGAAGGAGTAATTGGATACCATGAAGCAAAGCTAACTCCGGCAAAGCATAAACCCATACCGGCAGCTGTATTGCCATCGATTAGAATTTTGTTTTGGTTGAAGTCGCGTTTTTGAATTTGCAAGGGAAAGTTTGGAATGGGATTTTCTTTTGCCCATTGAGCTCCAACTTCAAGAGCTTTGAGATTGATATCGACAATTGACTTCTTACTTGAAAATTGATCTTTGACCACTCCGTAAAGAATCTCTTGTTCGAGCTTTAAGTATTCTTGCAAAATCCCGACATAAATCATATTGGTGAGCAATTTCTTAAGTTTGATCGAGTCGGTAACTTGCTTGGCCAAGTCTTTAAATGGGATTCCAAAGCTTTGTACAGAATCGGGTATTTTTTTTATATCTACTTTTAAATCTGCATTGTAGAGAAACAGGCTATTCGGATTCAGTTCTTGAAGATCTTGTTCAAAAGTATCGGCATTCATAGCTAAAAAGAGATCGATCTCTCTTTTGTAAGCAGTGTATCCATCTTCATTCACTCGAATATGAAACCAGGTGGGGAGGCCATAGATATTCGAGGGAAAAAGGTTCTTGCCGCTACATGGAAGACCATGGCGAAAAAAGCTTTTTAGAAGAATATTATTTGAAGATTGGCTGCCAGTTCCGTTGACGGTGGCAACCTTTATCGTAAAGTCGTTGATTTTCATGCCAAGAATATAATGAAAAAAAAGCTGTGAGGCTAGATGATATCGAGTTTGTTTTTTACAAAGCTTAAGATTTCATCTTTTTTTTGATTTTCTGCACTTTCAAGAGCTTGCAAAATAGGGAAGTATTTTAAGGCCAAATCAGAGGCCTTTGAGGTTCCTTGGTCTTTTATCGAAGAAGAGAGAACTCGAAAGTTCAATTCTACGGGATCAGATTTTAAAGCCTCAGCAAAGTCAGGAATTCTTTTTTGCGGAATGGCTGAAACCCCTCTTTCTATATTAGAAATAATTTGTGCATTGTCGTAGCCAAGGTTTCTTGCCAAGCTGGCTTGAGTCATATTGATTTGCTCTCTTCGATCTTTGATCCACTTACCCAATTCTTTTCTGCGTTCACTGCGATCCATAATGTGTCCTTTTTTCCTTATTTTCTAATTATTACAATACATACTAATATACAATTTAAAGTCAGTCCTTTGTAAAAGCTATTTTGAATTGCACAATGCTTTCACAAGCTAGCTGCTCCCTTTTATTTCACTTCGGACGTCCGTCCGAAAGCAGATAAACACCTAAAATTGCTAGGCTAGTTTGTACGAAAATCTTGAAAATTGAAGGCATTTTCGGACAGGTATTCTAGGTCATTGAAAGTACAAAATGATTGGGTAAAAAAAGTGAAATAAAAGGGAGCAGCTAATGAAATCTTGAAAGCCAGGCTTTTTTATTTTATACGCTAAGCAGCATTATCTACAGGGGGCGAATGCCAATAGAATGTTTATTAAAAATGCAGTGTGGTGGCTGTCCTTGGATTGCAAAAAGCTCTAAGCACCAAAAGCAAGAGACTCTTGAGAATCTGCAGCTCTTGGCCTTAGCTCACAATTTAAGTTTACCTGAGATCAAATATATTCGACCGGCCGACTTTGGTTTGCGGGATAGGGTAGACTTGACTCTCTATCAGGGTAGATTGGGGCTCTATGATCTAGACCGGAATGAGATCTTAGATATTCAGCAGTGTCCACAGATGAGTGATTCTTTGCATGCCTGGTTCTTAGATTTTCGCAAAATACTTCCCAAGATTGAATTGGGGAGTCTTCGCCTGCGAGTCTCTCCGAGCGGTCAAAGAGGCATCTGGTTGGATTTTCCGAACATTGAGATCAAAAAACTTCTCGATGATAAAGTCTGGTTGCAAGAATTGCATCAAATATGCCAGGTAGAAATTGGTCAAAGAAGAAAAAAGCTTAGTTTAAATACATTTAAATTAAAAGAAGGTGAAGATCAAATTTGGTTTGAAACCTACTTGGCTGATCAATCTGCCTTTCCTTTATACTCACAAATCGCAAGCTTTACACAAACGGGTTTTGTTGCCAATCGCGTACTTATGAAGAATTTATTTTCTCTGCTGGCTCCATTGCAAGTTCAGTCGGCATTAGAACTTTGTTCGGGGATTGGTAACTTTAGTTTTGCCCTTGCATCAACTGGTATGAATGTAAAAGCTGTCGAGTGGGACCAAAGAAGCTTGCGCGCCTTTGAAACCTCATTGAATTACTACGAACACTCAGAAAGAATTCAAATCGAAAGACTCAATATTTATCGCAAGACAGCAGACTTAGAAAATGCATTTCATAATGTCGACCTTATTCTTGTCGATCCTCCTAGGTCGGGCCTAAAAGCATGCTTGGATGTCTTAGCGAGCATACAGATGCCAGAGTATTTTATCTATGTTTCTTGTTTTGCACAGAGCCTTCTTAATGATTGTCAAAAACTAACTGAGATGGGTTATCAGATCGAGGAGTTTCGTGCGATCGATCAGTTTCCGCAAAGCCCGCATTGCGAGTATATGCTCTTGCTCAAGAGGTCTTAATCTTCGTCGGCAAATTTTTTTTTCGGATCGATTTTCTTAACCCAGGCCTTATATTGAGCATAGATCTCTTCGATCGGTGAGGGTGGAATGATTGGGCCGAGATGAACTGTGAGCTTTCCTCTTTTGGCAAAACCAGCACCTTTGGGCCAAAGCTCATAAGCATTTTCCATATACAAAAAAAGAATAGGGGTATTTGATCTTTCAGCAAAAACACTGACGCCTCGTTTAAAGGGGTGTATTTTGCCGTCAGGGGTTCGGGTCCCCTCTGGAAAAACAATCATCCATACTTTTTCAACTTTTTGAAGCATTCGAATACAGAGTTTGATGGCCTCACCGGATTTGTTTTTTCGATCGATGGGAATCGCATTGATGCAATACTTTGAAAAAAAACTGATCCATGGATTGGAGAAAAAATAGTCTTTGGCAGCTGCTGCGTAGACTCGAGATTGCAAATTGTAGGGTACGGCCGATGCTATCGAGATAGCATCGAGATGACTTGAGTGATTTGATATAATTAAAAGGCGTTTGTGTTTTTTGGCTATCTTCTGAAAAGAACCTTTTACTTTTAAACGAATGTAGGCGCGAAAAAAAATTTCTTTTAAAAAACTGGCCCAAGTAAGTTGCAAGCTTCTACCAAAAGCAGAATCTGACTTCGAAATCAAAGGTAGATGTCTTAGGTGTTGTGGTAGATGGGTCCACTGCTCGTTGTTGTATTTCCAATCTTTCAATTTTTTAGCCTTAGTATTGTTTCTAAGACATAGTAGTAAATAGGTGATACAAAGATCAAGCGATCCATTCGATCAATGACTCCTCCGCGCCCGATGATAAAGGCTCCTGTATCTTTCACGCCAAGATCTCTGCGAAGAACTCCAAGAAAAATATCTCCCAGTCCACCTACGAAGCTGGCGGTAAGTCCGGCACTGAGCCAATAGCTCCAGTGGGTATCTGGAAGCATAAAGCGTAGCAGCCAAGCTAAGAAAACTGTTGCAAGCAATGCTATGAAAAAACCATCGAGTGATCTTTTGGGAGCAATACGATCAATCAAATAAATTTTGCCAAACAGTCGGCTCCAAATCATCACCAAATTGTCACTAAATTCAGTCAGGATCATAATGTAAATCAAGTACCTAGCGCCAAATTCAAGCTGAGAAACCCTGGCTAAGTGAAGATAGGCCCAGCCAAAAAACATAAATGCAATCAAGCTGAGTGCAGAGACTTGAAGCATGCCTTTGAATTCATTTTTTAAAATCGGTATATGTGCAATCAAAGCTAGAAAAAGCATTGGCAAGATATCATAAACCAAGTTCCAGCCTTGATGAATAGAAACGGCAGAGAATACAATTGCTACATAGCTTGTCCAAAGAAAGAGTGTTTGCGTATACATCCCGGTGATTTGAAAAAATTCTTTGCAGGCAAAGATTGCCGCGACCCCAAAAAAGATCAGTGGCCAAGAATCTCCGAGTGCGAGAGAAAGACAGAGAACTGGAGTGATGGTGATCCAGCTGGTGGTACTCCACCAAAAACTCTTGGTGTAATAGTTTTTCTTGCGAATGGGAAAAATGATCGCAGCCAGTGCAATCAAAAAGCCCATTAAGATGTATGTGGTCATCCGAAAAATCGGATCACTCCAGCCAATCCATTGAAAACTCATGTATTATCTCAATTCGATACGATGATCTTTTAATTTTTTATACAGGCTTGAACGGGAAATTCCTAGATTTTTAGACAATGCATCTACATCTTTCTCAGATTTAACAGCTTCTGTTAAAACTTTTCTTTCATAATTTGCCATCAAGTCAGCTAGGCTTTGCTTTAAGTCAATATTTTCATCCATTGGTATCATTGTACTTGGGCGATTCAATACCGCCTCTACATCTTGACTGCGAATTATTGGTAAAGGTGCAATAAGGCAAAGCTGTTCAAAAACACGTTTTAGTTCTCGAACATTTCCGGGCCAGTTGTAATTTTTAAGAGCGTGAAGAGCCTCATGTGAAAGACTTTTGTTTCTGCGAGGTCTTTCTTTTTTAAGAAAGTAGCTGGCGAGATCTTGAACATCATCTGGGCGCTCTCGAAGAGGTTTTAAAAGAATTCTCTTGCCGCTGAGTCGCCACATAAGGTCTTCACGAAACTCATTTTTTTTCACCATCTCTTCTAAGTTTCGGTTTGTGGCAGCGATGACTCGTACATTGACACTAATATTCTCTTTACTGCCAACTCTTCTAAGCTCTCCACTCTCTAAAAAACGAAGCAGCTTGGCTTGTAAGTTCGAGGGTAGGGCCTCTATTTCATCTAAAAAGAGATCTCCACCATTGGCAGCCTCAGCGAGTCCCATTTTATTTTGATCAGCACCAGTAAAAGCTCCTTTGACGTGACCAAAAACTTCAGATTCAAATAGATTCTCAGGTAGGGCTGCTACATTGACAGCGATAAAGGGGCGCTCTGACTTGTAAGAATGTAGTAGTCGAGCGACAACCTCTTTTCCAGTTCCAGATTCTCCTTCGATTAATATAGGACCTGGCTCACCTGCCATTTCAGCAATTTGTCTTTTGATTTCATTCGAAAAAGAACTGCTACCAATCCAAGGGGTTCGAATCTGACTGGCTCTATGAGTTGCACCTTGTAAGAGCAGAAGGCTCTCTATTTTTTCTAGCAATAAACGAATTTCTTCAGGGCTCAATGGCTTTGCCAAAAATCGGGTGGCACCGCAGCGCAAGCAATCTTCCATAAGATCGCGATCAAGATCTCCCGAGATACTGACGATATCCAAATGCGTGAACTTATTATGTAGATGTCGGATGACATCTAAGCCTTCGGGGACTGTGATATTGCCGCTCAAGTGCATATCTACGAAAGCAGCATCAAGATGTGTATCGGGTATTTCTTCTAAGCTATGAACGCCGATCATATCCCAATGGTCAGGAAGAGAAAGTTGAATGGACTGAAGGACTAGATCATCGTCATCAACAACCAATAGCTTTAATTTTTCTTGGATTCGGTCCATCATTGAGATTATTAGTTGAATTAACGCGTACTTCCAGAGCAATTCGATCTTTTAAAAAATTTACTAGCTGCTCCCTTTTACTTCTCTTCGGACGTCCGTC
>CAZZCP010000084.1:2478-9209 GCA_964653235.1 uncultured Pseudobdellovibrionaceae bacterium | reverse complement strand
TATCGCAGTTGAGCTTCCATCTTGAGCGGGGCTTGCAATGCTTCCGCCATTACCACCATCGCCACCGCCGCAATGACCACTGCCTCCTAAAGATTGAGTGTTTGGATCTGAGCTAATATCCTGACCATCTTCACCATCACAATGAATATCACCTGCAATTTCAAGATCTCCCTGCACTCGAATGATCAAAGGCCTCGATCCTGTAGCGACAATGCGAATGCCAGAATCGAGACGAAACTGCGTAAAATGAAAATCATTTTGAGTGTCGGTATCAATTTGTAAAGTAGTGCCATCAAAGCTACCAAAATTTGCATAGCTGCTTGAGTTCAAAGCGCCGTCTTCACCGGTTCCGATATTCAGAGCCGTTGTCGAGCAAGGGGGACTACAAATACCTGCATCCCAATCCTTCACTTCGACTGGAGGATGTAGTTTTTCAGTTACAAGATTCCATACTACAGAACTCGATGATTTGGACTCAAGATTACTAAAATCAAAGCTGAAACTTTGTGCATTGGTAAATATAGGTAGGAATAAAAGAATTTTAAGCAGATTTCTCAATTTGCCATCCCATCAAATGAAAAATCTTTTCTTTTAATGTTTGTTCAAAAAAAGGCTTCACAATATAGGCATCGACCTTCCACCAAGCTGCTTTCGTAATCTTGGTTCTCTCGATAGACTGTTGTGAGGTAATCATTATAAATTTTGTATCTGCTCGAGTGTGCCGAGAGCGTAGAGCCTGCAGAATCTGAAGACCCTTAACATTGGGCATTTCCCAATCAGAGAGAACCAAATCATAGTCAAAACGTTTTGGATCTTGCACTAACTTTAAAGCATTGCTTGCCGAGCTCATGACCGTAATATTTCGAAAGCCAATATTTCTAAGGTAGCCTTCTAATACTTCAAGCACCAAAGAATCATCATCAACCACCAATATCTTTATAAAGTAATTAGCCTCCACTTTCGTCCTCCAAAGCTTTCTTGGGTATTGAGATGCGTACCTCAAGTCCTTTTGTGTTTTGAGTTCAAAATGCCCCATATGTTCAATTTCAACTTTCCCTTTGCAGATGGCGAGTCCTAGGCCTGTTCCCTCAGTACCTTTTGTGGTAAAAAAAGCCTCAGTTACTTTGTTAATAAGATTTTCATCAATCCCTGGGCCGTAATCTCGAATCAGTAGTTCAAATTTTTCTTCTTTATCGCTAAGACTGAAGTCGATCTGGCCTGAACCTTTCATTGCGTATATTGCATTGATGGTAAGATTGATAATCACTTGAAGTAAAGATGTGGGGTGAACGCATGCAGTAACAGTATCCAACTTATTCATGACGACTTTAGTTTGCGATATACGAATCTGGTGCTCCATTAAATCGAGAGCTTCTTTGATGATCTTATCAATTCGAACGGCTTCTTTGTTTGAGTAATAGGCACTAGGTTGAGAGAGATTTTTAAAGCGATTGAGAATTTCAGTGGCTCTTTGGCTTGCGCCAATTATTTTCTCCAGAGCATCTTGCATTTCTTCTTTCTCTTTTTTGCGAGAAATGTCTGCCTTACCCATAATTTGCAAGAGTATATTACCGAATTCATGTGTGACACCTCTTGCAACCGCAGCAATTGCAGAGAGTCTTTCACCTTCTCGAAGAGTTTCTTGCAGGCTCGCTAACTGCTTAGCACTGTAAGCATTCTCTCGTTGCATATTCCACATAGCGACAAAGTTTCTTGCCTTTTGAACAATTTCACCTTCAGTAAAGGGTTTATTGAGATAGTCCCACTTATAAACTTGGTCTTTTCCAAGTAGCTCGTGAATCGAGTGAATGCTCCGGTCATGATAGGCGGTAACAAAAACGGCATAAAGCTGTGGATCCAGTTTATGCAGTTCTCTGACAAGTTCAATACCATCCATTCCTGGTCCAAGAACAACATCAAAAAAGCCCATCGCAAAAGGGCGTCCTTCTTCTATGGCAAGTCTTGCCACTTTTAAAGCTTCAACCGTAGAACTACATACTGTGATATCAAAGTGAAAATGATTGGTTTGCTTTGGAGCTTCTAAATTTTGCTGGCGAGAGGAGCGAGAGGATTTGATTTCAGCAACAGGATGTTCTTGTTGGCTAAGAATTTCTCGATAGGAGTTACCAATTTCTGGCTCATCTTCAACAATCAAGACTCGGTTGTTCCAAACCGGTTTTTGCAGACTTGAGAGTTCTTCTTTAAGTTTTTTTGCAGCACTCATGAGGTCTCCTTTAGTTTTTCATGTCTTTTTGGCAGACGTAGAACAAAGCATGCACCTTTTCCATAGACGCTCTCATGTAGATCAACGTCTCCACCAAAACTCCGTATCAAGCGTCGGCTAATACTTAATCCAAGACCAGTGCCTGTGGTTTTATCTTTTGTCGTAAATTGGGTTTCAAAGAGTTTAGGCAGATTTTCTGCTTCGATACCTTTTCCGTTATCATGCAAATAAATTTCATAGGTTTCATCCGTTTCTTGAACTTCAATCCGAATTAGACCAGGGGGAGGGGAGTCTATGTTCTCTTCTCTCTTTTCACCAATCGATTGAAGAGAATTGCGGATAAGATTGACCATGATTTGAAGAAACTCATCTTCATCAACATAAACCTTAAAATCTTTAGAAAATGATTCGATTTTGATTTCAGTTTCTATCTTTGATGCCAAATCGGCCATTACTTTCTTGGCCTCATAAAGAAGTTCATAAAGATCATATTCTTTGGTATCAATTTTAAGTACGCTAAGAGTTCTCATCGACTGTACTATTTTATTAATGCGAGAGCCTTCTTTTAAAAGAAAATCTGTTTCTTTTAAAAGATTTTCTTTTTCTTTAGATAAACGATCTTCAATACTTTTGATGCTTTCAATATCTTCTTGCCATAGATTTTGTGAAGGATTGATCGGCGAGCCTTGTTGCCAATTTTGTATCAATTGATCAAAGCCACCTTTATTTACATCTTCGATCCAGGCAGTGCGTATGTCTTGCAGAAGTTGCAATTCTGTCGATTTTTCGCCCATGAGTTTTTTCTTTAGGTTCTGCATTCGAGTCATCATTACTGTTAACGGATTGAGAACTTCATGTGCCGTTTGTCCGGCTACTTCACCGACTGCTGCCAATCGAGTGGTTCTCAACAGAGCTTCTTGAGCTTCTTTAACTGCAATATTTTGCTCTTCAAGCTCTCGCGTTCGCTCTTTTACTTTGTGTTCTAGATTGCGATTGGTTTCTTCAAGACGCATACGAGAAACTTTGAGGTCACGAATCATTTGATTAAAGTGATTAGCAAGACCAGAAATTTCATCATTGGACTTTACGATTATTTGTGTATCTAGATCTCCCTTAGATACTTTATTCATTCCTTTCGCTAAAGTCTCAATAGGACGAGTTAGAGATCTTGAAAAAAAGATCGCAAATAGAAATGCCAAAGTGAAAACAATAGAGGCAAAAATCAGACTTCGATAGATCAGTCTTTGTACAACAGAAAAGACTTGCTTTTTAGGCGTAATCGAACCAATAAAAATCTCACCTTGCAGAGCCTTGCTATAGGCGCCCAAGTAGCTCTCCTGCTCCGACTCAAACTCAAAGACGCCAAGATTGAGTGTTTGTTTTTGCGCCAGTTGATAAAGCTTTTGTTGAGCAGGACTTTCTTTTTGCGCTGCTTGCGTTGATATGAAAACTTCGTTCAATCTATTTTCTCGTGATTTTTTTAATATTTTTTCAAGGCTTATGTAGGCAATCAAAACATATTGTCTCTGAGCTACTCCATAATTATTTTCTTCTACAATGCTTTTTCCATAAGCCAATATTTGTGGTAAATCTTTGTTCTCTAAAGACCAAATCGATTCACCTTTTTTTTGTATTTTCTGAAATGGAACAGACTCTTGATACTGCTTTTGCTGAAAGAAGTCTTCTTTTAAAGAATAGGTATTTATAAAGTTTTTATCTTCATAGAGAGCTTCATCAATTTTTTGATAACGATAGCTCTTCGCGATATAGATGAGATCGGAGTCCTCAGACAATAGGTCTTGAATAAATTTTTTGTTATTTTTATCTTCTTTTGCGTTTAGGTAAGCGATCAGTTTGATGCGATCTTTGACTTTCGCAAAAAGCTCTTCTAGTTCAGCGGTTTGGGCCTTTACGGATCCCATCTGGTAGTCAAAAACCAATTCAGTTTTATCGCGTTCAAAGACCTTTATAGCTATCAAGAGATAGACACTGACACAAATTGCTAAGAGCAAAGTGGTAACTGCTAAAAATTTATACCTTATCGACTGCTTTTTTCTCATATGCATTATCCCAATCTAAGATCGGTCGTTTTGCACAGAGAATACAGACCTGTTTTTGTGCTTATCGTCGTGTTCTAAAGCGCAATTCACCGGTTTCGGTACTAAGTCCAGATAGAGATGCACTTTTGGCTCTTGCACTATACAGTGTGTTTGCTTTAAGTCCAGTTGCTCGAACCGAATGAGAAGTAACATAATTGACTGGTCGAACTTGAACATTGATTTCTTGTCCAGTGGCAACTTCGGTGAGGATCATTTCTGAGGTCGCTGGTAAATTGGTTCGCCATTGAAAAAGAGCATCTGTACTTGAATTGGAAATTAAGAAAAAGTTTGAAATATCTGGAGCAGGTACATTGCATGGATTCTCTTCATCCTCCGCTGGCAAACTATAATTTTCTGGCTCCAGCGCGCGCCAACCACGATCAAGAAGCGCCTGGTAATTTGCTGTGGGCTCTGGAGGGTTCATCCTAGAGTTAAAGTAAAAATCATTTCCTTGTTTATTGCAAAATGGATCATTTGGATCTTCAGGCCATGGCCGCCAAAGTATCATCAGTGAAATATGAAAACGAGGTCCTTGAAAGTACTCAACAAAGAGTTCTTTCATATCATCAACAGAAAAAGACACTGGCTCTGTTGCACACTTCATTTTCGTTGGGTGAGTTCTATCATTATCAATTAAAAGCTCTAGGCCATTTCCCTGATCAAGATACAATTTTGCTCCATCATCAGAAAGTACGGCCAATTGGTATTGACCTTGTTCATCCTGAGGCCCAAGGTGGAGCATGGAGTGCAGTTCCATCGCAAACCACTCATAGAGTGTGTCACCATTGAGGGTTTGAATGACTTGTCCCGTTTGTAACTCAAAACCCCGATCAAAGGGACGAGTAGGAATATGTAGGCGATTCATATAGATATCGATTTCATCGATTCGAATTCCAAAATCGAAATAGTCTTGAACATAGCTCAGACCATAGTTTTCTTCTTCTAAATAAGTAAGTTTGCCAATAATCCCCTGAGTTCTCTCTTGGCTTGAGTTATGCTCAAAAGGATTACAAACCACTTTTGAAGGATCAAAAGATGGATCGGCAATCTCCTCTGCGGGAGGAGGTGGTTCGGTAGGAACCAAATCGATTTCTGTCTCGCTCTCGCTACCGGAACCACTTAGGCAGGCCGTTAGGCTGAGAGCATAAAAAAAGGCCCAAAAAGGCCAGAATACTTTTCTCATGCGTCACCCTCAACATACGGTACCAATGGGTTAATTAATTCAAGTGTCGCATTGCAAAGAAAAAATAGCGAGACTAAAGTAGTATCTGTTTCACATTGAGACATGTTGAGAGCGAAAATGTAACAATCTGGCTCTCAGCAGCTAGTACAATTCAGGCTTGTGTAAGTAAAAGTGAGCGAAGCATTTCGTTTTTGCTTAGAGTAAATCAAAAAAGTGAATTTTGGCTCTGTTTTCGAATCGGTTTTTCTAAACGATTGACCGGCGAGATCGAAAGTTTGTCGATCATATATTCTATGCTATCAATACAGTTTTTCTCATTGGGATGATGGTGAAAAAAAATCAGCCGTGAAAAACTCTCTTGTCTTTGATGAAAAAAAGCAAGCCATTGATCAATTCTTTTAAAATCGGACTCTGCTAAATCATTCCCAGTAAAACGAATCATGGCGTGACTGCTCGTGAATTTCATATGGCAAACATCGCGCCTGCCCGCCGTATCAGTAATGCAAAAGCCAAGCTTTTTTTTTGCCAAATAGTCGGCCAAGCGCTTTAGACTGTCGGGGTTTGCAAACCAATCTTCACTGCGAAGTTCGATATGTATTTTAAACTCAGCGGGTAGGGCTTTAAGAAAAGCAAAGAGATAGGCCTTATCTTTATAGCCAACATATGGAGAGAACTGAAAGAAGCAGTCTCCCAAACGATCTTGAAAATGTTCAATACTACAAAAGAATTCTTTAAGTAGTTTTTGTGGAATTTCTTGATAGGTGTGAAACGTCAAATCTTTACTTGCTTTCGGAAAAAATAAAAAATCATTAGGAGTCTGTTCACACCATTTGTGGATCTGCTCTTTCTGTAAAATAGCATAATAGGTCGAATTGAGTTCAATGCAGTTAAAGCTTTTCGCATAGATGGCCAGAGCTTCTTTGCTTTTGTGTACGTGAGGCTCAAGACTTTCTATCATTTCTTTATGGCCCCAGATGGGAGCCCCAAGATAAATTTCAAAGTCAGTAGTGCTATTTTTGTGGATAATTTCATCCGGTGCTAATAAAAAATCAATATTCTCTAGATTTTCAACTCGTCCAAACTCCATAGTGAAAAGCTAAAACAAGATTATCTAGATGGCAAAAAATTCTTCGAAGATTTTCTTCAATTCATGTACGATAGAAATTTGGTTTTGAATGGAGGGGCGGCGAGGAATCTGGATTTGAAGGTAGCCTTGCTGATTTAT
>CAZZCP010000084.1:0-2468 GCA_964653235.1 uncultured Pseudobdellovibrionaceae bacterium | reverse complement strand
TTTGAATGACGCCTTTACTTGCTTGATTCAGCCATACATTATACACAGAGCTTTTTAGCAATTCATCCTTCATGTTTTTCGCGATCTCTGGTTTTGATACTACTTTGTATGAGAACAATTTTACTAAGATCTGATGAGGTTGATTCTGAACCTGTAAACTCATTTTTGCAGAGCTCCACCTAAGTGTATCCTCTCCTCTTGCGCCGCTATCAAGAAAATCAAAATGCATATGGTGGCGATTCTTCATCTGTATTTGAAAAGTTACCATTTCATTAAAAAGTATCTCTCGCATCAACTCATGTTGGCAGGTTGAGCTTTGTGCTGAAAGGCTGAAGAAAAGAAAAAATAAAAATACAGCGATACTTTTCATAACTGCATAATTTGCCACAAAATGAAGAAATAAAATAGCTTTCCCGATCTAATTGGTAAATTCTATGCCATTGTAGAAAACTTCAACAAGGGCTTTTAGTTTTTATTGAGTAAGCTTTTGATAAAAGCTCGACAAAAATGAGGAGAATCCTCAGAAATGGGTCGATGTACTTCAAGCTCTAGCCCTCCTGGGACAGAGTAATACTCTTGATTCTCTGACATGTATTGAAACATATATGGGGCAAAGCGTGAAGAGCCATTTTTAGTAAAGACCACGCCTTGGTCTATATAGGTTGAGACATGCACTAGGCTTCCATTTTGATCTCGATACAAGAGAAGGTCTCCGAATTTCAAATCAAAAGAGTCAACAGGAGTGTAGCGATCTAAAAGATTTGCTTCTAGTTCAGGCTCATAAACTAAAGTTGCCTGAAATTTACCAGCTCTTCCCACACAAATTCCTGAGTGAGCACAATTGGGGCCACTCACAGGAGAGAAAGAGTGGATTCGGCTCCTGATAAAGGAGGGAAGTATGTCTTGAAGGGCTATTTTAATCGGATATCGAGGAGTTTTCTTGAATTCCTTTCTAAGCTTTCTCTCTAGTCTTTTTGCCGATCGATTTCCGGCAAAGGCCTTTGCTACTTTTTTTAGGTCTTGTTCTCCTTCGATATAGAGTTCGATTTGTAGCGGTGTAAATCTTGATCTTTGTTCTGTATCGGCAAGCTGGCGAATGATTTTCATTTTCTTGCCTTCGCCCATAGCTTGCCAGACTTCAGGGGAGACCAATAAATGAAATCCTTGGTCATTAAAAAAGACTCTTTCTTTCCATTTAGATTTGAGCAACTCAGAGATATTCAAAGTATCGATCCAGTCATTTAGGGTTTTGCGATTTGAATAGCGAATGCTCATTCTTTTTTCAAACCCCAGATCCAATTGCATCTTGTAGATTTCACTTAGAATCTGACCAGGTATTTTCGCTTTTAATTGTGCGGACGGTGAAATATAGGCTTTGCCTTTTACAGGATTATAGAAACTATAAAAATACTTTCTATGATCTAAAAAATCACTTTTCACGCTTGCAAGGATTTCATCTATTGTAGCTGGGTCTAGATCCATTCTTTGAAGCATTTGTTGAAATTCAAAGGGCTCAGGAATCACCCAGATTTCATCACTTAAGTGTATATTTCTCATCCATAGATCAAGGACTTCACCTTGAGGCTCTAAAGAGGTTTGAGTAATCTCAAGAAAATAGGCATGACTTCTAAGTGCCATGCATAGAATCAATGAGGTAATGAAATAGAAATTTTGGCGGTAAATATTAACCTCCCTCCGTTTCTATCGACAAAATTCGATCTGATCTCGAGTTCACAATACTTTGGTATAGAAATTGATGTACTCAATTGTGTGGATTGATATTGATGTGAGTGAGAAGCTGCTAAATAAAGATTTAAAGTAAATTAACTGCTTCGGTCGTCTGTCCTAGGTGAAACAAAAGGGAGCAGTTAAAAAAATAAGCATTAGGCAATGTTTATATATTGCCCATTAAGAAATCAAAACCTTTATTAAAATAATTCTAAACAAGCACGCTTAGTTAGGTTTATCTTTTTTTAGGGAAAGACAGAGTGGGTCACTTTTTGTATACCATTTGGTGTCACCACGGGTATTCCAGTCCTCAATGTGATTATCAATACGTAATAAAAAGAGTTTCAAGCGTGGGAAGTCGAGATCGAAGCAAGGGAGAGTAAAACAGATTGGCAATATATCCAATTGGATATATTCTCACAAAATGAGAATTTCGTTTTATCAGACTCATTCAGGCAATAGCCCAGTTGAAAAATTCATTGAGTCTTTGCCAAAGTCTGATCAGGCCCGATTTGCTTAAGTTTACGATGGAATTCTCAAGCATGGTCTAGGTTGCCCGAGAGCTATTTTTAAACCTATTAAAGGTAGGCTTTGTGAAGTGAAGTTTAAGGCCGAAGGCGGAGGCTACCGAATTTTGTATGTCATCGTCGACCAAGACAATATGGTTTGGCTTCATGCCTTTAAAAAGAAAACCCAAAAGACGTCCCAGTCAGATTTAAAAATGGCTGAAAAGAGGATGA
>CAZZCP010000083.1:5482-9403 GCA_964653235.1 uncultured Pseudobdellovibrionaceae bacterium | reverse complement strand
GGCTTATAAAGCAAGAACAGGACCAATTTTGAGTACTTACAAAAACAAGGGCATTTAAAAAAGTGAAGTAAAAGGGAGCAGTTTAAGATTGATTGACATTTATTGCTCACAATAAAGATAATAGCCCATGCTTTTATGGTTAGATCTCGAAATGACCGGCCTGGATGTCGAAAAAGAAAGAATTATTGAAGTAGCAGCGATAGTTACTGACTGGAACTTTCAAGAACTCGACACCTATGAAACGGTGGTCTATCAAGACCAAAAGTTTCTAGATGCGATGGATGATTGGTGCAAAGAACATCATGGTGACTCTGGTCTTACTGCATCGGTTCCGCATGGAAAAAAACAAGATCAAGTTGAAGAAGAACTGATCAAAGTCTGTGAGAAGAATTTTACCGAACCAGTCACTCTTGCTGGAAACTCAATTGGCCAAGATCGAAAATTCTTGCAAAAGTATATGCCCGAATTTTGCAAGAAACTTCACTATCGCATGCTAGATGTAAGTGCATGGAAGATTGTACTTCACCAAAAATACAATATCCGATTTGAAAAGATGTCCCGTCACAGAGCCCTAGATGATATTCGGGACAGCATAGAAGAGCTTAAATTTTACATGAGTTTTTTAGACCAAGCTCAAATTCAAAACAAGCAACACAGCCAAACATAAGTCTCACCAAAAATATTTTTTTTACAGCTTTTACAGCAAAGCCTTTTTTTTAAATTCCCTTCATGAAAAATACTTTGTCATGAAAACAAAATTCTTTTTCTTTTTACTATTCGCCCCTTACCTTTCAATGTCTCAAGAACTCGCTTATGAAAGCGAATTTGAAGATAATCTTTATATGATTGATGCCGCAGTAAATGCTTTGCAATGGAGTTTAGAGCCTGATGAAGCAAGGCTTGATGTTGATGATGCCCATTTAGAAGTAGACTTATTAAAAGCACAATTTTTGCCTCGTTTCTCTTATTCTGTGAGTTTTTTGTACGCACAAAACCCTCAAGCTTTCCCTCAAGGTGAGCTTGTACAAAGAAGAGCTCGAATTAGTATGAATTTACTGCTGTTTGATCCTGCCATTCGAACCAGAATTCAAGCTGGTAAGTTCAATATAAATGCTCAACAAGACATTTTAAAACAGAATGAACAAAACGCCGCACAACTCGGTGCTGAAAGCTTTTTGGATGTATTGATTGAAAGAGAAAACCTAATGGTTCTTCACGACAACATCCATACACTTTCTTGTTTGATGGATACAGAAAAACCTGAGTCACTAGGTATCGTGCGCCCAGAGGATTTCTCAAGAGTTGAAGCTTCGATCAATACAGCAAAAGGTGATTTCTTAGCTGTACAAACCGACCAAATACAGCGTGAAGTTGCCTTTTTGTTTAGTACGAATATTGACCTAACTCAGACTGGTAGTTATTTTTTAAAAACTCCAGAGAAGTTAGATATTCCTAAAAAAGCAGAAGACAGTTTTTTCATGGCCCTAGCTGATAACTATGAACTAAGTGCTCTTCAGCATGAAGGTCGCGAGAAACGAAATCTAACATTAGCAGAAAGAAGAGAAGCCTATCCTACATTGAGCTTAGATGCCGGATATGCTGATGAATCTAGACCAAATAGTGATTTTAAAAAACCCTATCAACATGGCGAATTTTTAATGCTTAGACTTGATGGGCAAATACCCGACAGAACCAATCGTATTCGCATACAAAATCGACAAAATAGTGAAGAACGAACAGTAATTGCTATTGAGAATATGACAAGAAGAATTAGAGCAAGGATTCAAGGACTCTACACCAGTTTAATCAACCGAAAAGGGGCGAAAGAAAGTACTTATACCAATTTACCCGGAATTGGAAGTTTGCCCATATCAGCAGAAAATGATCGCGGTAGCTTGGGTGTTGCTTGTGATTCTCTTATAAGTACCAAAGAAGCAGAAATCAGCGCTCTGTTGAGTTATGCCAAAGGCAAGGGAGATATTGACACTTATCTCTTACTTAGAGCACGACTCGTTTCGATAATGAGAGAGCTTTATACTGAGTTCTCCGAATATGTAAGGGACACAATCAAAGTTGCTGCAATCACGGGAAATCTAGACGATCTACTCAATCGAGCACATGAAAAACAACTTAAAGATGAAAAACTAGAGGCAATTCATCAGGGACATAGGCCATCTAGTAATATTCGTGCCCCAAAGAAAGAACAAATCTTATATAGATTGGTGAATCGCTGTGTAGACTACAGATATTTTAACAGCGAAAGAGCTCAAGTATTTATGGATTATGTTGAGTCTATCGATGCAGAAATTCGCGCGATTGCTGATCGCCGAAGATAAAGTAATAAATTAGAACTGCTCCCCTTTATTTCACTTCGGACGTCCGTCTGAATTACATATATATCAACTATAAGAGAAAATTTTGGATTTCTAAATTTTTTTCAAAATCACAGAAACTAAAGGTTTTCTTACAAAATTCAGAGTAAATATCTTTCAATTCACTGAGGGGATTAAAGTTAAAGCCATTTTTTTTATATTCATAGCAAGTTTATCGCTAGCGTATGCGGGCTTAGATCTAAGTTTAGCTTACCTATGCGGGCAGCAAGTTGAAATTCAATTACAATAAGGAAGAAATGATGAAAAAGCGTATTGAAATCTTCTTTTTTATTTCTCTTTTTTGTTTTCAAGTTTCTGCCAATAACAATAATTGGAGGCCTCAAGTCATTAGTGCTTCTGTCATCTACGACCCGCAACGATCAAGTCTTACAAACTACTATATGCAATTACTTGATGACTTAATCAAAGACTTGCTGGTTCTAAGGATGAAGAATGGCAAACCCTATGAAGTCTCGGTATCTTATGAATATCAAATTGCTAGCCCAGCTCGTTCGATAATGCTTGAAAAACAAGAGGGACAGAGTCTTTTTGATTATCTACCTACTACCAATTCAAAACTCTATCGGCTATGCCAGCAAAAAGATGCTAAAAACCCACTATACAAAAACTCAAAGGTGCCTTGTATTTCTGTATTAAACGAATTCAGTAAAGAACTGGCACTTTTTGAAGCTATAATGCAGTTTTCTCAAGACCTAATCTACCAAGAATCACCTATAAGTGATGAAGAATACCCTCGTCGATTAGAATCTTTGGGCGGCTGGGCTGGACTAGAATTGCGTTACTGGAATCAATACGGGGGAAGATTCATTGTACCGACACTTGAAATCTTCGTTCAAATCTTCTTTGACATACCAGAATCTGAGTACATTCAAAGAGACTTTAAGTTTGGCGATCTAAAGACTCTTTTTCCCTATTCTAAGGCCAAAGTTCCTGATCTATTGAGAAGCATACCAGAGGATGCACTGATCTCTGAGGATGGGATATTCAATATTCTTCATCATCCGATGCCATCATCAGAGAGAGCAGAGGTTGCTTTGAGCTATGATCGGTTTGAGGGCATTTTCAATTGAACCCCACAAGACTATCAATGAAATGTGGGGTCTTTAATTATATAAAATTAAGTAATGGAGAGTGAATTAATAGCGGTAGTGCTCTGGTTTGTAAGGACCAGTAACCGACACGCCAATGTATTTTGCTTGATCGACTGTAAGCTTGGTCAATTTTACTCCCAAACGATCTAGATGAAGAGCGGCCACCTTTTCGTCTAAAGCTTTCGGCAAGCGATATACTTTGTTTTCAGGATAAGCCTGAATGTTGGTAAATAAATCGATTTGCGCCATCACCTGGTTGGTAAAAGAATTACTCATCACAAAGCTTGGATGGCCAGTACCACAGCCCAAGTTTACGAGACGACCTTCAGCAAGAACAATAATGCGATTGCCGTTTGCTAGTTCATGCTCATCAACCTGTGGTTTCACTACTACTTTTTTGGAGTTTTTATTAAGCCAAGCCATATCGATTTCATTGT
>CAZZCP010000083.1:0-5472 GCA_964653235.1 uncultured Pseudobdellovibrionaceae bacterium | reverse complement strand
TTGGTAAAATGCTCATCACGAATGATATTGTAGTTTCCAGTTGCTGTAACAAAAATGTCAGCTTCTTCAACTACCTCTTCAATCGTAGTTACCTGAAAGCCTTCCATCGCAGCTTGCAGAGCACAAATCGGGTCAATTTCAGTTACGATTACACGTGCACCAAACCCGCGAAGAGAATGGGCTGAACCTTTACCTACATCGCCAAAGCCGGCAACAACAACAATTTTACCAGCAACCATGGTATCGGTGGCACGCTTGAGTCCATCGGCTAAAGATTCGCGGCATCCGTATAGATTATCAAATTTAGATTTGGTGACCGAGTCATTCACATTGATCGCTGGAATTCTAAGCTTACCGTCCTTTGCCAAACGCTCCAAGTTCACAACACCTGTGGTAGTCTCTTCAGAAACACCTATGATTTTTTCAAGCATTTCAGGATACTCTTTGTGCATCATATTGGTTAGGTCGCCGCCATCATCTAGTATCAGATCATAGCCCTTCGTACCCCAGCCTTCGATGGTTTGACGAATGCACCATTCGTATTCTTCATCGGTTTCGCCTTTCCAGGCATAAACAGGAACTCCTGTTGCAGCAATTGCTACGGCTGCATGATCTTGGGTTGAAAAGATGTTGCAAGAAGACCAGCGTACATCGGCACCGAGAGCAGTGAGAGTTTCGATCAATACAGCTGTTTGAATCGTCATGTGCAAACAACCTGTGATGCGAGCACCTTGCAAGGGTTGTTTGTCTTTGTATTCGTCACGAAGAGCCATTAGACCTGGCATTTCTTTTTCGGCAAGTTCGATTTCTTTTCTGCCCCATTGAGCGAGTTCATTAAACTTTTTAGGATCTAGCATCGCCTCTTTAGCAACACAAAAATCTCGCTTTTGTTCCGTGTCAGTGAAAGCACGAATATGTTCACTTTTTTCAGATAATACGCCCATCAATGGAGCCTCCTTTTTATTTATTCATTCTTTGTGATTTAGACTAATTAGCTCAAAATTGCGAGTCAAGCTAGGCCCCTTGCATGCAAAGCAATAGATTAAGTTCGTAAGCTCAATCGTCTAAAGTCAAAATCTGATACCCTGTGTCGGTAATCAAACAAGTATGCTCAAACTGTGCAGATAGGCACTTATCTGCTGTTGTATACCATTTTATCGACGACTCTGGGATAGAGTGTTCTATCATCTCAGCATCGGTTTCATTGATCATAGGCTCTACAGTTAGACAACCCCATTTTATCAGTTTGTGCCCTTTTCCCTTTTTTCCGTATGATGGAACAAAAGGATCTTCATGAAACTTTTTGCCAATTCCATGCCCGCCGATTTCACGAACAATATGAAAGCCTTGGCGAGTGGTGTATTTATTAATAGCAAAACCTATATCTCCAGTGGTAGCACCCGGTTTGAGCTGCTCGATTCCTTTGAACATGGCTTCTTTAGCCGCTTCGGTAATGGCTTTTGCATTTTCTGAGACTTCTCCAACATAAAAGGTTCTCGAAGTATCTCCATGATAGCCATTCACGATTAGAGTTACATCTAAATTGATAATGTCGCCCTCTTTAAGCGTTTCATCATTGGGAACCCCATGACAAATCACCTCATTGACAGAGGTGCAACACGACTTTGGAAAGCCATTATAGTTTAAAGGAGCCGGAGTTGCATTATTGGTTAAAATCCAATCATGAACAATTTTGTCAATTTCATTGGTAGTTTTGCCAGCTTCAATAAATTGAGCTGCATAATTCAAACAACGAGCTGCTAGCTTGCCTGCTTTTTCCATTCCAGCAACATCGCTGGCTGTCTTTCTGGTCATTGCAGAAACCTAATCTAGAGCTTAAAAAAGGTCAAATCACTTGTATTCTAGATCAACAATTTCAATGATTTCTTCCCCTTTGGGAAGTCTCACTTTAACTTCGTCACCTAAGTTTTTACCCAAAAGCGATTTGGCTATTGGCGACTTCCAAGAAATTTTTCGCATTTCTGGGTCAATCTCTGACTCGCCAACGATTTGGTAGACTTCTTCTCGCCCATCAGAATAAGCGATACACACATGGGCCCCAAAGCGCACCGTCTCACCACTCAAACTAGAAGGGTCGACAACTTCGGCAGATTCCATTTGTCTTTGTAGGTAGTGAAGACGTTTATCGATTTCGCGCAAACGCTTTTTTCCATAAATGTAATCCCCATTTTCAGAACGGTCACCATTGCCAGCAGCCCAAGAGACGACTTCAACAATTTGCGGCCGCTCCACTTTTAAAAGACGTTTGTACTCCTGTCGGAGCTCTTCCATGCCTTGCAAGGTTATATAGTTTTTCATTCTGAATCTTTTTTGCTTTGTTTTTTTAAATAGCGATATGCCATGAGTAAGACTGCAAAGTCATCACTAAAGCCAAGAAATGGTGTGATGTCGGGAATAAAGTCGACAGGATTGATAAAGTAGAGAAGAGAGCCAATTAAGATAGCTTTATCTTTATTAGACATTTTTCCTGATACAAACCAATCATACATTTCTTCGAGTTCGTGAAAAAAAGAAAAGCGAGACTTTTGCTTTTCATAGTATGATTCAAAAGACTCTTTGACCTTTTCTTCACTTTTAGGGTCAGAGCCTTTTTTCTCAAGATCTTCTAAACTTGGTTTCTTTGCCATTAGCGAATTTCTTCTAGTTTGGATTTTGTTTCTACTACTTCTGTTTTAGAACAGTTTTGAAATTGCAGCAAGAGGGCAACAGAGAAAAAAACCAGCGCCGACTGAAAACTCCTTCGCGCAAAAGGATAGCGGATACGAAGAATAAAAATCAAAATAGCTGCAATAGGAAGAATCCAAAAAACATTCACATCTATTATTGTAACAGTCTCCTTAGTTTGCAGAAGTTGCGATCAAAAAACTAGACCTTTCATTGGTTTTTGATTTGAACGCCCTTTTTACACCCGACCTTGGTCAATCTGATCTAGCCTAAAGAAGGACAATTTGAATAACAAAGGAAGTTTTATGCGCAAAAGGATCTTGCAATGCATTCTTCTCTGTCTGGTCAGTCTATCGGTACAGGCTTGGGAAAAATACAATTACTATGGCGAGCTCAAACAGAACAAAACAGATTTTCGAGAATACTTACATCTGGTTCTAAAGTTAGATCACAAAATTCGCCCTGGTGCCAAAGATTTAATTCTCTCTTCATGCCGAGGTGAAAATTGCTACAGTCATGTTTATCATCAATACTTGGGTGATAAAATGGCGAGAAAAAAGCTATATGGCGATCTTCATCTTGAAAGAGTAGATGGTGAATATGCTGTAAGAGATGTATACTGCCAAATCACTTATACTGAATCTGATTTTTATAGTCATAAACCTGGTCCTTGGCAAATTCCCAACCACAACAAAATCAATACCGAACACACTTGGCCACAAAGCAAGCTCAAACAAAGACTCTATGGTCGAACACTCAATCTCGCTATCTCTGATCTGCATGCACTTTTTCCGACCAACAGTCGTGCCAATTCTTCAAGATCAAATCACAAACTCGCAGATGTATCTGAAGTCAGATCACAAGTATGCCCCAGTGTTCGCATGGGCTATCGCAACTCAGTAGATTCTAATTTTTATTTTGAACCCCCTGAAGATCATAAGGGCAATGCAGCTAGAGCACTTTTTTATATGGCAGTTCGCTACGATCTTGAAATCTCAAATATTGAAGAGACTTACTTAAGAGATTGGCACCGTCTCGACCCTGTCGATGATTTTGAACGTATGCGTAATGACTCTATCGCAGAATTTCAGAAAACTAGGAATCCTTTTATTGATTATCCAGAGTGGGTTGAAGAAATTGAAGACTTCTAAAAACATATTGGGCGAAGAATTAAAGCTTTGTAGCTTGAATCCAAAGACAGGCTATTTTCGTGATGGAACATGCAATACAGATAGCTCTGATTTTGGAGAACATTGTATCTGTGCTGAAATGACGGATGAGTTCTTAGAATACACAAAAGAAAAAGGCAATGACTTGAGCACTCCAAAACCAGAGTGGGGTTTTCCGGGTTTAAAGGCAGGTGATCGCTGGTGTCTTTGTACGTCTCGCTGGCTCGAAGCTTATGAGGCTGGCAAGGCACCTAAAGTAGTACTTGAAGCAACCCATGAATCGGTTTTACAAAAAGCCGAATTCGAAATTTTTAAAAAGAATCAAGCATAAATTGTTTTAAGCTTACATATTCTATTTCGGCCTGTAGCTCACCGATTATTGAAAAATAGCGCAGATTTCAAGCTTAAGCGCTGCCTTTTGTTACACTTTTTCTTGAATAAAACCTGTATTTCAAAGAGCTCGGAGCTGGATTCGAAGAAGCATCGAATTTTTAAGCTCTTGCTGACAAAATGAATGGTGTATTTTGAAATTAAGCTACTTCGGACAGATGTCCGAAGTGAAGCAAAAGGACGCATTAAGACTTCTTAGAAATCATCAATTTGAGCAACAAGTTCTTGATAGTCGATATATGGATTTCTGGTCTTTTGAAATTTGGCAATTTCATCATTGCGCCACTCTTCAAATTCGTCCACAGGGTCTAACTGATGCCACTCACGCAAATACTTTTCTTGTACAGGATCAATACTCAATCCATAGCGAGTCGAAAAGTAAAACATAGCACGTGCAACATTACCCTTATGACTATCAGGAACCTCAAAGTAAGTGTCATTACTGACCGAACTTAAGTAACCAACACGAGCGCCACCATTGCAAATCAAATCAATCGATTGAACCACTCGACCAAAGGGCATATTGCCGCGAGTAGAATTTACCCGAGAAGTCACCGGAAAAAGAGCATGAAGATCTGACTTCTGCAAAGTTTTAGGAAAACTGCGAGTAAAACGACTTTGGGGCCAAGTGTGTTCGGCATTGATCACGCTATGATCAGGAATGCGATTGGGGCCTATCGCTTGACCATTAAAATCAGAGGAAAAATATCTTTTTTCACAGTAAACTCCCACTAAACTATATTCTCTGCTCGATTTTTCTAAATGAAGATGGCCAAACAATTTTGCTCTGGCTTCTCGGTACCCATGTGAAACATGACGATAGCAATTCTCAGACTCACATGAAGTCTGAATTTGATCTGGATGACCTGGAATGCTTTTATGGTATGAAGTTAAAATCTTTTTTAATTTTATTTTCATTGAATTGTCATCCAGTCCGCGCAAAGAACGGTAAAAGTCTTCACCATAATAATTGTCTTTCTGATAAGCACTTACTGTGAAAGTAAAAGATAAGATGAGTAGTAAAAATCCATTTTTCATAGCCCAACACCCCTTTTTGGTCTGACTTAAGTCTAGAACGAAAAATAGAAAGAAAGAAAGCCTGAAAGCGGACAACTAATGAAAAACTTACAAACTAAAAAAATATTAACAAATCTGAGTAATTTTAGTCACTTACTAGCTGCTCCCTTTTATTTCACTTTTTCGCGCAAATAAAAATGCAATTTCAATA
>CAZZCP010000082.1:0-9707 GCA_964653235.1 uncultured Pseudobdellovibrionaceae bacterium | reverse complement strand
AAAGAAGTAGAGATCTCGGACAAATGGCTGCCGTTTCAAAGATCAAAAAAGTGAAGTAAAAGGGAGCAGCTAGTAATTTTTCTAATAAATATGAGTTTATTGTTTGGAGCTTTATTTTTTAGGACTTACTCATAGAGCCTATTAAAATGACTGCCCATGAAGCTTTTTCTTTTCTTCTTATTTTTTGCACCATCACTAAAGGCCTTTGATTGCCACCATTACTTTTCTGTTCATTCCAAAGCCTCCATAGAAACATTCAGATCCAGTTTTTTGGCTACAGGTTTGTTCCAGAGCCCTGTATTACACCAAAGAGCAGAGTATCGGCAGATATTTGAAGCTTTAGAAGCGATTATTCCTACAGGGCAATACACTTATGGTCGTGGTAAAAATGGGAATTTAAGGAGTGTCATAGATGCATTTCATGTCGCAAAGAATCCAGAGCGAATTGACAAAGCTAAGGCTATTGAATTTATGAGAGAAAATGATCCAAAAATCAAAGAGATTGCCGAAAGATATGCCAAATATTTAGAAAAAATTCTAAATTCAGACGACTATAAAATAATTTTTAGCAAGATACAATTTCGTTGGTCTGATGAATCTACTCCTGGAATTCGACAAGGTAGTTTTCACATTGATCTGGGGCATTATGTACGAACTATTATCAATGTAGATGGAAAGGGCCCCGTTTTTAAAGGATCGGAAATTCAATCTAGTCCGAAGGCTGCTTTTTTTACAGGAGGACTATCAGAGAATTTTTGGGGCATACCAGCTGTAAAACATAGATCTTCGGATTATGACGGTTCTCGCCGTAGAATTATTCTAATAAGTTTCAGGCCTGTACTTACGAAACTTAAAGATTTCAGAGATAGATATTAAGCCTTTGTTTCACTTTTTTAGCTGCTCCCTTTTATTTCACTTTTTTCGCAATATTGAATCGCACTTTCAATGACTTAGAATACTTTTTCGAGAATGTATTCAAATTTCAAGCTTCTCAGACGGAATACACTAAACATTTTAAATACTTAATTACTCTTGGATGAACTTAAAAAGTGAAATAAAAGGGAGCAGTTTATTCACTTTTATTCCCTAATGAATTTAGAAAATTTCTTCAATTATTATGAGAACTCTGCTTGTCGGAAGATTTTTCAAGACAATAATAAAACTTTTATTAGCATGCGTACTCATGAAGTACTTCTTGCTCTTATTTTTCTCCTTCTCCCTTCAGGCCTTTGAGTGTCATCAACTATTTACGCTGCACAGTAAAAGTGCTTTGCATGAAAAGCGTGAAAGCTTCTTCGATCACGGGCACTTTCGAGTGCCGCTCTTGCATGAAAAAGCGCAATACCTTCAAGTCTTTGCTCAACTCGAGAATCTTGCAGCAAATGGGCAGTATACTTTTTCTCCTTCAGTTCATGGCAATTTACAAACTGTTGACCGAGCCTTTGGTTCACCAAGAAATCCAATGAGAGAGGTGGATTTTAAGCAAGCGAAAAAATTCATGAGATGGAGTGAGCCGATTATTTCGGGACTTTTAAATAAATACATTCATTATCTTGAGAAGGTTCTATTGGTAGAGGGCTACAAAATGACAGCTACCAAGGTTCAATTTCGATGGTCCCAGCCGGGAGCTGCCGGGATACGTTATAATTCTTTTCATATAGACAATGCACACTATGTTCGGGTGGTTTTGAGTATTGACGGCAAAGGTCCTGAATATTTACATGCGAATCATAGCCCAGAGGCAACTGCCAGCTATTTTACTGGCGGGAAAGGCAGCAAGTTTTGGAGCGTGCCAGCAGTAGAGCATCGATCTCCTGATTATGATGGGTCTTTGAGGCGCTTGATTTTGATTTCATTTCAACCGTTAAGAATTTAAAACTGCTCCCTTTTGTTTCACTTCGGACGTCCGTCCGAAAGCAAATAAGTATTTAAAATGTTAATTGAATTCTATCCGAATTTGTTAAAATTCTGAGACATTTTCGGACAAAGATACTAGGTTATTGAAAGTACAAAAAGATTGAGTAAAAAAAGTGAAACAAAAGGGAGCAGTTCTTAAATTATACCATGATGCTTCAAGGCTTTTTGCAGTGCCTGTAAATTAGGCAAAGGATATTTTCCAACATAATGGATCATCATATTTTTCATTATATCTGCGGGGTTTTCGTTAAGAAGATAAGACCTTTTGTTAAATTGACTACACATTCCAACAATCAAAGCGAGGCCATCGATCTTGTTATCATGTAATTTTTCGGGGTAGCCACTTCCATCGAGTAGTTCTTCATGTTGTTTGATGATATGAATGACATTGGGGTCAAAATGATTGCTCTCTTTGGCAAAAGAGACACCTACAGTGGGATGTGTCTCGTAGATCAATTTTTCTTGAGAGTCCATTTGCTCGTAGTGCTTTTGCGAGCTAACTAGAATATGAGCAAGCCCTAGGTCGTGAATCAATGCTCCTAGCATCAATTCTTTGTTCGACTCGGGATTATCCATTCCAATATTTTGGCAAACTGTTCGAGTTAAAGTGGCAACAGTAACACCATGATGAGCCAGACCTTTATCTATATTTTCAATAGCAAAAACCTTACCGGCGGAGTCTGGGTATTTCTCTAAAAAATCGAAAAACTTTCCTATTCCATCTTTTGCTAGATTGTAATTTGCTTCACTAGAAGGATCTTCAATCACCATCTCGGCATTGCTCTCTTGGTGGCCTTGAACAATTTCTGATCTTTCTTCAACACTTTTATTAGATGAATCATCATAGGCCGCCTTTAAGTTGTTATTTAAGTATTGCCTGTAATGTTCTTCTGCATCTGGAGTGATAAAGAGTTTCTTGAGCTTTTTGTCTTTTAGGTTTTGTAGCCTGTTGCCTTCAAAGCTGTCTCCTTTGCGAATATAAAGAATGTATTTGTCTCTCATGGGCATGTAGATAAAAAGATCAAAATTGATTTTTTGGTCTCCACGGAGAGTACTTGTGCGAATGGATATATATTCAGACATTGCCAAGAAATTCCTTTTTAAATAGGGTAAGTATATGGATGAAATTTTGCAAGATTTTAAGGAAGAGTCTTTAGCTTTGATTGAGTCGAATCTTGATCTTCTCGAAGAGATTGAAGAAGACCCAAGTCGTGGAAAAGAGCTCGAAAAGTTCGGTCAACAAATTGATCGAATTATGGGTGGGGCTAAAAATGTCTATATGCTCAATCAAAATCAATCGGTAAAACAAGTCGGAGACTATAGTGAACTTTGTAAGATTGTAGGATATAAGGGTTCACAAGTTGTGAAAGACAAAGAGTTCTTCGCGATCATTGTCGCTTTTTTGATCGACGCAACCGAAATGATGGAAGATATCGTTAATAGATTGGGTACCTCTAACGAAACAGGTGTTAAAGAAGTTGCAACGGTAACTTTTCTAGATCGTTTGAAATGGATCAATGAAAAGTTCAAAGCGGGTCTAAGATCCAGTGTAGAGACAGCCGCAGATAGAAAAGAAACAGATGATTTAGCAAAAGATGTTAACCCAGAGCAGGCTAAGCTGGATGAGTTGATGAAATCACTCGGCATTGGCTAGCTCTTGTTAAGGTTTTTATATTTTATTCTGCCTTTAGCCTATCTTAAATGAACTTGATCTGAAGCTCTCATAATGAGGATAAAACCTAAACTCTCTCTAATTGATGGAGAGCATAAGTGGCAAAATTTCTCAATTTTTCATCTTCTGAATTTTGGTAGTTTCGAATCGCTTCAAGACACTCAGTGAGATCTTGTTCAATAGCGACTTTCATCGCGTTTTGTTTTAGATGCTTTGGTCTCGCTCTACTTAAAGCGGTACCTAAGAATCTTTTTTCGAGCTGTTTGTTACTTGAATTGAGAATTTCAAGTAGTTCTTGAATCAATTGGTTTCGGTTTTGAGTTGGACTTTCTTTGAGATCTGGGTGAATTTTAAGATTCCATGGGCATACGTCTTGGCAAATATCGCAACCAAAAAACCATGAGTTGAAATTCAAATCCTTAGGCAGTTCTTTTTTAGCTTCAATGGTCCAGTAAGAGATACAGAGGTTGGCGTCCAGATCTTTTTCTTTCAAAGCTCCTGTGGGACAGGCATCAATGCAGCGAGTGCAGCTACCACATCGATCGGGATGGAGTTCTGAATTGTCTATATCAAGGTCAGTAAAAATCTCGCCTAAGAAGAACAAACTTCCTTTTTTTTGGTCGATCAAACAGGTGTTTTTACCAAACCAGCCTAGTCCAGCACGATAGCCTAAATCTCTTTCAAGTATTGGCGAAGAATCTGTGAAACATAAAAATTCTTTTTCTTTATAGATAGCTTGCAATTTGTTGGCAATGACTTGAAGTTTTTCTTTAAACCAATGGTGATAATCTTTTCCTTGTGCATACTTTGCGACCTTAAGCTGTTTCGGTATGGCATCAGATGCTTCTTCATGAGGGTAGTAAAACTGTCTAAAAACGATGGCACTTTTTGCTCTTGGAAGGAGTTTCTGAGGATGCTCTCTAGTATCTATATGTTCTTTAAGATAATTCATATCTGCATATTTATTGTCTTTGATCCATTGGCGATAGATTTCTAAGCTGATCGGCTTTTGTAGGCGGGCAAAACCAAAATCCAGAGAGGTGATTTTCTGAAGTTCTTTTTTTAGTTTTTCTTCCACTGGATTCATAGCAAACTTAAACTGTGAAAGTATTAAAAAGTCATCCCGATTGGCCAAAATTACAATATCTTCACGAGAAACTCAAAGCTCACAAACTATATCTTGTTGGAGGGGCGGTACGAGATGCTCTTCGGTTTAAAGTCCCCAAAGACTTTGATCTTGCTACCAGTGCCAGTCCGCAGGAAGTTGCGAAAATCTTTCCAGACACTCTTTTGCATGCACAAGATTTTGGTACGGCAATGGTCAAAATTGATGGAAGCCTTTTTGAGCTCACACGTTTTCGAAAAGAAGTGGGCTACACAGACTATCGACATCCAGATCAAATTGAATTCTGCGATGAAAAAGAGGATGCAATTCGACGAGACTTTAGTGTGAATGCTCTTTTTTATGATCTTAGAAAAGATGAAATCATTGATTATGTTGGGGGCAGAGAGGATTTAAAACGCTCTCTTTTAAGATTTGTAGGCAATGCCCATGATCGGGTGCAAGAAGATGCCTTGCGAATCTTGCGTGGTCTTCGATTTCACAGTCAGTTGGGTTTTGAATTTGAAAGCGAAACAGAGAGAGCCCTTTATGAGCACAAAGATCTATTGCTTCAGATTTCGAGAGAAAGAGTGATGGAAGAGATAAGAAAGCTGTTAAAAGGTGAGAACCGAATGGCTGCGCTATCTCGATTTCAGTCATTTGGCTTAGATGAATTGCTGTTTGCAAGAAGCTTATACTTAAACAAAAGCTTTCTAAAATATACAGATCTGCCATCGGTGATAGCTTTTTTTAGCCCCTATGCTTTGTCTGATTGTATGAATTGGAAAAAGGCTCGATTCTGGAGGCTCTCCAAAAAAGAATACCAAGAAATCGAGTCACTAAAGAAAGGCTTTGAGATGCTCAAGACAGCAGACAATTTGTACGCATGTCATAGGGCGCTTATGATCTATCCTGATCTATTGGCAATCTATGAAAAGTACCCAGCGCATTTTCAGGTGTTTTCGCTTTCATTGCTTCGTCAATCAAGGGGAAGTAGCGCTGTCTATTCTCCTCCTGAGGCTTTGGTGAAAGCTCAAGATCTTCTTCAACTTGGTTTAAAAGGCAGTGAGATCTCAAGCAATTTAGAGAAAGCCTATGAGCTTCAGATCAATCTCAATCTTAAAACCAAAGAGAAAGTACTTAAGATATTAAAACGAATAGAACTTGAACAATAAAATAAATTTTATGCATTGCACTTTTATTCACACAACATGATATTGGGGCAGTGGCTTTGTTTTTTGTTTTGTTATGAAACAGAATTTATCATTTTATTTTATTTAAAATTGTTGTCTTTCTCGACAGTTCAAAAGTCTAGTCATAAATTTGTAAGTTTTGTTTTCGTATTTTCTTCTAAGTAAATGATTTTCTTAGATTTTTAAAACTGTCGAGTTTTCTTACATTGGCCTTAGTCTTGCTTTTATAAAAGCAATGGGGGAAGCCAATGAAATTGTCCATACTCATTTCAATTCTTTTTATAGTGAGTGCATGCTCGGATATCAACTTAAGACCACCTGAGGAGCCAGAGATCAACTCAAAATCAGCAGGAGATTTTTGCATTAGCCCACCAGAAGATATTGAGAGATACACAAAATTTCTGTTTGTTATGGACAAGTCTGGTTCTAACAATGAAACCGACCCCGGAGCTACGAAGAGAGCGAACAATATAGAAAAGTTTTATAATGACAACCTACATGAAGATTTCTTTAAGTGGGGAATGATTGCTTTTTATAATAGTAATCCTCAAGCTTACATTCAAAACCCATACTTTACTCAAGATGAACCGATATTTCGAGATGCAATCTCACGTTTGCGTGGCCCAGATGCAGGGTCCACTCCTTATCTTTCGACTTTGGGTGTGACTCGCGAAGCGATTCGATCAGATATAGAAGAGAACTTAGATGAGGATTCAGTTTATATGGTATTTTTTGTATCTGATGGTGTTCCTACCGATACAAATGATATTGCAACCATTCGCAGCTCGGTGCGAGATATAGTCTCTCTTCGACCAGGAAGAATCTTTGTTAGTACAGCTTACTATGGCCCAAACAGTGGAACCGCAACGAGCATTCTTGAAGGTATGGCAGATGAAGGCGGCGGAAAATTTGTGAACTTTAACAACACCGATGAGCTCGACTTTAATGAATTGGTTGTAAAGCCCACCAAAGAGCCTTGGGGCATGAAAAAGATGTTAACCTATAACTTGAATGCTGGTTTCTGTTTGAATGGTGATGTTGGCGTAGACTCTGATGCCGATGGTCTTTGTGATATAGATGAAAGACAGATTTCTCAGCAATATGGGCCAGAACTTGCCGAGTTAGGAATTGATCGCTTAGACCCAGCCAAAAGATTTAGTCTGAGCGAAGGTCCGTTAAAGGGTTATGGTGACTATTTTGTTTGGCGATATTTGGTATTCGGTGAAGTGCTGAACCCATGTGAAGATCGAGAAGATAAAGACTTTGATATGCTGACAAAGTGTGAAGAAGCTCATTTGAAAAACCAAAGACCCAGTGGTACTGATCGGTTTAATGGTGACCCTTTGAATCCCGATACAGATTTGGATGGCTACTTGGATGGAATTGAAATCTACACTTTTAAAGACAAAGGTTCTGCCAATGATGATCAGAATGTGAGTTTGAGCTTTGATTTTGAAGAAGAAGATGCGGGGACTCAAATTTCAGAACACAGAAATCCTCTAATCTATGATCCGCAAGCGGTAAGATATGATATGCGGGTCTTTCCCACTGGAATTGAGGGCGGAAAGTCTTGCTACAGCTTTTCGCAAACTGTTCTTGAGCTGTTTACAACTCTTGAAGTAAGAGCAGAGGATACTCTTCCAGGACTTGAGCATGCTGCTGGTGAAAATGTTGTTTATCTTTACTACATTCAAACTCCTCAATCTGACAAAAATGGTCCTGGAGTCTTAAAGTATAGCTTTCAAAAGCTAATGGCTGACAATCGAAAAGAAGATGAAGTCTTTGGACTGAAAGTGCGAGATGATGTCTTCTCTTCTTATGTTGTACCTATTAGTAGATAGACCAAGACCAGATTCAATTGAACCCCCCTACGGCAGGATGGACAATCCTGCTGTTTTTTTATAAAATTTTAGTGATGAGTTCTAAAATCTTAAAAAACATTTGGTCTATAGGTATTTTATTTCTCTTTTTAACTTTGTTTCTTGTTCACTCAAGCCATGCTCAACAAAGAAAACGACTTGATCTTGAAGATCTAGACGTTAAAGGGGAGCTTTTGAATGACGGTCGTCTGAATTTAATTGGCAGGCAAAGATTGACTCTTAAGAACTACGTGAAATTTCGCACTGACTATAGAAAAGAAATAATTGAAGAACTACCTGAACCTGTAGCAAAGCAGCCAAAATAATTACTGAAATTCTTCTTCTTCTTGTTCTGCTTGATCTAAAAGACTTCCGCCTGCACTTCCTGATGATCGAGTGGCGAAATTGATTCCAGTCCAGCCCTCAGAAATCAATGTGTTCATCACTCGTTTTATATACACAATTTGCGTCTTCTCATCAGCTTGAACGTTTACTTCGCCTTTGAATGGCTTATTGGGGTTTACACTTTGCTCAAATGCTTTAATTCGCCTTAAAGCATCTTTTAGCTGGGGCATATTGGTTAGATCGTCTTCAATTAAACTGAGTGGATTGGAGCCGACATTTTTTGCATCTAAAAATACTTTATCTCCTGAAATCGACAAAAGGGGCTTGCTTTGTAAGTTGGCAGCAAATTTGGTTTCGGGAAGTTTTACTCCCTTTGAAATAAAGAAGATTTCACCGGTACTTGAAAAATTCATAATGAGAAAAATTACGAGCATAGAAAACATATCAATCATCGAAGTTAGTGGAAGCTGAAAATCTTCTTCTTTTTTATCCTCTCCAAATTTTCTTTTTCGCAAAAAGTATAGATCATACTTAGGAGTGATGTGATTCCCTGGCTTTTGAATTCTTCTGCGGTAGTTTCCTCTTACACTTGCCATTATTGGGTGTTGACTCCTACATCGGGAAATTCTGCCCCCACCATGGTATCAAAAACCCGTATCATATTGCCATAGGGTATCGAGTTTTGAGTATTTAGCACTACATCATTTTTCTTTGGGTACTTTCTCTTCCATTCAATCAAAATACGAGTGATTTCTTCCATATTGAGTTCTTTGCCACGATTGGCAATCTTACGAATGTTTTTGTCCTCCATCATTTGTACTTCGGTGGGAAGCAGGGTCACGGCAAGTTCGACTTGCTTCTTGGGAGGAGGAGGGGAGTCGCTCGAAGTAGAACTCTCAATATTGGTACTGAGAGAACTCAATTGATTCCATACCGCGGTTAAAATAAGAAAAACCACCAGTGTTGAAAACAAGTCGATAAAAGGAGATAGGTTGAGTTCTTCATTGACCTTTTTTGCCATAAAGCAATCAGCCTATCTTATTGCGGTTAGAGAGAATAAAGTTCAAGGTAGCAACACTCGATTCATGTATGTCATCGATAATGTCTCCAGCCCATGAGTTCAAAGCTCCAAAAGCTCCCAAGAGGGGAATGGCTACAATCAAACCAAAGGCAGTGGTATTCATCGCCTCGGCAATTGCAGCAGAAAGAAAGCTGGCTTTTTCTTGTCCTTGATACTGTCCCACAGCGGCAAAGGCTCCGATCAAACCTGTGACCGTTCCAAGTAGTCCGAACAAGGTAGCCATATTTGAAAGTGTGGCAAGAAGCCCGATTCTTTTTTCAATAATGGGTACTTCTCTTAAGGCAACAGCATCCATTGCAGTTTGCGTGTCTTCGGCATCTTTGCCATTGGCTACAGAGACCAAGCCTGCGCGAACGATATTCGTTAATGGACTGCGAATTTGTGAAGTAATCGAGATGGCTTTGTCTAAATTGCCTTGCACTACATAAGAGCTAATTTGATTTAAAAGATCTCGTTTACTTACTTGTGATGCTGCCCATAAAACTCTTGCGCGTTCGGCAATGATTGCAATTCCAGCCAAAGAACAGAGCAAAATCGC